>CAMDPX010000035.1 GCA_945905295.1 Planctomyces sp. SH-PL62 | reverse complement strand
GGCGGCGTCAGCCCCCCGGTGCATTCGCCAGTCACCGATACATTCGCCGCCAGACCGGGGGGCTGACGCCGCCCCGCTCGCCTGTTTTACGTGTGGCCGCGCCGGCTATAGTTCCGCCGTCACGAACTCCTGCGGTGAGAGATCCATGTCGAACACGAGTGCTTCCGTCACGATTCGTTCCGTCCAGTCCAGCGATCTCTCGGCGATCGCGACGTTCATCGAGCCGTTTGTCGCGGCCGGGAAACTGCTGCCGCGCACGACCAAGGAATTGGAAGATTTGGTCGAGCACGGTTTCGTCGCCGAGTCGGCTGGCCGTATCGTCGGGTTCGCGGCGTTGGAGATTTATTCGCCGAAGATGAGCGAGATTCGCAGCCTCGCCGTGGCTTCCGATTTTCGCGGTTGTGGTGTTGGTCGAGGGTTGGTTCAGCGCTGCGTCGAACGTGCCCAAGAACGCCATGTGCTGGAGGTCATGGCGATCACATCCAACGACGAGTTTTTTCAGCGGTGCGGCTTCGATTTCACGCTGCCGGGCGAGAAGAAAGCGCTCTTCCTGCAAACTCGCGATTTGTGATTTGCCGCGGCGGTCGAAGTGGGGTGGACGTGACTGTCAAAAAATGGAGTGGGGCATATTCAGCGGTCGAGCGTTTGAGTACGCTGATGCCCGATTACCTGAATAGCCGCGATTCGCCAGAACGCGGGCGAATCGCCGAGAACCCGCGTTCTGGCGAAACGCGGCTACCAAAATCATTCCCGCCTCAAGGAAACATGTCATGCACGCCGCTCGCCGTTCCTCCCCCCGCCGTTTCACCCGTTCCGGGTTCACATTGATTGAAGTCTTGTTGGTGCTCGCGATTCTGGGTGTGATCGCGGCGATGGTGGTGCCGAACCTGCTCGGCCGGCAGGAAGTGGCGAATCAGAAGGCGACGCGCATCAGCATCGCCGGCTTCGAGAACGCCATGAAGATGTATGCCCAAGACCATGACGGGCAGTTTCCCCCGGGCAACGGTGAGACGATCATTCAGATGCTGATGACCCCGGAGCAATCGGCTGAGTCCGCGAAGCCGCGACCACCGTACTTGGAAAAGGTTCCGCTCGACGCTTGGAAGCAGCCCTTGCGATACGAGTACCCGGCGTCGGGCAATCGTCAATCGAACATCGACAAGCCGGCAATCTGGTCGGCTGGACCGGATCATCAAGACGACACCGCCGACGACGTCAACAATTGGTCGCAGAATTAGTGGTGACGCATGATGAGCAGACTCGAACAGCCGTGGTCGCTGCGTGCTCGGCACGGTGAGAGTTTGCGTTCCGCTGGCTTCACCTTTGCCGAGTTGCTGTTGGTGCTGGCGTTGCTGTTGGTCATCAGCGGATTGGTTCTCCCGCCGGTGATGCGGATGATGGCTGATCAACCGTTGAAAGAGGCGGCCGAACGGGCTCGTTCGCAGATCGCGACCGTGAGGCTGAAGGCGCTCGATTCCAGTGCCGCTTGGCAGTTTCGCTTTGAGCCAGGTGGTCGCCATTATCTCTGGACGCCGCAGGAATCGAACTCGCCGACATCCGGCGGAAGTGGTTCTGGAGCCGCGAACAACGCGGCCGCCAGTTCGACGACGGGGCCGTCATTCGGCGAGCTCCCCAAGGGGATCCTGTTCCTTAGCGACATCAACGGAGTGCCACTGACGGTCGAGCGTTTGCCGCAAGCGATGGTGGCTGGGCTGTCCAACGGTTACGAGATGGCACAGGTCGGCTGGAGTGCTCCGATGACATTTCAGCCGGACGGTTCGGCGATCGATTCCGAACTGGCGGTGATCGACTCTCGCGATCGTCAAATCCGGTTGGCCGTGCGCGGCTTCACCGGTGGCGTGACCGTTTCCTCCATCGAGAATCGGAGGCGGTGATGCGCGGGCGAATTCACAGAACGACCGAGGGAAAGTCGGCAGCGCGACAGGGTCTGACATTGCTGGAAGTCTTGTTGTCGCTCGGGCTGTTTCTCGGAGCATTGGCCGCGCTCAGCCAGTTGTGGTACGGAGGCGTGCGAGCTTCCGTGCAGGCGAGATTGGCCACTCAGGCGATTCTGCGGTGCGAGTCGAAACTGAACGAAGTGGTGGCCGGTGCGGTGCCGTTGCAAGACACGACCGACACGCCGTTCGAGGATGACTCCACTTGGACTTGGAGTCTGAAAGTCCTGCCCAGCGACGTACACGCGAACGTGAAGCTGTTGGTCGTGAATGTCTCGCATCCGGGGCAGGGAGGGCTGTCCGCCAGCGGCTATCAACTCAGTCGGTTGCTTCGCGACCCGCAGGTGTGGACCGACGCGCAACAAACCACGACCGATGGGACGACCACGCCATGACACGACGACGTCGCGCATCCCGTAGCCTGACTCTCCGAGTCGGCGAAGCAATTGACTTTCAGGCGAGTGGGGCGGCGTCAGCCCCCCGGTTTTCAGCGAGCACAGCGACCACCGGGGGGCTGACGCCGCCCCGCTCGCCATTGCCGCGTGGCTTCACGCTGTTGGAGATGGTGCTCGCGCTCGGCTTGTCGAGCTTGCTGTTAGTCGCGTTGTACACGGCGTTGCAGATGCACTGGTCGTCGTCCGCGTTGGGGCAAGTGGAGATGGAGCGTTCGCAAGTTGCTCGCGCGTTGTTCCGCAGGATTGAGACCGATCTCCGTTCGGTTGTGTTTCGAGACTCTCCGCTTCAGTCCTCCACCGATGACGGCTCATCGGCGAGTTCCGGCGACACAAGCTCGTCGAGTAGCACGACCGGCAGCACTTCGGGCAGCAGTGGTTCGTCGTCCGGCGGAACCACCGGATCGAGCGACACGAGTTCGAGCACCTCGAGCAGCGGTTCGACCGGCAGTTCGTCGAGCACGACCACGACGGACACTTATTCGACGCAGAAGACGGGTGTGTTCGGAGACTCGCAGAATCTCGTGGTGCATTTGAGTTTGCCCAGTCGCGCGTCGACTTTGTCCGCGGCGGCGCAGTCCACCGCGAACGGCAGTGTCTCCGGGACGTCAGCGTTTTCGGGCAGCGATCTGCAATCGGTTATGTATTTTTTGGCCGGGTCGAGTTCCTCAGTTGCGCAACAACTTTCTTCTTCTCTGACGAGCGCGACGGGTCAGGCCACTGGGTTGGCACGTCTGCAAGGGGATCGCATGGCGATGCAAGCCGCCGACGAATCGGGCGACATGTCGTCGATGGCGTCCGGCGCGCAGTTGCTCGCGCCGGAAGTGGCCTCGATTCAGTTCGAGTACTTTGACGGTGTGAGCTGGGGCACGTCGTGGGACAGCGCCACGTCCAATAGTTTGCCCAACGCGGTTCGGATCACGATCGACTTTCATCCGCCGGTGGTGACGAACGGCTGGTACTCGCGCCCGGTGAGTGCCTCGACCGATCGCTTCCAGCACACCGTCGCGCTGCCGCTCGCCCAGCCGTATGTGCCGAGCGATTCGCTGTGATTGACCGGCCCCGTCGCGTCGTTCATCTCCGTCCGAACGTAGAATTGTTCTCCGAGCCAAGCAATTGCCTCTGAGCATCGAGCTGTTGCCGAATCAGATTGACCTCTGCGTTTTGTCTCTGGATTTCACGCTCGTACTCTAAAAGCGAATTGTCGCCGTCGTTTGTCGGCAAGAATCCTGGCCGCGTTGACAAAGACGTTTGCGGACTTTGGCCCCCCGGCGTCTGGCCTTGCTCCCATTGGTTGTCGCCGAATCGATCAGTCCCGTTTGCTCGCGTGTCGCTGCGCTGCGCAGCGTTCGTCGGCGGATTCGGATTCGGTGTGGGAGCATTGAAGGATCGGAATTGCGGCGCGGGTGTTCCGCTTGTTCTGGGATTCGGCGCGAAGCCCGTCGGCTGAGCGGTCGGGCTGTTCGCGGATGGAACGAATCCGAATCGATTGGGAGTCTGAGGCAGCTCGGTCGGCGGCAGTTGACCTTGCGAGGCAGGCTGAGCCGGCGACTGGGGCCTCTGCGGCTGCGAGTTGGCCGAGGTGTTGAAGTTGCCGAGCCCAAACGATCCGGCAGGCGGTTCACCTGTCGCGGGTCCGTATCCCGGTTGATTCGAATTGCCCGGCCAGTTGGGAGGCGTTGTCGGTGCGACTCCGTTGAGAGGCGTGTCGTTGTTCGGCGGGTTCGTCGCGGGAGGCCAGTTCGTCGAATTCGGCGGCGCGGAAGTTGGTCCCGGCGTGATTGGAAACATGTAGCCCGGTCCGGCGTTCATTCCCATTCGCGACGCCGCGCGAGCCGGATCGTCAACCGCGCCGGAGGTAATCACATTCGGCCATGGAGCTGCCCCTGCGGCTGAGTTATTCGGAGTGTTCATCGGCATTGTGTCCGATGGCGGCCAAGCCGGCATCGTGTCCAGCGGCGAGCCAGCGCTGGCCGGCGGCATCTGTCCGCGCGTGGCATTGGGCAACAAGTTCGTGGACGCGTTGGGAACGTTGGACGGAATCAAGTCCACATAACCATTCGGTGGTGACGCGGTGCTCGGAGGGGGCGTCCACCCGGCGGGGGTGTTGGAATTCACGTTCGGATTTGGATTCGGATTCGGATTCAACGGCGGTGGACCGACAACGATTGAGCCGTGCGGATTGGAGGCGGCGTTCGACAGGCCATAGGGAGGCGGATTCAAACGGTTCGGATCGGTTGGTCGTGGAAGATTCGGATTCACAGCGTTCGGTCGACCAAACTCTTCATCACGCAGTTGCCGCGCCGCGATTTCGCGTCGCTGCCGATCGGCAAAATCGCGAGCTTGCCGTTCGGCGACGGCCTTCCGCTTCTCACGTTCCATCTGTTCCAGGAGGTTCCGAGTTGTTCCCGGTAAGTTCGGATCAGCGAGCAGCGGTGACGAAAGATTCGGTCCGTTCTGCGCGACCGGTGCCAGGTTATTCGGAGTCATCGAATTGGGCGGCGGCCAAGCGCCAGTCGCATTGTTGGGCGGATAGCTGTTTGGCGGATAACCATTCGGCGGGTTCGGTCCAGTTGGCGCGCTAGCCACTTCACCATTTTGGCCACCATTCCAAGTCGGTGCGGGATTCATTGTGTTCTGCGGTGCCCACGGATTTTGCGCGAGCATCGTCGCTGGCGGTGTTGCTGTTCCCGCTCCACTGGGCAGCAGTCGAGCGAGATTCGCTCGCGCCTCCGCCTCGCTGTTGGTACGGCGGAACATGGCCATCGCTTGCTCCGCCTGGCCTTGTTTGGCGTACAACAGGCCGAGGTTGTTGATCGCATTGGATTGTGTCGCGTTCTGCCGCAAGGCGGACTGCAAATACTGTTCGGCCTCGCCGTACCGCGACTGCAACAGATACGAATAGCCGATGTCGTTCAACAAATTCGGATCGTGCGGCGAAGCCTGCAACGCGGTGAAGTAAAAGCGTTGCGCCGATTGATAATCTTGTTGCCGATCGGCGATGACTCCCAGCCGATGATTCGCCACCGGATGATTCGGTTGCCGTTGAACGACGGCGTAATAGTTCGACTGCGCTTCCGGCAGATTCGATTGCTGAAAGGCGGCATGCCCTTTGTGCAGCAACTCGGCGATCTCGACTTGGCCGGTCGCTGGAGCAGCGCGGCTGCCGGCGATCTGATTCTGCTTTGCGTGTTGCTCGGCTTTATATTCCTCAAGCGACTGCGGCTTCTTGGCAAACAGTCCCATGGGAGACGCGCAGCCGCTGAGGGAGCTCGCCAAAAATGCCAGGAACGCCCAATGAAACGAGGCTTTGTTCATCGATCATCCATCCGGGGGGATCAACTCGAGGCAGACTCACCGCAGCCGCGCGAAACGCGATCCGACGGAGGTATCTGCGAGGAAGGGAAGGAGACGAGGCGGGAACTTCGTCAGACAGGATTCTGGAAGGGGCCGGGTTATAGGTGTCCGGCGGAAATCGTGTCGAGACGAGATTGCGACGCGCCGAAAGCGAGGCGCAGGCAGCGCGGGCGGCTCAACCAATTTGGCGAGCGGGCGGGCGTCAGCTCCCCGGTGCATTCGCGTTCGCCACATCATCGGGGGGCTGACGCCGCCCCGCTCGCCTGTTGCGTTTTGTGGTCTACTTCGACGGCTGGGCAAGTGATGCAGATTGGGCCAACGTACTCGCAGCGCAACTGCGGTCGATCAGCCAGATATTCCGAAAGCGAACCGGATTGCCGTGGTCTTGCAGCTTCGTCGGGAGCGGCAATGGGCCTTCGGCTGCTCCGCCACCGGTCTTGTTGGCCAACTCAAGTCGGTTCTGCACCAGCACGCCGTTGTGCCAGACGGAGATCGTTCCCGAACCAGTTTTTTTCTTGTCGGCATCGAACCGCGGCGATTGGAAGTCGATGTCGTACGTCTGCCACACCAGCGGCGGGAAGCACAGGTTCGTGTCGGGAGCTTTGAAACGATAAAGACTCGCCGCTTCGTTGAACTCACCCTTGAGGCCGAAGGAATCGAGCACCTGCACCTCATACCGGCTTTGAATGTAGACGCCGCTGTTGGCACGCCCTTGCTCGCGAGCGTTGGGCATATAGGGCAACTGAAACTCGATGTGCATGTAAAAATCTTGGAACGAGGTCTTCGTCTCGGTGCCGATCATCAACAAGCCGTCGTCCGTCTTGCGCCCATTCTTCCAATGATCGGTGTTGCTGCCGTCGAAGAGCACAATCGCACCTGACGGCGGCGCGGCTCCCAGCGATTGGCTGCGACGCTCTACGCGAATCAATTCTCCCAATGCCACGACTTGCTCACTGGCAGGCGACGGCGGTTGATGCACCGTCTGCAACGTTGCTTTGCTTTTCTGAATCTCGATCCGCTGAGTCGCATCGTCGCCGATCAACCGCAGCATTTCGCCGTCGCGTTTCCCTTTCAAATCGTGCTTGGTCATCCCCGTCCACCAGCCGCCACCGGGCAGGCCGCCACGATACAGCACCGCTTGAAACTCACTCTTGCCGAGCGCCACGACCTGCAAGCCGCACGCTTCACACTTCCCGCAACTGTTCCGAGCCGAGCCGAGGTACTCCCCCTGAAACCAGTAATCGCGATCCACCTGCTTGACGTCCGTTGCCACCAGGGGCGAATCGGCGGCGAACGCCGAATTCAGTAATCCTAAAACCAATGCCGAGGCCATGAGCGAGCGAATCCAAGAGGCAGTCATGCTGATTTCCTTGATGCGGGCAGGGGTTTGCGAATGAGGGGCGACAGTTTGTCGGACCTACACAAAGCAGGCAAGCACGGCCAACGAAGCATGTTTTGGATCTTCGAGTCTGCACGCCTGATGGAGATGGGCTTGCAGAGAAGTTGGGTTTCTGAGTAACAGCCCGCCGATGGATCGAAAAATGACCACCGATTTTCGCGTGCAACGTGCCAGATCAACGCAAACAACGAACTCGCGGGCATGTGATTGCTGATCTCAGCGAGAACTTTGTGACGGGGCAGATTCTCCGCTGCGGATACACGGTGGAACGCATTCGAGCGGACTACGGCATTGACCTGCTGATGCACACCTACGATGAAGATGGGTATGTGGAAAACGGACAAGTCAATTTTCAGTTGAAGGCCACGGATTCACCGTCCTGGATCGAGGATGCCCAGCAGTTGTCCGTGCGAGTGTCTCGCAAGGACTTGGACCATTGGTTGATAGAGCCTTATCCGGTGATCCTCGTCGTCTACCTTCCGAAATCCGAGGAAGCTTTTTGGCGACACATCCAAGCCAGCGATCTGATGGAAGAGCATCAGCGCCACCAGACGAAAATCACGATCCACATCCCCAAAACGCAGAGGCTGGACCACGAGGCGATCCAGCTTTGGAGAAGGCTCAAGGCGAAGATCAACACGGAATTCTTCCAGATTCTGCAGCACACACAGGGACCACAATTTCCAAGGAGGCCGAGATGAACAAGCCTGCAAACTACGGACAGCTTGATGACCTCATGTCTCGTCTCGGTTTTGAACGACTGACGGATCGGTCTGCGAATGTCATCTATTTGCTAAGGTCTTCTGGACTCGTCCATGCGTTGCCACCCCACAAGTCAGCCGATTTGGTTCGCGATTCCGATTGGTTGTCGTTGCGGCATCAATTGGAATGGAACGGGATCAGGATCGATGACGACAATCCAGGATATCAGTCCCGGGCAGCGTAGCGAACTTTGCTTAAGTAGCAGTCATGTCGGTCACTCTCAGTCAATTACGGCAACTCTTGCTGGAACTCGGTTTCCATTCGACCGAGTTGCCAAATGGCTGGAGCGCACATCAGCACGCACGCACGCTCGTTTTGCTCCCCACCACCGACGGCTCCGAATTGGCCCGTCCCACGGAACTTGTGACCACACGGAAGCTGCTCGTGGAAAACGGCTATCTGTCGAACGAAGAGTTCAACCACCGGGTTGCAGTGCATCTCACGCCGTCGGTCGGTCGCTGAAACATCGTCCGGGATGATCACTTCCCGTTGACGATTTGCACCTTCGCCGCTGATCCCGGCTCATCGGTCAATTCGACCTTCAGCGGTACTTGGCGTTGCGAGAGTTCGATCGCAAATGTGATGCGATGTCGGCCTTGAGGCAGGTCGAGCCGCGTTTCTTTTTCGAGCTTGATCGGGTCAGCGTCGAGCCATGCGGTCAGCCCATCTATCGAATTCAACAACAACTTCGCCTGGCCGGGTGAGGTGACATCGAGTTCGAAGCGAGTGAAGGCCGCTCCGAGTTGGCCTTCTTTGGCTCGGAAGGGGGGGGCGGAGTTCGGAGAGCTCGTTCAGTGGCAGCTCGCCGCTGACTTTTGCGTAGGCGGGAGTCCAAGTCAGCGCGGCGTCGTTTTGAGCGACGCTGGCGTAGCTGACTCGGCGGAGTTGCATAATCGCGGCTTCGGTCGGGGCGAGCGTTTGCCAGCGGCGGACCAACGGTTGTTTGCTGATTTGGAAGTCGCCGGATTTGCCCAGTTCGGAGAGGAACCGGACGAGGTCGATCAACTCGGTGCGCGTCAGTTTGTCGGCGAGGCCGGCGGGCATGAGGCTTGCGCCGTTGGTTTGTTCTTCGATCTTTTTCAGCGGGATCGCGAACTCGTTGTCTTCGGTGTCGCGGAGCAGCAGGTCGGTGTCGGTCTGACGCAGCTTGATTCCTGACCGAACCTTTCCATCGTCCGTGACGACCACCAGCGAATTAAAATTCTCTTTGACCTTTTTGTTGGGGCCAGCAGCGACTCGGCGATGTAGTCGATCTGGGCGGACGAGCCGAGGCTGAGCATGTCGGGGCCAACTCGGCCGCCGGCTCCGCCGATGGCGTGGCACTTCAGGCAGTTCAGTTCTTTGCGGCGATAGATCGCCTCGCCGCGATGAGCGTTCCCTTTCTCGGCGACTTCGGTGACGAGGGCTTTCATTTCGTCGGCCGAGAGTTCGCGTGGGCCGCTCGTCAGCCCGCCGGCTTTCGTGAGCGCTTCGCTCAGCGCGGGAATCTGCCGGCCGGAGGCATCGAGCGTGCGGAGCGCGACCTTCGCCGCGTCGGGGGGCAGCTTCTTGTTGGCCAGCGCGGCGGCGAGTTCTTTCGGTCCCCCACCGCAACGTGTGCAAGATGTGGTGCGTGTCCTCGGTGCCGAACCCCGACAACACGACTCGCGATTCATCCGCCTTGCCGTCGCCGTCGGTGTCCTTGAGATGCAGCAACTCAGTGCTCGCCGCGACATACGCGCCGCCGTCACCCGGCTCAACGCCCGTCGGAATCAGCAGCCCATCCGCGAACACCGTCGTCTTGTCCGAGCGGCTGTCCCCATCGGTGTCCTCTAGCACCAGAATCTTGTCGTTTGCCTTCTGCCCCGGAGCAATCTGCGGATAAACCTCCGACGCCGCGATCCACAATCTCCCCTGCGGATCAAAGTTCATCTGAATCGGCTTGTGCAGCAGCGGATCGGCCGCGAACAGATTCACCTCAAAGCCATCGGCGACGATGAACGACTTCCGCTCGATCTCCGGATCAGGGTCGGGGATGTCCTTGAGCTCTCTCTGAGCGAAGGCGGACGACACGCTCAAGGCGAGCAGAGCCAACAAACCACAAGCAAACTTGCGAACAAGCTGAGACATTCGCGATCTCCGCCAGAGTGATGGGGAAAACAGAATCATCTTACACAAAATCATGAAAGCCGAAGCGGCTTCCGATGGGGATCGACACCGGGAATAATCCCCTCTGCGGTTCATGATTCTGTGACCCATGATTTTGCCCACCATGAAGATCGCTCTGCGGAACGTTGATAAGTCGTATGGCCGAGTCCACGCACTGGATGACGTGACGCTCGACATCGAACCGGGACAGATCATCTCTCTGTTGGGGGTGAATGGATCTGGCAAGACGACATTGCTGCGCTGCCTCAGCGGGATCGTGGTGCCCGATCGTGGCGAGGTGCTGTTCGATGACGAAGCGTTTCGGCGCAGCCGCACTGATCTGCGGAAGCGGTTGCACTTCCTGCCGGACTTCCCGTTCTTCTATCCGCGCGTGTCGTTGTTGCAGCACATCGGGCTGGTTGCGAAAGCCTACGAGAAAGCCGAAGCCGGCATCGAGCAGCGTGTCGTGGAATTGCTGGAAGAGTTCGATTTGTTGCCGCTCATCAAATCGCCGGTCGCCAAGTTGTCGCGAGGTCAGCAGTACAAGGCCGGACTGATCGCGATGGCGATCGCCGATCCGGAGATGTGGTTGTTCGACGAGCCATTCGCCTCGGGCATGGACCCGTTGGGTCTGTCGGCGTTTCGGAGATTGGTGCGCGATGCCAGTCGGCGCGGGCGGACGGTGATTTACTCGACGCAGTTGTTGGAGCTGGCCGAATCGTTCTCGGATCGAGTCTGCGTCATCAACAGCGGGAAGATTCACGCGTTCGATACGATGTTCAGCCTCACGGAATCGAGCAAAGCCGCGCCGGGGGCGGTGCTCGAACATCTCTTCTCTCAATTGCGGGACACGTCGGAATCATGAGTCTCCGCGAGCCCGAAATGGAATCGCGAGTCCGGCGAGCTGCTCTGGAGCGGTTGGCGTGCCGGCCGAGGCTGTTGGCCGATTACTGCCGTCGTCGCTGGGGACGCTGGGTCGAAGGTTTCGGAACCGGAGTCTTGTGCTTGCTATTGCCGACTCCGGTGTTTGCCGTGGCGATCATGGCGGCAAATAGGCCGTGGATTGTGAATGGCCAATTGAGTTCCGGTCTGATCTGGCTGGCTCCGGTGATGATGTTCGTCGCATTGTTTCTGGCATCATCCTGGCGTCAGCAGAGCCCGCGATTACCGGAGTGGAATCTGGCGGCACTGTTCCCGCTCGATGAACGATCGCTGGCGCGGGATTGGGTCTGGCGAATGTTTGTCTTCGCGATGGTGTTTGCCGTTCCGCTGGCAGCGTTTCACACCAAAGCTCTGAGCAACGGAGGTCAACCGCTGTGGTCATCAACTCTGTGGGGGCTTTGCGCTGGCATCGGACATCCGCTGTGCGTGGTCGCGACCGTGGCGTTGCTCGCACGTTGGTGCGGCGGGTTCTTCGACAGTCGGATGCGAATTCTTTGGCCGAGTGCGCTGATCGTGGTGGCGGCAGTCACGAGTGCGGCACCGATTCGGTGGGTGCCGTTCGTGGGATGGCAGATGGAGACTCGCAATTGGTTGTGGTGGCCGAACGGCTGGCCGTGGTACTTATTTGAATCTGCGTCGCAGGGCCAACACGTACTGGCGGCAGGTCTGCTGGGAGCAATCGGTTTGTACGCGCTCGCCGGTTTGGAGTCCGCGCTGGCTCTGCTGCGCCGCTGCGACATTCGCGAGTTCACATTAGGCGCGAGCGGAACGCTCGAACCGCTGTTTCATCGGGAGTCCATCTGGGGAGAAACGGAGACTTATGAGCCACCTCTTCCCAGCCGGTTGCAAAAGGTGATGAACAGTCCGGTGCAGCCGATCGAGATTCCGGACCTGTTGTCATTGGAGTCCATCGATCTGCCAATCTCGAAGGAGGATGCTCGAAAAGAAGTCCTGAGCGGAGCGTTCTTACAACCTTGGCGGGACGAGCAACTTGGATTCTTCGAGCGGCTGACGCTGGCGACGTTCGTCCGGCGCGAACGAGTGTTGGCCGATTGTTTGCTGTTGGACGATCACTATTGGTCGCATCTCTTGATCGGCTGGGGAGCCATCTTCTGGGCCGCCACGACGAGCGTCGTTGCTACTCGGCAAATGATTCCGGGATTTCCGGGTTGGATGTTCGTGATCGCGGTGTTGGTGTCCGCAGCGCTGACCCTCACCGCGTTCTTGCTGACGGCTTGCGCTGTGTTTTCCGGTTGGCCTGGATTGATCTGGAACAACTCGCAGAATCGAGCGGTGCCGTTGTCCGCCTATCTGCCAATCAGCCATCGCGAACTGCAACTGTTGCGCGTGCGAGTGATCTTGCTGAAGTTGATCACGTTGAGCGTGATCGCCTCGCCGTTGCTGATCTCTCTGCTGATTTGGATTGGCGGGCCAATCTGGCCGGTCGTCACGTTTCTGGGAAAGCTCATGGCCTGCGTGTTGGTGTTTCAATCGTGGTGGTTCCTGACCTGGCAGCCGCAGTGTCCGTCGTTCTTTCGAAAAGTGTTTTTCTATGGTGAGGTCGTCCTCCTGTTGTTGGTCAATTTCGGACTGGCCGTGACCCTGATCTACGGCGGCGCGCAAGCAGCCTGGGCCGCACCGGCAATGGTCTGCGTCGCCAAGTTGACGTCGTTCCTCTTCGATCGCGCGTTGGACCGTCCCACCATCGAGTTGCTCGGCTGCGTGGCGAGTTCCCAGAACCGGAGCTTTGTGCTCAACCTTCAGTCGCAGAAGTGAGGACGCTCGATAACTCCACTGAGCTTGCGGTTAAACGACGTAATTGCGACTAAACCGACAGCCTCTTTGCGGGCAGTCGTTGATGCGACGCCGCACAACCAGCAATTCACGCTTCCGATGGCAACTCGTCCGCGAGTTCGTTGAGAAGCTGCTTCTCCAACGCTTTCACGCGCAACTGACGGAGCCATTTCCAGGGCCAGAGTTCTTTCCACGTCATCAGGAACGCTCCCTTGAGCGTCGGCCGATAGACACCGTCTTGCAGTTCGCGCAGATAGCCCGCCTCAATCGCGTCACTCATTTCTTCTTCCGAGGAGACTGCGAAATACTCCAGCAAGTCACCGCGGAATTCGACCTCGTGCCGCAGGATTGGTTCGGAGCCGTGGTGGCGGCGTTTTGCGCACTGATGAATGGCGATCAATCGTGACGCGGACTTCACCGATGGCAGCGAGTAAGTCGTTGAATTGGGGCGCGGCGGAAAGCTGCTGAGATCCTTCGCGTTCCGCGTCGCCACGACTGAACCATCTCGATACTTCGTGAAGCAGGTCAGGAACTGGCGATGGAATTTCCAATTCCCCGTCGCGGGATCGCGAACGAAGGCCATCACGATCGTGGCGAAGTCGCAGGTCCGACGATCAATCAACGTCACCAGCACCGCTTTGACATTCGAGGCGATCGACGGGGCGAAGATGCCGGTCAGTGTTTCAAATCCCAATTCTTCAAGGCGTCGGCGGGCTCCCTTGGCTTGGCCGGTGAACTGATCCAAAAGTTCGGGATCGTCAGGATCAAACGACTCCAGTCCCTTACGCGGTGCCATCCGAACTGTGAAGAGAATCAGGAAAGGCATGACGCCATAAAACAGCGCGACGAAGAACGCAATCAGCCCCAACAAGCCTTTGACAAATTCGTGCTCGGACATGTCAGCCCTCTGCTCAGCGGCCCCGCTCGCCTGAGAAGTTGGAGTCACCCGTTCTTCGCCTCAAAATCTTTCATCAACGCGATCAGCGCATCGACCCCTTCGATCGGGAAGGCGTTGTAAATGCTGGCTCGCATCCCGCCGACGTCGCGATGGCCTTTGAGGCCGTCCTGACCGGCGGCAGTCGCAGTCTTTACGAACTGCGTGTCGAGGTGGTTGTTGCCGGTCACGAACGTCACGTTCATCAGCGAGCGGCTGTCTTTGTCGGCCGTCGGTTTGAAGAGTTTGCTCTGATCGAGGTACGCATACAGTCGCTCGGCCTTGGCCCGATTGCGTTGCTCGGCCCCCGCGAGTCCGCCGTTGGCTTTGATCCACTTGAAGACGAGGCCCATCAGATAGATGCCGAACGTCGGCGGCGTGTTGTACATCGAATCGTTCTTGGCGTGCGTCCGGTACTGCAACATCGACGGCAGGTTCTTGTTGCCTCGCTCGATCAAATCGTTGCGGATGATGACCAGCGTCACGCCCGACGGGCCGAGATTCTTTTGTGCTCCGGCGTAAATCAGCCCGTATTTCGAGACGTCGATCGGCCGGCAATAGATGTCGCTGCTGGCGTCGCAGATGACCGTCGCGCCGGCCGGCACTTCCGGGAAGCGGTGCCACTGCGTCCCGAAGATCGTGTTGTTCGACGTGTAATGCACGTACGCCGCACTGCCGCTGCACGAGACAGTCTTGGGGATGTAGCAGTAGTTGCGATCCTGGCTATTGCACGCGATGTGCGTCTTCCCCAACCGCACCGCCTCATCCTGAGCTTTCTGCGCCCAGGCTCCGGTCACGAGGTAATCAGCGGTTGTTTCCGCCGAGAGGAAATTCATCGGGATCATGCTGAACTGCGACGAAGCTCCCCCTTGCAGGAACAGCACCTTGTAGTCAGCCGAGATGCCGCCCACTTCACGACACAGAGCTTCGCACTCTTCCGCAACGGCGATGAACGCCTTGCCGCGATGCGAGTGCTCGCAAATGCCGATGCCGGTGTTGCCCAACGACAGCAGATTCTCGCGAGCCTCCTCCAACACAGAGACCGGCAACACGGCAGGGCCAGCGGAGAAATTGAAGATGCGTTCCATCATGTTTCCTAATCCTTATCAAACGGGTCCGATTCGGGGGCGGGATTAAAGGAGCGTGGCGATGGGCACGCAAGGCTTCTCGCGATTCGTCGGGACAATCAAAAGCGCCCGACGAATGAAAGGAGACGACGAATGTTACCTTCAAAATTCGTCGTCTCCTTCGATTCGTCGGGCACCTTCCTCCTGATTGATTGCCGCCCGATCATCGATCGTTGAGACTACTCGCCCGTTTCGTTTGACAACTCCGCTTTTCTGAGAAGGAACCGATCGTGCGACGACTCAGAAGCTCGTTTCAAATTCTGTGGCTCGGAGTAACCGCCATGTCGCTGGGATATTTCGCCGCGTTTGATTTTTCATCGCCGACGGCTGAGGCCGCGCCGCCGAAAGTGCTGCCGCATCCGGGGCGGTCGGTCGTCATCGCGAAGAATGGCATTGTCGCGACGAGTCATCCGCTCGCCGCGCAGGCTGGATTGGACATCCTCAAAGCCGGAGGCAACGCGGCTGACGCGGCGATCGCGGCCAACGCGATGATTGGGCTCGTCGAACCGATGAGCTGCGGCATCGGCGGCGATCTGTTCGTGATCTATTGGGACGCGAAGACCAAGAAGCTGTACGGCCTGAATGCCTGCGGGCGGAGTCCGTACAAACTGAACCGCGAAGTGTTCGCTCAAATGAAGCTCGACGAGATGCCGGAGACCGGTCCGCTGTCATGGTCCGTTCCGGGCTGCGTCGATGGCTGGGAGATGCTGCGGTCGAAGTTCGGTACAATGCAGTACGACAAGCTGCTGGCATCGAGCATTCACACGGCGGAAGAAGGCTTTCCCGTCAGCGAGATCATCGCCGGCTATTGGTCGGGTTCCGCGAGCAGCTTGGCGCAGTGGCCCGACTCGGCGAAGACGTATTTGCCGAACGGGAAAGCGCCGCGCGTTGGTGAGATGTTTAAGAACCCGAATCTCGCGGCGACGTATCGCGCGATCGCGACCGGAGGACGAGATGCGTTCTACGAAGGGGCAATCGCTGATGAGATTGTGAAGTTCAGCGAGGCGAACGGCGGCTACTTCTCAAAGCTGGATTTCAAAGACCACACATCCGAGTGGGTGCAGCCAGTCAGCACGAACTATCGCGGCTACGACGTGTGGGAACTGCCGCCGAACGGGCAGGGGATCGCGGCCCTGCAGATGCTCAACGTGCTGGAGCGGCATGACCTCAAGTCGCTCGGCCCGTTTCATCCGGACTACCTGCACTTGCTGATCGAGTCGAAGAAGTTGGCGTTCGCGGATCGCTCGCGGTTCTATTTCGATCCGGCGTTTGGCGTGCCGCCGACGAAGGAATTGATTTCCAAAGAGTACGCCGCCAAGCAGGCCGCTCGGATCGACATGGCTCAGGCGGCCAAGCAAGTCGCGCCGGGTGATGTCGACGCGAAGTTGGCTCACGGCGACACGATCTATTTGACGGTCGTCGACAAGGATCGCAATTGTTGCTCGTTCATCCAGAGCAACTACTTTGGCTTCGGTTCACAGATCGTGCCGGGCAACGTCGGCTTCGCATTGCAGAATCGCGGCTGCTTGTTCGCTCTCGATGCGACGCATCCGAATCGGCTGGAACCTCACAAGCGGCCGTTCCACACGATCATCCCGGCGTTCGTCACGAAGGATGGTCAGCCACATCTGGCGTTCGGAGTGATGGGGGGCGACTTCCAACCGCAGGGGCATGTGCAAGTCTTGGTCAACATGCTCGACTTCGGCATGAACGTGCAGCAGGCGGGCGAGCACCCACGCGTGCAACACACCGGCAGCGCGACCCCGACCGGTCGGCCGATGGCCGCCAACGGCGGAGTCGTCGGCCACGAGTACGGCATCCCGGCGGAGTCATTGCAAGTCCTCGCGGAACGCGGGCATCAGCTCAGTGGGCCCGGTGGCGCATTTGGTGGCTATCAAGCAATCCTGATCGACCACAAGAAAGGCGTATTGCATGGCGGTACTGACCCTCGCAAGGACGGCTGCGCGGCTGGATATTAGCCAAGCCGCCGCCAGCCTCTCATTCGCGCTCCGTTTGATTCGCGCGGCCAAATTTCCGCGCGAATCAAACGGAGCGCGAATGAGAGGCGGGAACATGGCAGAGAAGTCCGTCGAGGAGAGTTGCTCCACCAATGCGGAGCAGTAACATCCCGCCCGGTTTTGGGCCGGTCGAAGTTCGTTTCGTTGGGAGCAGGCAATGCTGGTTTTCTGCGTGATTGTGTACATGGTCGCTACGGTGGCTGTTGGGCTCTGGGCAGCGACGCGAGTGAAGGACTCGAAGGACTTCATGGTCGCGGGGCGGTCGCTGCCGTTGTACATGAATTTTGCTTGCGTCTTCGCCACTTGGTTCGGAGCCGAGACGGTGTTGTCGGTCTCGGCGAAAGGGGCGACGCAGGGGTTAGGGTTTGTCTCTGGCGACCCGTTTGGCGCGTCGCTGTGCCTGATGCTGGTCGCGATCTTCTTCGCGAGGACGTTCTATCGTCTCAACATGCTGACGATCGGCGACTACTACCACATACGCTACGGAAAGTTCGTCGAGATCATCACGTCGCTCGGAATTGCCGCGTCGTACTTTGGCTGGACCAGCGCCCAATTATCCGCGCTGGGGCTGGTCATCAATGTGCTCTTTCCGGATTACCTGTCGCTGAATCAATCGATCATCCTCGGCGCGGCCGTCGTCACGGTTTACACGATGTTCGGCGGCATGTGGTCGGTCGCCCTGACCGACGTCATCCAAACGGCGGCGATTATCATTGGGCTGATCATCGTCGCCTTGCTCCTGGGCGATAAGGCCGGCGGCATTGGCGCGGTGATCGACCACGCGCACTCGGCGGGGAAGCTGAACTTGTTCCCGCATGTGACGGCCGCGGCATGGCTGGTGTTTGTCGGCGAGTTTCTCACGATGGCACTGGGGTCGATCCCGCAGCAGGACGTGTTCCAGCGAGTGACCAGCGCACGCGACGAAAAGACGGCGGTGATCGGCACGTTCGGCGGCGGTTTGTTTTACTTCGTGTTCGCATTCGTCCCGATGTTCATCGCCTACGCGGCGACGATGATTGATCCAAATCAGCTCGCCGCATTGGGTGGTGATGAGGCTCGCGAGGTGCAACAGATTCTGCCGTCGCTGGTGCTTAAATCGACGCCGATCTGGTGCCAGGTGCTGTTCTTCGGAGCGTTGCTGTCGGCCATCCTCTCCACCGCCAGCGGAACCGTGCTCGCGCCGGCCAGCATCCTGACCGAAAACGTCCTGCGGGAGTTTCTGGGACGACTCAAGCTGACCGACCAAGCCATGCTGCGGACGCTGCGATGCCTGCTGGTGGTGGTCGCCGTTGCGTCCACAGCCATGTCCGTGACGAGCAACAAGACGATGTATGAAATGGTCGAAGCGGGCTACAGCGTCACGCTGGTGATTGCCTTCGTGCCGCTCGTGTGCGGCGTTTACTGGTCCCGCTCGACGACTCAGGGGGCCGTGCTGGCAATCCTCTTCGGAGTTTCTGCTTGGCTCGGTCTGAGGTACACGATTTACGATCCCGACAGCGAAGTGATTTGGCACGTCGTGCCGCCGCAACTTTACGGTTTGGCGGCCTCGTTCGTCGGCATGATCGCCGGCTCGCTGCTGCCGAACCTCATCAAGCACACGCAAGCAGACCCCGAAGCATTCGCGCAACGCCGCAGCGTCGGCGGCGGGCATTAGTCAATCAGCCGGAACGCGCTAGCGTCCGGTTCGAGAGGCCATCAAAGTTCCAAATCGGACGCTATCGCGTTCCGGCTGATATTGTCTCGCTTCCACGTTTCCACCTTGCCGCGAGCGGATAGAGCAGCGGACCACTGGCCATGATGGCCAGCGCCAGACCGATCACCTTTTGCCAGCCGCCGGACTCTTCGTCTTGGATTTGGTAGTGCGCAGCCGCGCCGACGCAGAGAAGCGGCAAGAGGCACAGCAGGATCGCGACGCCCCAGCCGCCGGGGACTCGGAACGGCCGCGGCAGAGTCGGTTCGCGCCAGCGCAGCACAAGGAAGGAGAGCAGTTCCAGCGACATCATCGCTCCGTACACCGTGACCGCTGCCGAAGCGATCTCGCTCAAGTTGCGAAACACGAGGATGACGACCGAGTAGAGCGACGCCGAAACGATGAGCGACACCCACGGGGCGTCCCAACGGTTTGTCTTCATCAGGATCTTTGGCAAGTAACCGTCCTGTCCCATCACGAACGGCACGCGGCTATAGACCAACACCAGCGCGGCGTAGAGTCCCAAGGCTGAGACCATTCCCATCGCGCTCATGAATTGGCCGAGCCACGGACCGACGATTTGTTCGGCGGCGTTGCTCCAAGCTCCTTCCTTCCACGGAAATGTTTCCGTTCCCAGCAGAGCCAATGCGACCACCGATGGCACGGCATAGACTCCGGCGATCAACAGGACGCTGATCAACAAAGCCCGCGGATAATCGCGGCGCGGGTTGTCCATCTCACCCGCGATGGTCGAGATCGAATCCCAGCCCATGTAGTTCCACAGCACGATTGGAATGGCCGCCGCCAGCGCCGGGGCGAGCGCGTTGCCGGAGGAGAACATCGGCGTCACCGGGCTGAAGGCGAAGCCGTGCGTTAGTCCTCGGTACATCCCGACGAGCGCCAGAATGACGAACGGAGACATCACCAAAACGAAGCTCAATTTCGCAAAGCGACCGATCGTGCGCGAGCCAAACAGATTCAGCAGAGCGAACCCCCAGATCAGGCCGATCATCACCCCTTTGCGGAGCCAATAGTTTCCGCTCTCCGCATCGAACTCCGGCGCGAAGTACGCGAGATAACCGCAGAACATCGTGGGATAGAGGCCGATGTCGAGAAACGTGTACAGCCACGCCCACCACCCTTGGCAGAACCCGCCGAACGGCCCCAAGGCCCGCTTCGACCAAGCGTAATACCCCCCCTCTTCGGGGATCGCCGTTCCCAATTCCGCACAGATCAATGCGATTGGAACGCTCCAGACTAATGGGGCCACCAGCATCAGTAGCACGGCGAACCCTGGTCCGGCCGCCAAGATGTCTTCGACGGCGTACGCACCGCCGCAAACGTTAAAAAAAATGATGCTGACAATCGCCGACAACGACAATGTGCGTTTCACGGCAGCAGTCTTTCCGTAGGTCAGCCTTTCCAGGCTGACTTAGACGATCTCCATGTCGTGTGACAATTTGGGTCAGGCTGGAAAGCCTGACCTACTCGTAAACCGGCATTGGAGGTCGCGGCCACATCGAGACCGGTGATGTCGGCTCGGTCAGTGACGTGAGTTGTTGGAGCAGATCGCGGATGACGGCTTCAGCTTCGATCTTCTCGTTGATCCAGCGCTGACTCGCCGAACGCCATGCCGACTCGCGGACGTTGAGTTGTTCGGCCTGAGTTTGCAAGTCGCCTTCGCGGGCCCGGAGCGTCCGTTCTTGAGTCGCGGCCCAGTCCGAGAGCGTTTGCTGTTCGGCCCGGAGTTCGTCTCGCTGGGTTTGAAAGACTTGTCGCATCTCGTCGAGTTCGCGGCGCTGGTCGATCAACGCGTCGCGCAGTCCGCGGTAGTGGCCGGAGAGTTGTTGTTGGGCTTGGTCGAGCCGTTGCTGAGCAACCTCCGCTCCGCAGGCTTGAGTCATCTGCGCCCACGCTTCTTCAATGGCCATGCGCCGTTCGAGTGTCGTGCGGTGCGTCTCTTCCAGTTCGGCACGCAAGCTGTCGAGCCGTTCGCGGCGGCCTTCCAAGTTTTGAGCGTGCAGCGCGAGCATGTCTTGTTGGCGGCGCAGATCAGCCAGTTGCCCGCCACGTTCGCGGTCCCACTCTTCGCGTTCGAGAGCGATCCGCTCGCGGTCATGTTCGGTGAATTGCTCGAAGGCCCGCTGCGATTTGAAGAGCATCTCCCGTTCGCGATTGACGGAGCGTTCGCGTTCCTCCAGCAACGACCGCACGCGATCGAGTTGCGATTGCCGCAACCGGATGATCGCTTCGCCCTCTTCGAGTTGGCCGCGCGCACGTTGGGCCTCGCGTCGGAATTCATTCTGAGCCGATTCGATTTCCTGCCGAGCTTTCGCCAGATGTTCCTGCTGAAACCGCAGCCGGTTTTCGAGGACCGCCCGTTCGTGTCGCAATTCAGTCAGTTGCTGCTCACGCTGACGCGCGAAGGCGTCTTGTGCTTCTTGGAGTTCCGCCTCCTGAGCTTGCTTTGCCACTTCCAGTGCGGCGAGTTGCGTCTGTTGCTGTGCCAGCAATTCCTCACGCACGTGAGCGACCGCCGCGACTTGGACTTCACGAGCATGATCGAGTTCCGCCCGTTCGCGGTCACGCAGTGCGATGAATTCGGAACGGGCGAGATCGAACTCGTCTCGCTCGCGGATCAGCGATGCCCGCTCGGCACGCAGTTCGGCGGTGAGGACTTCTTCGGTGACATCCTGCCGAACGCGCGACTTGGCGGCTTCGACTTCCTGCAGCTTTGCCTGATAAGCCTGTTCGAGAAACTGCCGTTGCCGATCAAATTCCATTTGCCGGCATTGACGATCCACGTCCGTCGCGGCAATCGCTTGCTGCAAGCGTTCGCGTTCGGCGGCGACCTTCGTGCCGACGTCTGCGAGCAGGCGGGTGCGGTCGGATTCCAATTGCTCGCGGCGCTGGGTGAGATCGGCTTGTTCGGAACGAAGCTGCTCGATCATCCCCTGTTGCGAGGCGATCTGTTCGGCGAGCGTTGCCTCGCGTTGCCGCAGAATCTCGGCGGTGGATTGCAGATCTTGATCGGCCTCCTGCTTCCACAGCCGCAGGCTGCGTCGGTCTTGATCGAGCTGTTGAAACTGCGTTGCGAGAATCTGATCGCGTCGTTGCAACTCGGAGACCTGAACGCGCAGTTGATCGACAAACAGGCTGGCTTGGCTCAGCACTTCACCGTGCCGTTGTGGCGGCTCGCTGCTGAACTCGTGCGGCGTCGCCGCTGAGTCCACAGGTTCAACCGGGCTCTCCGACGGATCGAAGCGAGCGACTCGGCCATCGGCCAGTGGCACGAAACGAGACGACGGCTCCAGTGAGCCGTCGTGTGATGGAGGCGTGAATTGGGGTCGGTCGGCCTGTGTCTGTTCGCTCATTCCGGGAGTCCTTTCCCAGGAAATGGAAGTTTTGGATCAATAAGTTCTGTCGCCGAAGTCGTCAAACTTCGGTCCGAACTCTCACGAGTTCGGCTACAGCGTCTTGTCGATCATCTCCGCCAGCTTGGCCTTGTTGACCAAGCCAACCGAACGATCGACCGGCTGGCCACCCTTGAACAGGATCACTGTCGGAATGCCTGAGATGCCGTACTGCGATGCGATGCTGCCGGCCTCGTCCGTGTTCAATTTGCCGACACGAATCTTGCCGGCGTAATCATTGGAGATCTCTTCAATGGTCGGGCCAAGCATCTTGCACGGGCCGCACCACGGAGCCCAGAAATCGACCAGCACCGGCTGGCTGCTCTTCAAGACGTCCGAGGTAAAATTCGCTTCCGTGAACTCCAACATATTTCCGGCCATGACAAGAAACCTCGTGCAAGAGTGATGCGAGGGCCGACAGCCAGCGAACTTCGGTTCGGCCAGCCCTCAAAAGTCGCGGGATTATTGGGCAACACCGAAAACGTGTCAACGCGATGCTGATTGAACCGCGATGGTGATGACCGGATAATCCTGCCCCATGTTTAGCAGTGCCTGAAGCGGCGAATCCGCAATGTGACCGAGTCGCTCCGCGACTCGGCGGCCGGGTCACGGAGTGACCGGCCACAAATGACGGATGAGGAAATTGATGTCTGCTCCCGAACAGCCACAGCATGAGACGACAGGGATTGAATTTCCTTTTGGGAGTCCGTCCCTGGCAACTTCCGCTGAGCCGTCTCCCTCCGCGTCAGAGATGGTGACGTGGATCGGTCGCTATCGCGTTGAGCGACAATTGGGCCAAGGCGGATTTGGTGCGGTGTACCTGGCGCTGGACGAGGAGTTGAATCGCCGTGTGGCGATCAAGGTTCCCAAGCGGCTCTCCGCATCGCAGTTGGCTGAGTGTCGCGAAGCGGCGCAGAAGCTGGCCAAGCTGGAACATCCGGGAGTCGTGCCGATCCACGACATTGGACAGACCGCTGAGTTCCCCGTGTTCCTGGTCACGAAATACATCGAAGGGGGCACGCTGTCCGAATGGGTGCAGCGATCGGGCTCGGATTGTCTGACCGTGTCACGGCTGATCGCCGAGGTGGCCGAAGCTCTGCACGCCGCGCATCTCGAGGGGATTTATCATCGCGACATCAAGCCCGCCAACATTCTGGTGGATGCGACTGGCAAGCCGTATCTCGTCGACTTCGGATTGGAGTTCACTTGGGGCTACGGTCGCGATGCTGCGCCGGAAAGTCTGGGATTTCAAGTTTTCATTAATTGCGAACAAGCGGCGGACGGACACCGCGTGAGTGTCCAGACCGATGTCTTCTGTCTGGGCGTCGTACTTTATGAATTGCTGGTGGGCGTTCGTCCGTTTCTTGCCCGCGAAAAGTTGTCGCCGCAAGAACAGACCTCACAGCCTTTGGAATTCGTCGAGACGTTCGATCCGCGTCCGCCAAGGCAGGTCAACGATCGTGTGCCGAAAGAGTTGGAACGGATCTGTCTGAAAGTGCTCGCCAAGCACCGGCGGGAGCGTTATACGACCGCCCGCGACATGGCCGAAGACTTGCGGCACTTCGCCGCGAATTCCGGATCGGCCGTTAAAGATCGTGCCCAAAGGACTGCGATCGTTTGATGCGAGCGACGCGATTTTCTTTCTCGACTTGCTGCCCGGCCCGGACAACCGCGATGGTCTGCCGGAGAGTCTCTTGTTTTAGAAAATTCAAAAGTGCCTGCCCGCTGTGTGCTCGTCCTGTCGCCGACAAACCGAGGTCGATATTCTCCGTGTGCGCGTCGAGATGCTCGATATTCAGACGCTCGAATTCTTCCGACTTTGAAGTCACAGGAGCCTGCTGCTGATGTCAGCCCAGTTGCGACAACGCCTGCTTGGCGAGTTGGAAAAGCTCGTATTGATCGACCCGCACACGCACATCAATCAGCTTGATCCGGCGTCGCACACGTTGGCCGATCTCCTGGGCTACCACTACTACACCGAGCTGGCCCACTCCGCCGGCCTGCCGCGCGAGCAAATCGAGCAGCCGGGCATCGACCCGAAGGAGAAGGTCAGCCGGCTCGTGCCGAAGCTGGCCGATATCGAGAACACCGCTCAATACAGTTGGCTGCTGGAGATGTGCCGTGTCTTCTTCGGCTTCGAGGATGACCGCATCACGCCCGCCAATTGGGAAACGCTGTACGACAATGCTGCGAAGAAGATGGCTCGGCCCGATTGGGAAGAGCAGGTGCTGCAGGCCAGCAAGCTCGAACGGATTTTCCTGACCAACAACTTCGATGAGCCGCTGACTGGCTTCGATACGCAGCGATATATCCCGTGCCTGCGAACTGACGACCTCGTGTTTCATCTGACGAAACCGGAGACGCGGACCCGGCTCGCGAAGGCGACCGGCATCGAACTAAGCGGTGCGGCATCTCTGAAAGAGTCGATCGGCAAGCTGTTCGATCACTTCGTCTCCAAGAATGCGAAGGCGTGCGCGATTTCACTGCCGCCGGACTTTGAACCAATCCGCATCGAGGCATCTGCCGCCGATCCGATTCTGCGAGCCGTCGCAGCCGGCACAGAGTTGACCACCGATGAGCAGCGGACGCTTAGCCGTTTTGTCTTCTGGACGCTGGCCGAGCACTGTGCGGATCACAAGCTGCCGTTCGACTTGATGATCGGCGTCAATCGCCGCGTCTACGAAGCCGGCGTCTATCAGGGGCAGGACTTGTTCGACCAGCGCGTTTCGTTGATTCAATACAAGGCGTTGTTCAACGCTTTCCCGCAGGTCGTTTTTCCAATCTCGGTGCTGGCGCAGATCAGCAACCAAGAGCTGGTCAGCTACTCGTGGATCTTCCCGAACGTCGTCACGAACGGGCATTGGTGGTACTCGAACATCCCGGCCTACATCGAAACCGATTGCCGTGCCCGTTTGCAGGCGGTCCCGCGTACCAAGCAGATCGGTTACTACAGTGACATGTACAAGCTGGAATTCGCGCTGCCGAAATTCGGCATGTACCGGCGCATTCTGGCGAAGATTTTGGCCGAAGATTTCGTGATCGGCCGCGGGTGGGCGGAAGAGCACGCTCTGGAACTCGGCCGCCAAAACTTGCGCGGCAACGTCGAAACGATCTTTGGGGTCGGCGGCCTTTAGCCGCGACGGACGATCTCTGTGGGTGACTCGTTGCAGTGTCGCATGGCGGCTTCTACGATCCTCCGCACACCGACCGGTCAGTGGCAATAAGGTCGATGTCATCATTCATTGTTGTTCTGGGAAACGCAGTCATGGCCATGTTGATCGTGTTGCAGGGAGGGAAGGCGGTAACGCACCCCATTGGAGAGGGGGAGACCGTGTTGGGTCGGCATCCCGCCTGCACAATTCAATTGGATTCCAACACGGTGTCTCGGCGGCACGCGCAAGTCACCAAAGTGAACGGCCAATACTTTGTCGAAGACCTGGGGAGCGGCAACGGCACGTTCGTCAACGGCAAGCAGATCGCAGGCAAAGCACAGCTCGTCCACGATGACCGCATCAAGCTCGGCCCGATTCTGCTGCGATTCCAGAGCGAAGGCTCGGCGCTGCTGAACGCGCCGCAAAAAGGTTTGATGCCGCGGCCGCAGGCGGTGGAAGAGACCGCGCACGATATCGATTTCGTGGACGAAGCCGAAGATGCCGCGACGATCACGGGGACTCTCGTCGGGGTCGGTGGGGGCGGGGGCGGGCAATTCGGCATGTTGGAGATTCGCCCGGAGGTCAAACTCAAGGCCGTCATCGACATTGCCCGCAGTCTGGCCGGGATTGTCGATATGAAGGCAATCTGTCCGAAGATCCTCGACACGCTGTTCAATATTTTTCCGCAGGCGGATCGTGGTTGTATTCTGCTCAAAGAGGAAGACGGCAAGCTGGTGTCGCGCGCGATGAAGCATCGCCGGGCCGATGAGGACGCGACCGTCAAACTCAGCAAGACGATTCTCAACAAGGTGCTCAACGACAAGACGGGTATCCTGTCGGCGGACGCGGCGAACGATGAGGCGTTTTCCGCCAGCGAGTCGATTTCCAGCTTGGCGATTCGCTCCATGATGTGCGTGCCGCTGCTGAGCCACGAAGGCGAGCCGATGGGCGTGATTAACGTCGATACGCAGAACCCCATCAGCCAGTTCAGTGAAGAAGATCTCGACCTGCTGATGGCCGTCGCCGGGCAAGCTGCGCTGTCGTACGAGAGTGCTCGGCTGCTGGTCAGCTTCATGGAGAAGAAGAAGCAAGACGG
This sequence comes from Planctomyces sp. SH-PL62, assembly GCA_945905295.1. Classification (GTDB taxonomy): domain Bacteria; phylum Planctomycetota; class Planctomycetia; order Planctomycetales; family Planctomycetaceae; genus SXKJ01. The sequence goes on along the minus strand of CAMDPX010000035.1, from coordinate 17,715 downwards.
CGAAATGGAAATCGCTCGCAATGTGCAACGCGCGCTTTTGCCGAGCGAACTTCCCAAAGTTGAGGGCTACGAGTTCTACGCTTCGTATGACGCGGCCCAAGCGGTCGGCGGCGATTACTACGACGCCGGCATGTTGCCCGGAAACAAGATTTTCCTGTCATTCGGCGACGTCGCGGGGAAGGGCGTCCCCGGCGCGCTGATCATGTCGCGCATGTCGAGCTGCTGCCAAAGCACAATGCAATTCGTCCAAGAAGTCGGGCCGGCCGTCGAGGCCATCAATCACCACATGTGCGCGAACGCCGTTGAAGGGCGCTTCGTGACCTATGTGTTGACGATCATCGACCTGACGACCCATGAGTTGACGCTGGCCAACGCCGGCCACATGTCGCCGATCATCCGCCGCGCGGATGGTTCGCTATTCGAGTTTCCCGATGAGGCGATCGGTGTGCCAATCGGTGTCGTGGACGGTTATCCGTTTGACGTCCTCGACTTCAAACTCGAGCCAGGTGACCTCGCGGTCTTGTTCACAGACGGCGTTAGTGAAGCGATGGCTCCGAACGACGACCTCTACACGATGGAACGTTTGCGAGAATTCATCCTCAAAGGCCCGAAGAAGGCCGATGAACTCGGCAAGGCGTTGCTCGCCGACGTGCGCCGCCACGCCAACGGCCGGCCGCAGAACGACGACATCACGATCATGACGTTCGGCCGCAATCCGGCGTGATTCGCCGAGTCAGTGGCGAAGAGCCGCGTGCTTGGAGCGAGATCACCGAGCTGTTTCGATGGCGACTTGCGAGGGCCGCTATCTGCCGCCGACGTCCCAGTTCGTGGGGTGGGATTCAAAAGCGTTTTGACACAGCGAGTCGAACTCCGGAGAGACGTGCTTCGCTTCGCGTTTCAGCTCCCGCAAGAACTCCAATTCGCGGTTCCGGATCACGCGGTCAGAGTAGAGCATTTTGAGAAGATGGTATTGCTCGTCCGGGGTCACTTCCCCGTCGGCCAGAAAGACCTTCTTGAGGACGTCGAAGAACAGGGTCTCAAATGCGGCCGGATATTCGCGAGCCTCGCAGTAGAGTTCGATGAGCAGGCGGACGTCTTCCAGATCCAAATGGCCATCTCGATAGATCTGCTCGCGGATCGTGCCGACTTCGTCGTCGTCGATCTTTTTGTTGGCCAGAGTGGTATTCAGCAACTCAAGGCAGCGTGGCATTCAAAGATTCCTTCTCATTGTTTAGGCGAGCGGGGCGGCGTAAGCCCCCCGGTTTGTCCGGCACCAACCAGGGGGCTTACGCCGCCCTGCTCACCCGGTAAGTTTTTATCTGCCGCTCGCCTGGCATCACGACGGCATTCCCGTCTGCTCTGGAGCAGGATCAGGGCATCGATCCGCTGTGCGTTACCGGCTCTTGATGATGATTTCGTTGGGAGCCTCCACCTTGCGATAGCCGAGGCTGCGGACCACTTCCAGGACTTCGCTCCAGGTGGGGAACGGTCGCCCGCTGCGGCGTTTGTAGGTGTCCATGGCATTCATGAATTCGACTTCGTCGAGCGAGTAATCACGTTCGCAGGTCGTGGGATCAATTTCACGTCGGCGTTGATCTTGGCGGCGCGGTTCGCCGGTTCGGCGTTCTGCTCCGTCCGGCGCGACTGGCGACGGAAAGCGGCGACGATCTGTGACGCGACGATCACTTTTCAAACGCTGTTCGACAATCACATCCATATCCAAAGTGGCAGGCATTGCAGGCTCCGAGAAGGGAAAACTATGCGACCGGACGGCTCCCAAACACGGCCGTTCGCACCGACAACGACTCATGACTGGGCATCGCTGTCGGACGTTGGAACTCTGCCACACGTCCGCAGAGCCGGCAAATTGTGACGATCACGTTAGCGGTAATTCTTGAGCACAATCTGGAGATGGCGCAATCTCGCCGGTCGTATCGATTGTGCGGCGGGAATTTCACTTCCGCAGATCGGGAGTGACTGCGCCGGCGGTGATGCGGACTTCGCCGGGCGTGATTCTCGCGGCCAAGAACGCCGCATCGAATGGAGTCAGGATCTCACGAACTCGATCCAATTGAGAGGCGACGGACGGTGTCGCGAGCTTGCGCCAGTGAGCGATCTGACGGCTGAGCGGTTCGTGTTGTTCGGTGAGAAACTCGCGCGCGGCACGCGAATTCAAGAACAGCCAATGCGAGTGCTCGGCCATGTGCCGCGAATGAACGGCGGCAAACAACGGTTCGGACCGCAGCGCAGGATCGCCCGCGGAGTGGTCATGAAACATGGAGATTAGCCGAGGGTCGGTCGCCAACAGGACGTGTTCGGAGCCAAGGCCGAACGCTGGACGATAGGGCGGCAGGCTCTCCAGCCACTTGATGGTCAGAGCGTCGCGATGCTGGACTCGCAGTGTCGCCGGCGCGTCCGGATTGCGGCTGTTGTGAGCCACCGCCGCGAAGTTCAGTATCGTCAGCAACGCACCATCGAGCGACTCGCGCAGTTCTGGTTGTCCATCAAGTTGAGCGGAGCCACGCGACAAGTCGAATTGCCAGGCGAGCAATCCATCGACCGGAGCCGAATGCTCTTCGACCGGCTTCTTGGGGACGACCGCTCCGCCGAGACTGGGGTGTGCGTGTGGCAGCACGTCATCAAACAAATCGCGGCCGAGCAACCCGCGCGTGACTTTTCCGAACGTCTGCCAATCGGTCTTGGCCTTCTCGGACTCATCGAGCGTGCGTAGCCAATTCAATAGATCCGGGGCGATCCGGACTTCGCCCGCGAGCACCGCGTCGGCAGGCAACCGGGTGGCGAGATCGCTGGACGTTGCCGATGCCTCGACAAATCTTTGCCACGCCGTAGGCAGACCCGCGGTCTCGTGATGTACCACCGCATGACCGATGATGCCGTCACGCAGTTCGACTCCGGCCGAGAACCATTCCAATTTGTGCCACAGCGGCAGCAACCGTTCGGCGGAGGCCGGGTCTTTGCGGAGTTCCTCTTCCCAGCGGCGCGGATCCGCGAAGACACGCACGGCACACTGGTCTGGTAGCGCCGCCATTGCGTGTCGATACGCGGGGGATTGGTCGAGCGACTTTGCTCGGACTTCGTTCGGAGCCGAGGCGGATCGTGCGAGCACGTCGAGGATGAGTTCTTCACGCTCGCTGATCGCGAGAATTCGACCGAGCTTCACGGTGAAGAGGTCGGGGCCGGAGGTTTCGCCGTTCGTCTTTTTTTGCCGACGCTGGAAGCTGCGACCGAAGGCCGACTTCGTCTGCACTTCGTGAGCCTCCAGTTGATCCCACAGCGCGAGCACGCGATCCCACGTGTCGTCCTTCGCGGCTCGGGACAACAGCACGATCCCCGGAGGGCCAGCCGGCGAGGGTGAGACCGCCAGCACGACCGATTCGCCGAATAACTCCGACACGAACTGATCGAGCGGTTGGCCGATCACCAGGGACAACGTGGCTTGGCCCGCCTGCCATTTGGCGAACTCCGGTCCTTGTTGCCAACGCTTGACCAAGGGGATCTCGCGCAGACGGCGAAACCATTCGGCAGACGGCACGTCGCGCAGGTGCGAGCGAAGATCGCGAATCTCGACGCACAATCCGACATTCTCACCGATCAAACTGGTGAGTTCCGGTTCGTCGGCACAGGCTCGTGCGAGACACAGCCCGCTCAACAGCGGACAGGCCAGCAACATCGCAAACATCCAACGCACAATGTTCCGCCGGCAATAAGGAGATCGAGTCACGTTGAAGAATCCTGATTTTGGAAGACCTGTTGCAACCATGAATCCACCGCGTCGCGCAATTCACGGCCATAGGGAGCCAGCGGACGGGACAATGTCTCTGGGACGCTCGCGGCTGGGTCATCGACGTTGAACGGAGTCGCAGCATCAGCCGGCGGCAGCAGCATGTTTGTCGTCGAGACTTCCTGCCACGCTTGCGACGCCAGCGCCACATAGGCGTCGCGGGCATCGTGCAGCAGCACATCCAACTGTCGATCGGTCACGGGAGCCGATGACGTGGCCGGTTGATTCGCGGCGACCGCCGTCGCGGATGAGGATTGCCGGTTCGCATAGGTCGCATTGCTGGAGAATCGCCAGCCGATTCCCAGCGCGACCAGCAACGCGGCTGCGGATGCCAACAGCACCATGAAACCGGTCAACGGCGAACACGCGGGGCGAGTCGTGACGATCTGCGTATCGGCCGTCGTCTTGAATTCAACTGTCAGCCGTTGCAGAACCGCATCTGCGAGAGCGGCCGTCGGTGATACCGCTTGCCAAGCTTCGACCGCATGCTGCAACTGTTGAAGGTCTCTCCATAGATCGTGACACGCGGCACAGTGCGCAGCGTGAGCGGACAGCTCATCCGGCAACTCGGTCTGCCGGTGATCCAGCAACTCATGGACGCGGTTTTCAAAATCCAGGCAGGTCATGATTCGTCACTCATCCACGGATTGGTCTGTGATTGATCTCGCAATTCTCAGTCTTGGTCAATGCCGCGCTTGCGCAGGTACTCGGCCATCTCTTTGCGAGCGCGGTGCAGCCATGTCTTCACGGTTCCATCGGGGCAGTCGAGCACTTCGGCAACCTCTTGGACGGACAATTCCTGTTGGTAGAACAACACGAAACACTGTTGATACTCCGGCCGCAGCGTCGCCAAGGCTTGCTGAAATTCTTCGGCATCGTCGCGGCCGTCGGGACGGCGGCGTTCCGGCAACCAATCGGCTTGCAAGTCGGTCGGTATGGGACGGCGACCTCGTTCCTCTAAGTGAGTCCGGCAGCGATTCGCCGCGATGGTCAGCAGCCAAGGTCGCAATGGCCGTTCGCGGTCCCAGCGATGCAAGTTACGGAACGCTCGCAAGAAAACCTCTTGCGCGACATCCTCGGCATCGTGACGCCGACCGAGCATTCGCAGGCAAAGTCCAAAGATCATGCCTTCAAATCGCTCGACGAACTGCCGCTGGCAAGCCACCTCGCCGGCCAAGCATCCTTGGACTAACTCGACCTCGCTGACGTCCACGTTCAAGCCGGGATCCCATCGTGGAACAGAAACCGTGATTGGCCAACGTCACCAAAGCCAAGTCAACCGCCGGACATACCGGCAGCGTTCCGCAACGGTTTCGAGAACACCGCGACTGCCGGAAAAATGCGACAAACAAGCCGCGAGGCGGTCGGATCGAACGAGTTCACTGCCGCTGAATGTAATCTCGCGCCACCTGTCGAGCGAACTTGAAGGCGTGCTTGACCGTGTTGGCCCGTAGTTCGATCGCTTCTTCGGAGTAATACCGAGTCCCTTCACTGTGTGGCAGCCCTGCTAACGTGATCGCCAGCGGCAACAGATCGAGAAACTCTTTGTAACGACGTTGTTGGTCGGCGGCGGCAGCGGCAGGATTTGGTTCGGACACGGGGATGCTCCTTCAAACGGCGAATCAAGCGGTGTGACGGCCCTCACCCGCGGTTCATGAACTTCTTAAGAATATCCGCTGCCAATTGCCGGTTGGGAACTTCGGCGGCGATCACCGCTGTGGAGCCCTCTGTTCGAGGCGGCGGTGGAGGTGCGGCGGGTTTGGCTCCTGTTTCTTCTGGCGGAGGCAGGCTGACAGGCACCGTATTGGCGTATTTCGACTGGGCTTCCGGTTCTTCCACTTCTGGAGCGGCGACAGGCGCTGCCTGCGCGGCGTACTGGGCCATCATCGCCTGTTGGGCCATCGCTTGTTGATAGGCCATCTGTTGCTGATAAGCCGGGTCCATATAGCCTGGCTGCTGCATGAATGGCTGCTGCATGCCGTACGGGTTGGGCATGTACTGCGGCGGGTAATTGGCGTACGGAGCCTGCAAGTAGGTTGGTTGTGGATACGCACCAGGCATTGCTCCTGGCATGCCATAGGGCGACATCATCGGAGCGCCTGGCATGGGCATTCCCTGAGGAGCCATCGCAGCCGGCATTCCGGGCTGCATCGCCGGAGTGGGCGGAGCCGGGGCATCGGCCATGACTGGGATTTCCGTCAGCGTCGTCGAGGTATCCAATCCTTCGACCGGCAACTCTGTTTCGGAGGGGGGCGCAGCCGGCGGCATCAAAGTCGTATTTTCGCCACTTAGCATGGAAGTTTCGGCGAGTCCGGAACTCGCATCCAGAATCTTCGTTCGGCCGATCTCCGTCAGTGTTTCATCGGTCGGGGCGGGCTCCGGCATCTCCGCCAATTCATTCAACATGAAACCCGCATCAGAATTGGAACCAAAGGCCGGCGCGGCTGCGGCCCGCGCGTAATTCACGGCTGCGACCGAGTCGTGTATGGCGATCTCGAATTCCAGCTTGCCGATCAGAATCCGATCCCCAGGTTGCAGGATCGATTGGCCTTGGACTCGTTGGCCGTTGACGAACGTGCCATTCGTGCTGCCCAGGTCGCGCAGACGAACACTGAAATCATCCATCGTGAAGACGCAGTGGTGCCGACTCACCGATTCACTGGAGGGCCGCAACTGGCAATCCTGTTCGCGTCCAACCAGAAATTTCTTTGTCTGAAGGGGGATCAGGGAACCGTGTTGTTTCCCCCCGACCACTTTCAGTTCCGCCCGCACCATGACACGACTCCCCATTTCATTTCGGGACAAGCCACCGCGCAAAAACCTGAATTCTGAACGAATTCTCTGTGAGACAACTTGCGACATTGGACATGAAAACGAAACCGAAACTCGGCCGCAACTGATCCGCCTGGCTGAACGTCCGCAACCGGCAAAGAAGAGTCGGTTGAGAGAAGCACGTTCTTCAGAAAGGCGCGGAGAACGCTACCCATGCGTTTCCTGACTGTCAATCAGGTGAATTCTGAAACGCTGAAAACTTCGTGGTTTGCGCGGAAGGTCTACCGGTCATGGCGGGTGCTCTTGACCAGTAACGAGGCGTTGGACTGGATCATCGGTGGAACGTCACTTTGGATGACCTCGTGCCCCAGGCATTTCGACAGCCGTTCCGCCAACACCAGCATCGTCGTTGCGGAATCAGAAAACTGCGGAGCCAACTCAGACACCCCGATCAATTCCGGCGCGTGCTCGGAGGCTCGTAGCAGCAGACTACCATGTTGCAAGACCGCTCCTCGCCGCCGTCGCTGAGCGCTCCCCAACACCTTGTGCCCATTCACGACCAAGTCGGGCGCGGCCTCCCGCAGGAAGCATAGGAACGGTTCGTCAGGCCGGCTGGAGTCACGGCCGCGAGGCGCGACTTCGATACCGAACTCCGACAACCACTCCACGAAGACGGCATGAATCCGTTCGTAAAGCTGAGAGGGCTGTTGCGCGAGCGGATGCGAAGGGGGCAAGCAGCACGAGTAAGTCTGCTCGTGATGATGCAAGATCGCTCCGCCGCCCGACAGCCGCCGTACCGTCGGCAGATTGGCGAGTCGCGGATCGCTCTGTTGTTCTGCGGTGTCCTGGAAATGTCCGAGAGAGACGGTCGCCTCCGACCACCGATACAACCGCAGAAAAATCGCATCGCGCGTCAACGACTCCTCCAACAACGCGGCATCAATCGCCATGTTCCAGACACCGGGTTGCGGTGGGTCGAGAATCAGATGCACGGGGCCGCTCATCGCTTACCGTTTCCAGCGCAGCACGAGTTGCCGTCCCGCTTTGACTTCGTCGGGGCGAGAAACCGGTGTCGCGTGCGGCGCGCTGTGTAAGAATTCCGGCGGCTCGTTCAAGATTGTGCGGATCGTGTCGGCAAAAGCATCGAGTGTTTGCTGCGATTCCGTTTCGGTCGGTTCGATCATCAACGCTTCGGGAACGACGAGCGGGAAGTAGACCGTCGGGGCGTAATAGCCGTAATCGAGCAGCCGCTTGGCGATGTCCAACGCGGTGATCCCTTTCTCGGTCTTCGATTTCTGGGCCGAGGCGACGAACTCGTGCATGCAGCGTTCGCCGTGAGGGACCGGCAGGACATCTTCCAGCTTGGCTCGCAGATAGTTGGCGTTGAGCACAGCTTGCTCGGACACCGCTTTGAGTCCGGCGGCTCCGAGTGTCCGCAGATAGAGATAACCTCGCAGCAAGATGCCAACGTTGCCAAAGTGACTGCGAACTCGTCCGATGGATTTCGTGGGAGTTGTCAGTTGAAAACGGTCAGTTCCCTCTGACGACGTTCGAGTCACGATCGGTCCGGGCAAGTAGTCCGCCAAGAAATCCCGCACTGCGATGGGGCCAGCACCGGGACCGCCGGAACCATGCGGGCCAGTGAATGTCTTGTGGACGTTGTAGTGCATCATGTCACCGCCGAAGTCACCCGGCCGCGTGATACCGAGGATCGCGTTCATGTTCGCACCGTCGATGTAGACGAGACCACCAACATCGTGCAGCAGGTGCGAGATCTTGGCGATGTCTCGCTCGAAGAGGCCCAGCGTGTTCGGATTCGTAATCATGAACACGGCGGTCTTGTCGTCGAGGTGGGCTTTGAGTTCCGCAAGATCGACAAAGCCGTCCGCTTGCCCTTTAAGTTGCACGCAATCGAAACCGGCAATCGCCGCGCTGGCGGGGTTCGTACCGTGAGCACTCTGCGGGAAGAGCACCTTCGTTCGCTTCTCGCCTCGATCATGAAAGTAAGCTGCCGCAGTGAGCAGTGCGGTCATCTCGCCATGAGCGCCGGCCGCCGGTTGCAGCGACACGGCCGGCAATCCGGCGATCTCGCCGAGCATCTGTTGCAGTTCAAACAGGATGGACAGCATTCCCTGCTGCGCGTCTTCGGTCTGATATGGATGCAGATCGACCAACCCCGGCAGCGACGCGAGCCGCTCGTGCCGTTTCGGGTTGTACTTCATCGTGCAACTGCCGAGCGGATAGAAGTGCGTATCGACCGACATGTTCAACGTCGACAGATTCGTGAAGTGCCGAATGACGTCTGGCTCCGTCAGCTCAGGCAGATCGGGCAACTGCGGCGCGAGTTGATTGCTCGGCAACAATTCGCTCAGCGGTCTCGCCGGAACATCGCACGCCGGGTAGGCCGCCGCTCGACGCCCAGGTTGCGAGAGTTCAAAAACCAAATTGGTGGCTTGTCGATTTCGCATGAAGGTCATTTCTTCGTCGCGGATGAGCATTCACTTCGGATCGTTTTGGCGAGACAGTCGATCTGCGATTTGGTTCGCGATTCCGTCACCGCGACCAGCAGCAGACTCTTGGCCGACGCTGCGAGTTCGCCAGTCGGCGTTGAGAAGCGGCTGAGCACGGGGCCGATGTCGCCTGCACTGCGGACACGGTGAGCGAAGTTCGCGGCATCATCGGGGCAGCGGAGGACGAACTCTTTGAAGAACGGCCGGTCAAAGGCGAGTTTCAGGCCGGTGTTCGCGGTCAATTGTTCGGCGGCGTAATGGGCCTTCTGGCAGCAGAGTTCGGCGATCTCGCGCAGGCCACGCGGGCCGAGCAGTGACAGGTACACGGTCGCTCGCACCGCCAACAGGCCCTGATTCGTGCAGATATTCGACGTGGCTTTGTCGCGGCGAATGTGTTGCTCGCGAGTCCCCAGCGTCAGCACGAAGCAGCGTCGGCCTTCGCGATCAACCGTTTCCCCGATCAAGCGGCCGGGCATTTGACGCAGGTACTCCTGGCGGCAGGCGAAGATGCCCAGATAGGGGCCGCCGTACTGCAACGGAATGCCGAGCGATTGTCCTTCGGCGACCGCGATGTCTGCTCCGTGATCGGCCGGCCGTTCGAGGATGCCGAGGCTGATCGGGTCGAAGACGGAGATGCTCAAGGCTCCTTGTTGCTTTGCGGCGGCGAAGATCTCTCGTGGCGACTCGAGGCAGCCGAAGAAGTTCGGATGCTGCACGATGACGGCGGCGGTCCGGTCGTCGATCAAACTTGTGACATCGCCGGGATCGGCCGTGCCATGCGGAGTCGGGACGGTGACGATCTCGGTATCGAAGTGTCGCAAGTAAGTCGTCAGCGTATTGCGATACTCCGGATGCACTGAGCCGAGCACGATCACTTTGCCGCGTCGGCCGGTGACGCGCATCGCCATCAGTACGGCCTCCACCATCGCCGTCGCGCCCTCGTACAAACTGGCGTTCGAGACATCCATGCCGGTGAGTTGGCAGATCAGCGTTTGATACTCGAAGAAGGTCTGCAAACTCCCTTGGCTGGCCTCGGCTTGGTACGGCGTGTAGGAGGTGTAGAACTCACTGCGTCCGGCGATCGCATCGACGGCGGCGGGGATGAAGTGGTCGTAGATGCCTCCGCCGAGGAAGCTGACTTGTCCCGACGCGCCGACATTTTGACGAGCGATGTCTCGCAGATGCGATTCGAGTTCGATCTCGCTCAGCGGCGGCGGCAATTGCAGCGGGCGGTCGAGGCGTAGCTCACGCGGCACTTGATCGAACAACTCCTCGATCGAGCCGACGCCGACCGTCTGGAGCATGTCCGCCTGGGATTCCGGCGTGTTGAAGAGATAGGCCACCACGAACTCGCTTTCGCGTTTTGAGGATTTGCGATTCAGCGTCTGGATTTCAAGGAAAACGTGCTCAGCAGTAGCCGTTAATGATGATCGGCGGCGCACTGTTGCTCGTAAGCGGCGGCATCGAGCAGCGCGGAGGCTTCGGCCGGATTGCTGAGTCGCATCTTGATCAGCCAGCCTTTACCGAAGGCATCTTTGGAGAGTAGATCAAGGTCATTCGGAATGGTGGTGTTCACTTCGATGACCTCGCCGCTGACGGGCGCGTACAGGTCGCTGACCGCCTTCACGCTTTCGATTTCGCCGAAGACGTCGCCAGCCGACAGCTTTTTACCAACGCTGGGCAAGCCCATGTAAACAAGATCGGTCAGCTCCTTCACGGCGAAGTCGCTGATGCCAATGGTGCCCACATCGCCGGCCAGTGCCAGCCATTCGTGCGTCTTCGCGTATTTCAGATGGCCGGGGGCCATGCCGTATTCCTCCTTAAATTGGGGACTCTTGCGGAGCACAAACCGAACTCATTTGGCCGCGGCTTTGCTCGCGTATTCTTCCAGCTTCTCCAGCCGGCGGGAGTGACGGCCTCCCTCGAACTGCGTTTTGACCCAGATTTCCACCATGCGAGAGACAAGCTGCTCGGTAAGCAAGTCGGCGGACAGGCACATGATGTTGGCATCATTGTGACGGCGGCAAATCTCGGCATTGAATTCGTCGTGGCACAGCGCGGCCCTCACGCCCGCGAAGCGATTGGCGGCGATGCTCATGCCAATCCCGGAGCAGCAGATCAGGATGCCGCGATCCACTTCATGGTGGGTAATGGCATTCGCCACCTTGGCCGCGTAGTCGGGGTAATCCACGCTCTCCGAGGCCGTCGGTCCAAGATCGACTCCCTCTTGGCCCATGTCTGCAAGTTGTTGCAGAATCCGCTTCTTCACGGCGATTCCACGATGATCACTGGCAATCGCGATTTTCATGATGCGTGTCTCCCCTGCGAGAAGTGGATCGGTCAGGTGGTGACGAGCCTCACTCATCCTGCCCGGCAGATTGTTGGTTGTCACTCGTCCCGGCCACAAGGGCTGGCCAAAGCTCGGCCAGCACGCATGACGTTTCTGTCAGGCAATTTCGTCCAAGATCTTGGTGAGGTGTTGCTCAATGCTCGTCGCGCACGCGGCGTAGTCGTCGATTCCCCCGCCGATGGGGTCCGAGATGTCCTCGCCATCACGAGCCAGAACCTGCACTCGGTCGGACAATTCCGGATGGCTGCCGAGGATCGCGGCTCGATGGCCGTTGGTGAGCGTGTAACAGCGGTCGGCGTGCTCGATCAGTCGGTCGGTCAGCGGCTGGCTGGTGTGAGCTTTCAAGTCGAGCCCACGTCGCCGCATCATCTCCACGGATTCGCGACTGGCCGGGCTGCCATAGTCGGCCGCCAGTCCCGCAGACGCGATCAGGTAGCCGCGCTTCGTGAGTTCGGACGGCGAACACTTGAGCCGCTCGCACAGAAGATGCCGGCAGAGGCTTTCCGCCATCGGGCTGCGACATGTGTTGCCCGTGCAACAAAACAGGATCAACTCGCAAGCAGCCACTTGCAACCGGTTCTCTGGAGTCGCTCCGATTCGCACGGCAGTCCAGCCGCCGGTTGAATCGACTTGGACAATCGTGGTCAGGCTTTCGCCTTGGGGCTTGGAATGGGAGTCCGCCGTCGAACTCTCCTTGACGACGAGTGCGGCCTGTCCCCAAGGACCAGCGGTGAAGTCGGTCGTCTTGCACGGAGTCTCGATGTCGCGCAAAAGCAGCGGTCCGCGCGAGAGTTTGGCAATCTCACTCAGTACTGGATGGCTTGAGACGCGAACGGACATCTCTCCGCCCGCGACGACGGCCGATCGACTGCTCTCTGGCAGAGCCGCCACAAAACCATTCGTGGCGTTGGCTGGAGCACGCAAGACCAAGGGGCCGGGCCAGCATCGCTTGGCAAATCGAATCCCCACGGACGACAGATTTGGGAGGAAGTCAGTGACCTCGTCGGCCGCGCGGAGCAGCAGCGTTACGATTCCGCCAGCGTCGCTTAAACGGCTACCGACTCCCTCGGCGAGTGCCGCTCCGGCGAGCACGTAACCCGCTTCAGACGGCAGAGCGACCAAGTCCCCAGACGTTAGCCGCTGCACGGCGTGATGAATCACATCACGTCGGTCCGTGACCTCGCGCAGCTCGACGACCTCCGGCATTGTCGGGGAACTCCATGTGCTGAAAAACGCGGTGCAGAAAAACGCGGTGCAGAAAAACGCGGTGCAGAAATGCGGGCCGAATGTAGTGGCCGAGAATAGGGCCTTCAAGAAACGGCCGGAGCGTTCGCTGCGGGTGGTTCAGCAGGAGCGGTGGCGTCCACAGCGTAGAAGGTGAACGAGCCAAATTTCTTTTGGCACTTCGGACACTTGGCCTTGGCGATCCCTTTTCCATCCGCGCCGCCGAGCTTTTCTTTCTTGCGTCCGTCTTCACTAATGATCAAGCCACAGCCTTCGCATTTGCGGCCGACAATCACCAGCTTGATGTTCGGGTCCGCTTGGTGATATGCGACTTCCGCCAGCGCTTGAAAAGTCTGGTCGGTGTAGTGGCATTTGAAGTCAGTGAGCTTGTCAGTCAACGGGACTCCGACATCGTCGCCCAGTTCCAGGACATTGAAGACTTCGCTCATCTGCTTCGAGAATTCACGGAACTCCGACAGAGAAAACGACGCGAACAACAGTTCGTTGCTGTCGGCCGGTTTCGGTAACCGCACCGCGATCCGGTTGTTGCCGAAGACGGGAATGCCCGCGAACATCGACTCGTGTGCGTAGACGACCGGCTGGACCACTTGAATTTGCTTGATGGCGTCCGGTCCGAACAGCCGCTGAGCCGCGACTTGCAGTTCGGCGAGCGGCTTGCCGGCCGCTAAATGCGCGACGGCCGCATCGCGGATTTCCGGCTTCTTCTTATCAGCCCCGCCGAACATCCCACCCTTTTTGACGAGCGTCAGCAGCAGCAATCCGTCGAGCCCGAATCCAATCTCTTGCGTATCAAACGTGCTCTCCAAACTGCCCGGCTTCAATTTAAGTTTTGTCGGATCGAGCGGATGGATGCGCACGTCTTTCATCCAGCGCGTGAACTTGCCCGCCGCGAGTGCGCCAACTTGCTCGGCTGCCACAGTGCTGGCAGCGGCATCGGTCGCTGGGCCAGCTTCTGCGGGCTTCTCTTCCTGTGGAGCCTGCGGGACGATGAAGGCCGCTTTGCAGCGCGGGCACTTCCCCATCTGGCCGCGATGTTTCTCCTGCACTTCGATTTGATGGCCCCACGGGCAGAAAATGACAAAGCCCCCGCGCGCTCCACCGACACCGGGCTTGCGCTTGCCCCGTTGTTTGCGGCGACTTTCGGATTCCTCTTCCTCTTGCTTCGCGATGTCCAGCAGCACGTCTCCAGCAGTCGCTTCCGAATGCGAGATCTGTCCGGCAGGAGCGGCTTTCGCTGAGTCCGTCCCAGGTTCGTCCAGCGGAACGTTCGGCAGTTCGGCGGATGCGGTTGCAGGCGAAGCACTCAACGCCGGAGCGTTCAGCGAATACGAGTCGTCTCCACCACCCGTCGAAGTCGCTGGAGTTGCTGACGCTTGTCCCGCTGCGACCGCGGTGACTCCGGGGCCGAGCGCGAAGTCATCGTCATCGGCCAGCGGCGGTAAATCGGAAGACAAGGGAATCGACGGTGCAGAGGGAACCGATTTCACCGGCCGTGATGTGAGCTCGTGCAATGGGGGCGCGGCAGGCTCGGGGGCGCTTTCACGCATTCGCTGGTACGACTCCGCCATTTCTTTGCGCAAGAATGCTCCGCACTGATAGCAGCGGACCAATTCTTTGCGAACCATCTCGCCACAGTCAGGGCAGGCGATCTCGTTCGAACTGCTCCCCATGACTTCGCTGTGCGTTTTCAATTCAGACAGATTGACCGTCTGATTCTTGTGCAGCATGTGATGGCAGTTGGGGCATTGAGCCGTGTCGCTGAGCAACAGCGACTTACACTCCGGGCAAGTAACGATGGAAACGCTCATAGTTCGGTGTGTGTGGCGGCACGGCCGCGGCGATTCAGGAACGAAAACCACCGAAAAAAAAGAAAGATCGGCGGGAGAAAAACTCGACACGGCCAATGTATCAGAGCCAAAAGCAGATTACACCGCAGAAGCCGAACACGCCTTGGTTCACCGGCCTCCCGCTTCAATTGCAGGGAATCTGCGGGCAACATCAGGCCAACACGTCCCGAACCGGCTGGCCGCCATGCGAAATCCCATGCGGACGGCCGGTGTGATCCGGAACGGTGGCTTCGTGGGAGATGCCCAACAACTCATAAATCGTGGCGCAGAGATCACCCGGAGTGACGGGGAAGTCGATCGGATACGCCCCCTGCTTGTCGCTGGTGCCGTACACGCATCCGGGTTTCATCCCACCGCCCGCGAGCAACGCGAAGCCACATTGAGGCCAGTGGTCTCGGCCCGCCGCCTTGTTGATCTTCGGAGTGCGGCCCATGTCGCCACACATCACGACCAGAGTCGTGTCCCACAAACCGCGAGCTTTCAAATCCTCAAACAGCGCGACCAGCGAGCGGTCCACAAACGGCAGCCGCAGATTCTTCAACATCTTGAAATTGTTGTTGTGCGTATCCCAATGCCCATTGGCTTTCGATTCGGTATGGATCGTGACGTAGCTGACACCGAACTCGACCAACCGCCGAGCCATCAGCGTCGACGAACCAAACAAGTCGCGACCGAACCGATCTCGCGTCGCGTCGCTTTCTTTCGTCAGATCGAACGCCCCGCGCACTTTCGGTGAGAGCAACAAATCAAACGCCGCCCGCTGCCACTCGGCCAAGTCGCGAGTCGCTCGCGAACCTTCAACCAGCCGAGCCTGCGCATCGAACTGTTGCAGCAACGTCCGTCGTCGATCGAGCGCATCCGCCGTCGTCGCCGCATCGAGCGACGGCAAGCGTGGATCGCCAATCGCCCACACGTCGTCGCTATAAAAATCCTTGTTGCTGTCGAGCGGCTTATCGAGCTTCGGATCGGCGATCGCGAACAGCGGATCGTACTTGCGGCCGAGGAACCCGCCGTATGGACCGGCTCGGCGCAGCGACTGCGTGTAACCCGGAAAGTCCGGCAGCACGACATACGGCGGCACACCCGGCTGACCGCAGCCAAAATACGTCGCCACCGAACCCATGCTCGGGTAGTCGGTCGGCCGAGAAAAATAATCTTCGCGGTCATTGCCCCCCGTGAAGCCAGTCATCACCCCATACGGATTGTGGCTGTTGTACGGATGCGAGATCGTGCGAATCAGAGCGACACGATTCATCCACTCGGCCAGACGCGGCAAGTGTTCGCAAATGGGCAACCCCGGCACCGAAGTCGCGATCGAAGCGAACTCACCCCGAATCTCCGCCGGAGCATCCGGTTTTGGATCCAGCATGTCGATGTGACTAGGACCACCAAATAAATCGATCAAAATGACCGACTTCACTCGCGCCGCGTGCTTGGCCGAAGTCGCCGCTTGGCCGGCTGACGTCGTCGCCAGCAATCCACCAAACATCGACAACCCGCCCGCTCGCAGAATCGCACGCCGCGAAACGCCATCACACGCACGACCAGCAGGTCCGAGAACAGTCAGCATTCGAGGCAGATCTTTGAGGGCGATTGTTGTGGTCCTTGGGGCGGACAGGATACACGCTGGCTGCCCAACAGGTGAGTCCGAATCTTCGGCATCTTCCGAGACGGGCAGACTCCCATTCGTCACGGGTGGTACGCCTTGAGCAAAGCGATCGCCGTGATCAAAGTCTGTCATCGAATGTCTGGATGTCGAACTCGCCAATTCAACGCTCAGGAAAACAACGATGCACGGAGATCCTCAGAAAGAACATCAGTGGCTTCAAAGACTCGTCGGCGAATGGACCTTCGAGGGCGAATGCAGCATGGGACCGGATCAACCGCCGATGAAATCCACAGGCAGCGAAGTGGTCCGGTCGCTCGGTGGGCTGTGGACCATCGGTGAAGGACAGGGCGAGATGCCGGAGGGGGGCACTTGCCAGTCGATCATGACGCTCGGCTATGACCCGCAAACGAAACGCTTCGTGGGGACGTTCATCGCTTCAGTGATGACGCGCCTGTGGGTTTACGACGGCTCGCTGGACGCGGCCGAGAAGGTGCTCACGCTGGACACCGAGGGGCCGAAATTCACGGGCGAGGGGCTGGCCAAGTACCAGGACATCATCGAGTTCATCAGCGACGATCACCGCACGCTCTCGTCGCAAATTCTCGGCGACGACGGCCAATGGCACTCATTCATGATTGCTCACTAGCGGCGGAAAAAGTAGGGCAGGCTCCCGCCTGCCTTGGTGTTGATTGAGAGAAAAAGTCGGCAGACAGAAAAGGTCGGCAGGAGCGGACCCTACTTGACTGCGGCTTTGTTATGTGACGCTAGACGCGAGGGAATGTTTACCGAGGAACTCATCGAGATCACGAAGCAAACGTCCGACAGCTGTGGCAGTTAATTCCGGGTTGTTGTGTGCAGAATCATTACCAATGGCTGCCATTGATTCGACATGTTTCAGAACGGCTACGTTGAATTGCTTGGCCCGGTATAGTTCCTGAGTGTAGTTGACCAATGTGGGTTTGAGTTGCGTTGGAAGACAGCTCGCGTGCTGACACCATTTTCTGAGATGTTCTTCGAGAACTGCTCGTCCAAGAACGCCTGCCGCAAGGAAGTAGCCTTCGGAAAAGAGATACTTTGCTTGTTCGAGGAGATTGTCGAACGTGTCTGCAAGAATTAGATCTTCTGTGTCGAGAAGCAGATTATGTTCGACGGCCTCTTGGATGGCTCGCAGCGTTGCGAGCATGTTCTTTGCACGATAGGTGCTGTGGAAATCTGCTGACTCCTCGAATATCTGAGCCCACGGTTCTGAGTACGGTCCGAGCATTCGGAGAAGGTTTCGGCATCCGGCGAGCCATTTCGCGAGCGCTGGTGGATCGACGCGGTCGCGTGAGTCATTCGTGTCGTGATTCGTAGCAATCACGGAGTCACCTTCTTGCAGAAGGCGACCGACGGTGGAGGAGCGCCCATCCGCACCAATCTTGACGCGTCGAGTAAGTTGGCGGGGTTGTTGATTCACAACCTTTTCAACTTGGAGGCGTCATGTCACGTCGAGCGAATGGGCGGAAGATTTCGGAGTGGCGTGGGCGGTTCGAGCGGTTTCGGCGGGCCGGGTTGTCGGTGGCTCGGTTTTGTGCGGCTGA
>CAMDPX010000034.1 GCA_945905295.1 Planctomyces sp. SH-PL62 | reverse complement strand
CTCGAGACAGCAATCCCGTTGTCCGGGGGCTGACGCCGCCCGGCTCGCCGAAAGGGTTTCATCATGTCCGTCGCAACGATCACTCGACCGACTCTGGTGCTGAACCGGAACTGGCAGCCAATCACGATTTCGACCGTGGCTCGCGCGCTGGTGAAGGTCTTCAGCGGAGCGGCTCGTGTGGTCGATCCGAGCGACTTTCAGCAGTACTCGTGGGAGGACTGGTCTTCGCTGCGGCCGCGCGACGGTGAGCTGTTCATTCAAGCGGGCCGCATCCGGCTGCGCGTGCCGGAGGTCGTGACGTTGACTCACTACGACCGGCTGCCGCGGCAGGCGGTGACGTTCTCGCGTCGAAACTTGTTCAAGCGAGATCACTTCACTTGCCAGTATTGCGGCGACCAGCCGGGCAGCGATGAGCTGACCATCGACCACGTCATCCCGCGTTCGCAGGGTGGCGTGACGAGCTGGACGAACTGCGTGCTGGCTTGCGTGGAGTGCAATGCATTCAAGTCGAACCGGACTCCAGAACAAGCGGGCTTGCGCTTGAAGCACAAGCCGGCTCAACCGGCGTGGCGCGCGTTCTACGCTTCGCCGGAGATTCGCATCGAGAGTTGGTCACGATTCCTCAGCGAGGCGTACTGGAGTGTCGAGCTGCGGGAATGACCAATTTCCAAAACCCAATGTCCAATGAAGTCCCAATGACCAAACCTCAATGACCAAAGAGAGACGTCTTCTTGTTTGAGATTTGGGACTTGGACATTCCTTGGACATTGGAGCTTGGACCTTGGGGTTTCAAACCCTTGGGATTTCCGTTTCGGCGGTGTGCTCCTGGGAGAGCAAGCGGCCTCCAAAACCGCTCGATGGGGTTCGAATCCTCACGCCGTCGCTCGCATGCGAGCCGCGTGCGCTACGAAGTCATTGCCTTGCGGGTGTAACGGTTGGCATAGCGGACTCTTAATCCGTCGGACTGGGTTCAATTCCCAGGCGAGGCACTGCTGAAACGCGGAACTTTCGGAGTTTGGAATCATGCAAGCCAATCGGAAGACGTCCTGGAATGTGACCGACTATGTGCGGATCGTGCCATCGGCCGGTTTGACCAACCAAGACGTGGACGATGTTTACCAACTTGTGTGCCGAACGGACTTTTCGAGCCCTGGGTTTTGCTTGCTGAACTTTCTGGGCGATGCGTGGTCGGAGATGTTGAGACAATTCATGGTTTCGTTGAAACGGCGATTGCAGGCGGTTCATCAATCGCGGCGGCGGTTGGATTTGGTGTTCTTGTCGGCGGCGAGGTTCGATCAGCAGACCACAACCAAACTACATCGCGACGGCGGCCCGGACGAATGCTTCTTGATGCTCGGATACGAACCATCGGAGGTGCGGTCGGAAGTCATTCTGGCGGACTACTCGCGGTGCGCTCGCGACATGCAGATCACACCGTCCGAGTTCCTCGAACAACACAACCCAATGTTCGGCCCCGGAGCCGAATTGCTGCGACCATATGCGACTCGCGTGGAAGGGTTCTCGAACGACGCGGCTCAAGTGCTGTTGATCAACAACAGCGTGGCGGCGTTGTCGGAGGACAGGACCACATGGCAAGGCTTGCTGCACACGGCGACGGTCCACAACCCGTGCGACGACAAACGCCGTGTGGTGAATTCGATGATGGTGGCGTCGGTGTTGCCGGGGACAGCAGAGCCCGTATCGCCGGTTGAACAAGACAAATTCATCACGACCACGATCGTCCGTCGTCGCGGATACGACCGGCAACATCTGACCGACGATCAATGAACGCTGCCCTGCGGGTGTGATGGTGACATGGCTGTCCTGTAAACAGCGGAACGGGGTTCGATTCCTCGGCAGGGCTTTGGGAGATTTGAAATCTCAAATTTGAAATTTGAAATTTCAAAACGTCCTCGGAGTGTGACGGACCGCATTCGACCCTCCGAAGGTCGCGGACCAGGTTCGACTCCTGGCGAGGACAATTGGCGACGTGCGGTGTGAATTCGTCTGATCCGTGTCATCCGCGCTCTGCCAACTGAGCAAACTGTTTGAAGAGAACACGGATGACACGGATCAAACGGATTTTCACGGCTCTGCGAGTGTGATGGTCGCACCTCGGTCTTCTAAACCGTGAGACAAGGTTCGATTCCTTGGCGGAGCACTGGTCGTGACGAGCCACAAATTGCCAGCGTGGCCGATCCGAAGGCACTGGTTTCATAAATCGCACGAAGGGATCGCCATGCAGGGCTTTGCCGACAAATTCACTCTGTGGTCGCTGAAGTCATCGTTGCGGGAGTCGCACGTCGTATCCACAACGATTAAGTCTCGGATCAATCCAGGGAGAATTGGCAAAGGCGTTCAATCTCTGCCGATTCCTGCAAGCACCTGATCAACGATTCGTCATTTCGTAAGTCGCTTGGAAGAGAGACTGCGAGACGATCCAAACATTATCGGGATAGGGCACGTCTTGATCGGCGGCGTTTTTGACGAGGTAGTCACCGGACTTCCCACGAAGTTCACCCCAGGTGGCATGAACGGTGAAGTCGTGATTGATCTGGGCCGCTTTCACACTGGCACCATCGGGTCGCGGAGTGAACTGTTGCCAGCCGTCGGCTTCGATGTGGCCGGTCGGTTCGTATTTTGATTCGAGATTCTTCACGGTTTGAGGCCACAGTTCACCGGCGGGGCCGCGGCAGAGGTAGTCGCCGGCGTTGGCTTCGAGGATTCCTTCCAGCGTGCTCACCGACTGAGCGGCTGACAATCGTTTGGCCCAGACCGGCTGAGTCTTCTTAGCCTCGAACCAAGTGCCGGCGCGGTTGACTTCGTTCAGCAGCGTGCGATTCGGGAAGCGTTCGCTGCAAAAGTTGAAGGGGCCGATGTCCAGGTTCTGACGCACGATCGCGACGGACAGGAAGACCTCCACGATTGGCGTGAGTCCCTGGCCGAGGAAGTGCCCCACTCGGCAAACCTGTCTCCATGAACTCTGAGCGTGCTGGATCGTTTGCGGAGTCAGCTCGGTGAACGCCGCCAAGTATCTGCTGGCGGCGAGGCCATAGTCGCCACCGATCAACGCCACTTCAGCTTCGGTGGCGAAGACCCAGTAGCAATCCTCGTGGGAGGTATCCGCTTTTTGGCAGTGTTGCTTCACGGACTTGATCAGTTTCTCGACGACGGCGGTGGGTTGGCGCGACAGCAGCGCCATCGTTGCCGCGTTGATGCCGGGGAAGTAATGCTGATGGATCTCATACGCTTCCCGATAGGCGTTGTAAGCCGCCTCGTAGAGCTGCCGCAGCACTTCGTGATCGGGAGTGATGTGATTGGCATTCCACTCCTGCCAGCTTCGGTCGGCCCTTTCCTTCAGGCAGCGGCCGATGCGTGTGAGCGTTTCATGGTCTCCGAAGTCGGGGCAGAGCGACCGAAATGGCGCGACGGACGCCAGCGCCTGTTTCACGTCGCCGGTCGCGGCAAGATTCAATGCGGTCTCGGCCTTGAGCGGCACGCAGCGCGAGAATTGCTGTTCGGCCGCAGCGAGAATCACCAGTGCGGAAGCATGGTCGTTACGGCCCCAAGCCTGGTGAGCCAGGTACAGCGGGATGCGATAGCTGGCCGCCATCGCGGACGTCGGATTGGCCGCGATGGCGGACGGCTCATGCGACATCCGAGCGGCCGTCAGTTCGGCACAGGCCACTCCCGCCGACACCAGCGCCGATTGCGTTTCCGCCTTTTCGTACGAGTTCCATTTCGCGGTCGTCAGGCCATACACGGCGAGGGCGAAGTTGTATTCGTCGCGCCAGCCGCCGAACGCTCCCGGTTGTCGCGAACCCAGCACGAACGCGGCCTCCTGGCGAATCCGCAGCAGCAGCGTGAGCAACCGGCTCAGCGCTGCCTGACCGGGGATCAGGTCGCGGCGACTGGGAGGCTCACGGCAGTCCGCCTTGTCGACGCTGTCGATCTGGTGCGATTCCTTTGCCAGCAGCCGTTCGATTTCGTACAGCCAGGCCAACCGCTGTGTACGTTGCGAGCGATCCAGTTCCGCCTGAGTTGTATCGGGCGACTCCACGCGCCGGGCACTCCGAGGCCGTGCCAAGAATGCTTCGCGTGTTTCGCGGTCGTTGTCCAGAATCCACGGCAGCAACCGCGACTTCAATTCCATTTCGAGTTTGACGAAATCCCACGCCACGACGTTGTCCCGAGCCATCTCGCCATAGTCGTACAAGATCGGTGAGCGGGCTTCGTGACGATAGACTCCGACCAGAATGTTCTGACCATGCAAGTCTCCATGCGTCGGCCCGACGAGCGTGGACGGGACGAACGGGATGTCGCGCGCGACGGCCTCGTCACGAGCCGCATGGTGCAAAGCCCAGGCGATGTAATCGAGCGGGTCAAGATATTTTGGCGCGTCCGGCTTTTGCGGAGCATCTCGGCCAGAGAGGAGCCAGAGCGCATCCGCTCGCAAGACCGCGCGGTCACAGCGCGGGTCGCTGTTGGGGAGCGCCGGATCAGCCCTCCAGCGGTCCTCCACTTTTTGAAACTTCGACGTGTAGAACTCGACCGCTCGCTGCGGATCATGCTTCGCCGACTTGTAGAACCACTCGTGCAGGTCGCTGAACATGTCGACGACGATCCGTTCGACCGACGCCATGTCCGCGACATCGTGAGATTTCGGGTCCTCCGTTTTGATCCCCTTTTCCGCCGCCGAGTGCCACGTCACAGGGACTTGATGCTCCGAGTCGAAGCCGAACAACAGGTAAGCGTTCTCGTAGAGAACAGCCCACCGAGGAATCGGCGGCAGCCCCGGCCGTTCGCTCTCTCGCTCAGGCAGCGAGCGTTTCGTCACCGGCACGAACAACCGGCTGCGCACGTTGCGTCGAGCCACACACTCTTGCCATCCATCGAAATCGCGCCCGACCTCCGACTCGACTCCCAACTTGATGATGTGCGATTGAAACTCACCGCCGCGAAACGTCTCGATCCCCAAGATGACTTTCGTCAACGGATCTCTCTTGAACCCGACAAACACATCATGCACCGTCACCCGCTCGATGCCGTCCGGTGCAAACACCGCGACCAACTCAGCCGAGAGCCGCTGCCGAGTCTCCTCCTGCGGGATCTTCCCTTGTGCTCGACTTTCCCAATGGACCGTGTCGATGGTCAACGGCGTGGTCATGGTTTGAATTCCTGATGACTTCGAGTTGCTGAAGCTTTGGAGTGCGGGAATTGATTCCCGCTTTCCTTGTCTTTCGTATCGAGCGTTGCCAGTCATGGGTGCATAACAACAATTCCAGAGGCAGGGGTCAGGCACCGTAGGACTGCTCGTCGATGGCATACGAGACGAAGAAGTCAAACTCATCCAGTGGACGACGCATCAATGGCTGCGCGCTGAGGGACAGCTTCTGGATCTCACGCCACGCCCGCTCCACCTGCTCGGCGATGGGCAGTCCGTCCGTTGTGGCTCGGCGTTCGATCTCGCCATCGGTCACCCAGCGAACTCCCGGTTGCGATTCGATTCGGTCCTGTGCGTCCGTCGTCAAAGTCAACGAGAAGACTACGTGCCGATACCGAGTCTGCTCCTGCACGGATTCGGAAAACGCCTCGTAGTCGAGTTGCACCAATGCTTGCTCGCTGACCTGGAAGTCCTGGCCGCGAGTCAGCCGAAGTTCTTCCTCGACCTCGCGCAGCACACACTCGCGTAACGACTCGTCCGCTTCGAGATGTCCTCCGACCAGCGCGTATTGCTGCCATCTCTCGTTCCACAGCACGAGCCATTGCGACTCATCGCCAACACGCCGCTCAATCCAAGCCAAACCGGCCAACGATTCACGCATAATGGTTTTTCGTAGGTCAGCCTTTCCAGGCTGACCAGTTTGATTCGTAGCCGCGAGCCGGAGTGAGGCAAATGAAGTCAGGCTGGAAAGCCTGACCTACGGGAACGAACGACCGGCCAGCTTCGCCTCCGCTTCGGCGTGTTTGAGGAGGTCCACCGCCGTCGGAGAAATCGGCGCTCGGAGTGGGTCGAGCCATTCCTCAATCGTCAGCCATTCGGTGACGAGACCGGCGATCGGCTCAATGCCATCGGGCAGGACAAATCGGAATGCCTGGTAGTCGTACTCTTTGATCGCACTATCTCGATCGCTTTGCTGATAGCCCGGTAGGCTGACGAGCGGCTTCAACCCCACGACGGTCTTGCCGATGATCTCGGCGATGGCTCGCGAGGCGGCGAGTTCCCAGGATTCGTCCCGATGCACGGTTTCGATCTCCTTGTTTTGCCACACGCGGCGTTTCGTCATCGGCAGCGTGAACGCTCCCCAGGCCGAGTTGTAAACCGCCAAGATGCGACCGCCACGCACGATCGCCACCGCAGAAACTTCGACCTTTGGAAACGGCATGTTGTTGCCCCTTTCGAGATTTGAGATTTGGAATTTGCATCAGCCTATCACCGGTCGCCCATGAGTTCATGCCAATGCGATGTGTTCAGGATACGCCGTCGAGTTGTCCGGCTTCGCACGCGACTTTTATGACCTGTTCTCGACGACAGCGAGAGCCAACTCGCGAGTCATGTCATCACGCCGAGAAATCGCATTTCGGTGATTGTTCAACGATGGCATTGAGAGGATCGAGGCAATTCACGATGGCTCGATCGACCGAAATCACTTTGAAGATGCTGCACGCCTTCCTGACGTGGGCGGAGTCTGCTTCCGAGGATGAGGCGGCGTGAGCTGAAAGTCCTGCAAAGGATTGCCTCGACCGGCAAGCTCAACATCGTCCTGGGCGAGAAGGGCTTGGCGGAGCGGTTCATCAACAGGATTTGAGCGTCGGCCAGGCGTTCCAGCCCGACCCGAACGCTTCGATTCGGGCTGTCCGCGCGACGAGGCAGCCTGGAAAGTCTGACCGACTTCGACTCTCGAACTCATGCCGCACGAGATCGAGAGATTTTTCGTTTCCGGACATCGAGCTGCCACACCTCAGGGCTGGCCGAGCACGCTGCGATAAACGTCGACGGTTTGTTGAGCCATGCGGGCGACGCTGAAATCGCGGCGTACATTTTCTCGCGCGGCATCCGCGAGCCGGCGTGCTCGGAACGGGTCACGGAGCAGTTCGAGCATTCGTTGCGCGAGGGCTTCGCTGTTCGACGGCGGCAC
The DNA here is from genome assembly GCA_945905295.1 of Planctomyces sp. SH-PL62. Taxonomy (GTDB): domain Bacteria; phylum Planctomycetota; class Planctomycetia; order Planctomycetales; family Planctomycetaceae; genus SXKJ01. The sequence goes on along the minus strand of CAMDPX010000034.1, from coordinate 37,482 downwards.
CAGCAATCCGGTTTCGTTGTCGTGGACGACGGAATCCACACCATCGACATCGCTGGCGATCACGGGGCGGCCGAGCGACATCGCTTCCAGCATCAGCGTGCCGAGTCCTTGTCGCAGCGAGGGCAGACAGAAAATGTCCATCGCGGCCAGCGACGAAGTTAAATCGAGCACGTTGGGAACGAAGGTGACTCGATCGGCGATTTGCAGTTCGCGGGCGAGCCGGCGCAGGTTGGCTTCTTCCGGACCGGCTCCGGCAACGAGAAACTCGGCGGGGTTGCCGGCTGCGGCGACGCGCTGCGCGGCTCCCAAGAAATACGGAAAGCCTTTGACCGCTTCGAGCGGTCCGGCGGTGCCGATCACCGGCGTGCGATTCGGTTCCAGCACTGGTCGCGGCGGTTCGAAAGGAACATCCACTCCGCTGGGAATGACAGAGATCAAATCCGGACGGAGCTTCGTGCGTTGCAACAGTTCCGCCTGCACCGCGTCGCTGACGGTGATGATGCGGCGGCCCCAAGTCGCCGAGAACGGCAAGCATTCGCGAGGCTGCAAGAAGTCATGCACGGTCAACACGAACGAGCAGCCCAGGCGCTTCGCCAGCCAGGTTCCCAGCGGCAGCACCCGCCGCGACTGAATGTGAATCAGCGCGGGCGGGTCTTCGCAAACATCCGTGAGCATCCAGCGCCGCACCAACTGCCCCCACAGCGGCGTGAGCAGATGCGGATATTCTTGGATGGGCAATTCGTCGCGGCGGTCAAGTTTCACCATTCGCGCGCACGGGCAAACGATCCGCGTTCGGAAATCGTGCTGCGGCAATTGCTCGGCCAGTCGCAGCGTGTAAGCGCTCGTTCCGCGCAGCGAGAACGCATCCGCGAGCAACAGAATCAAAGGCGATGTGGCAGTCATGATTTCTGAGTGTATAGAGACGATCTCAAAACCGTACCGCGACCGTTAGGGAGCGGCCTGCTCTGTCGCAATCTGACCACTCCCGAACGGTCGCGGTACGGCGATCTCTCGATTGCTGGCAATTTCGGCCACGGCTATCGTCCCTGCCGCACCGCATTCACTCCTCAGAAAGGGTCTGTCATGGCTGCCTCGCGCCGACAATCGTCCGCTTCGTCTGAGCCTACTCGGCGCACTTTCTTGCACGCGGCTGGAGCCGTCGCCGCCGCCGCCAGCGTCAGCCCAATGATCCTGAACGCTTCGGACAAAGCCGGGACGAAAGCTCCGGTGTTGGGGACAGGAGCCTTTCAATACGAAGTGGTCTCGCACAGTTGGGGCGAAGTGCCGGATCACATCCAGTGGGGCGAGACACACGGCGTGGCGGTCGATGAAGCCGGGCTCGTCTACATCGCGCACCGGTCGCACGCGCCGCAGCCGCTGGATGCAATCGTCGTCTTCGATCCGCACGGCAAGTTCGTCCGTTCGTTCGGCAAGGAGTATCACACCGGCGGACACGGCGTCGACGTTCGCAAAGAGGGGAACGAGGAGTTCCTCTATCTCTGCTCGACAAGAACGGGGCTCGTCACCAAGACCACCTTGAAGGGGGAGATTGTCTGGAAGAAGGAGCGGCTGCTCGAAACCGGCAAGTACGACGATCCGAAGACGCCGTACAACCCGACGAACATCGCCTTCTCGCCCGACGGCGGCTTTTACATCGGCGATGGATACGGCTCGCACTGGATTCATCAGTACGACAAGGATGCCAAGTGGGTCCGCACATTCGGTGGCTTCGGTTCTGATCCGGGACAGTTCAAAACTCCGCACGGTCAGTGGCTCGATAACCGACCCGGCCGACAGCCATCGCTCGTGGTCGCCGATCGAGCGAATGCACGCTTGCAGTACCTGACGCTCGACGGCAAGCACATTGGCTTCGTCACACAGGACAAAAACGGCAATCCCGGCATGACCTCAGATGCGGCCGCGCTCAACTCGCCGGTCAGTTTCCCGGCTCACTTCGACATCCGCGGCGATGTGCTGCTGGTCCCCGACCTTCACGCGCGGGTGTCGCTGTTCGACAAGAACAACAAGGTCATCACGCATCTGGGTTACGACCCCGAATGGACGAAGACCGTGCTCGGCGACGGCAAGTTTCCGGTGCGCGTCGACCGGGCGTTATGGCCGAACGGCAAGTTCATTCATCCGCACGATGCCTGCTTCGACAAAGCCGGTAACATCTTCGTCGTCGAGTGGGTGCTGACAGGCCGCGTATCGTTCCTGCGGCATGTGAGCTAGCTCGTAGTGACCCGATTCATCGGGTCTGGCTTTGAGATTATGACGTCGATACTCGACCGCATGAATGCGGTCACTACAAGCGGAATGATCCGACATGACCAATGTTCTGTTGCTGGGAGGCGGCACGATCGGGCGAATGATCGCCACGTTGCTGACCCAATCGGGCGACTACCGAGTCTGCGTGGGTGACACCGATGCTGCGGCACTCGACCGGCTGAAGACCAAGCTCGACGTCGAAACATTGGTCCTTGATGCGGCGAACGAGGCGGACCTCGCGGCGGCGATGAACGGTCAAGCGGCGGTGATCTCGGCGCTGACGTTCTCGCTGAATCCACGAGTCGCTCGCGCCGCGCTGGCAGCAGGCATCAGCTATTTCGATCTGACCGAAGACGTCGAGACGACGCGCGTGGTCCGCACGTTGTCGGGAGCCGCTCGGCCCGGCCAAGTCTTCGTGCCGCAGTGCGGACTGGCTCCCGGCTTTGTCGGCATCGTGGCGAATCATCTGGCTCACAAGTTTGAAACACTCGATTCGCTCTTTCTGCGAGTCGGGGCGCTGCCGGAGTTCCCGACCAACTCGCTGAAGTACAACCTGACGTGGTCCACCGACGGGCTCATCAACGAATACTGCAATCCGTGCGACGTCATCCATCAGGGCCAGCGCCAAGAGTTCTGGCCGCTCGAAGGGCTCGAACACCTCTCGATCGACGGCGTCGAGTATGAAGCGTTCTCGACGTCAGGCGGACTCGGCACGCTGTGCGAGACGTTTCAAGATCGCTTGCGCGAGCTGAACTACAAGACGATCCGTTACCTCGGCCATCGCGACCGAATGCTGTTCCTGCTGGACGAACTGCGGCTGCGCGACCGTCGGCAGTTGCTCAAAGAAATCCTGGAGAATGCCGTCCCGCGCACGTTGCAAGACGTGGTCGTCGTGTTCTGCACCGCGACCGGCCAGCGCGACGGACAGATGGTGCAGCTTTGGGACGCTCGCAAGATCTACCACAAACAGCATGGCGACGAAGTTTGGTCGGCGATCCAGATTACGACGGCCGCTTCGATCTGCGCCGTGCTCGACCTGCACGTTCACGGCCATTTGCCAACGACCGGCTTCGTGAAGCAGGAACAAGTCGATTTCGACCTCTTCCTCGCCAATCGCTTTGGCCAGCACTACGTCAGCCCCGGCGTGAGGCTGAATTCGCGATGACTGAGCGGCACGGCGCTAGCCGCCGGTGAATCACGATCCTGGCTTTCACCGGCGGCTAGCGCCATGCCGCTCATCAAATCGGTGAGTTCACGTCGCGATCAAGAATTGCTCGAACTGCCAGTCCTCGTGGTCGTCGCCGTTGTCGCGCGGCTTGTTCGCTCGGCCGTTCTTCTTCACCGAGACGTCGTGGCCATTGAGCTGCGGCGACCAATCCACCGGCCGTGAGATAAACGGGCCGAGGTACGGCATCGCGATGTCGAGCACCTCTTCGTGCGGCAGATCGTCCGGCAGCTTCACTCCCTTTTCGGGATTGCGAATCATCCAGAACAACGCCCCCAACAACGACGAGGCGACTTGCAACGTCGTGGGATTTTGGCCGGGGAGCAAAGCTCGCGATTCTTCGATGTCCAACATGCTGCCAATCCACCACGACTTGTAATCGTGGCCCATCAGCAGGCAACCGAGTTCATCTGCGCCGGAGACAATCTCGTTGCGAAGAATTCGTTCGTGCCGATGGCGCTGGTACTCATTGCTGCGGAGTTCATCCAACGAGCCGATGGCGTCCTCGCACGGGCAGTAGGCGTAGTGGACCGTCGGCCGATAAATGACTCCACCTTCCTCGTCCACGCAGGTCAGTCGTTCGGAAATGCTGAAGGCTTCGCCGTGTCGGATCACCATGCCGCGCATCTCGCCCGACGGACACCACGAGCGGACCCAGGTGTTGATGCCGCGCCGCTCCAGACAGATTTGGTTGCGCGGGCCGTGCGTGTGCTCGCAAGCGTCGTGAGGCAATCGCTTCTCATGCGTTCCCCAGCCGAGCTCGGCAGGAGCGATTCCCTCTTCGTACAGCCCCTCGACGCTCCAGGTGTTGACGAATTCGTCAGCCGACTTGGGCTTGTTCGACGTCTGCGTGTCCCGCTCTGAAATGTGGATGACTTTCACGCCGCTGAGCATCGCCATCTCGTTGAACGTCAGCCGTTCGATGGCTCGCCGCAGCGCGGGGACGCGGCGGTTGCGCGGTTTGTCCTCGATGATCCGTCGCGAGATTTGCAGCAGCGCTTGTTTGGTGAAGTGCGACACGAGGCCGGGGTTGGCTCCGTGATCGAGCACCGCCGTCGGGCCGTGGTTGTCTCCCCAGCGGTCGATCATTTTTCGAAGCTGCATGTGCCGGTGATACAGCGTCTGCTCGGTGATCGGCCGGCGAGACATCCCTTGGTACGGATCCCAGACTTCGACCGAGGTGTTGATGTACCGCACACCGTGTTGGCGGCACCAGTCGAGCAAATCCGTCGTCTGCAAGTTCCACGCGAGGTCAATCAGAATGTCGCCCGGCCCCAAATAACGGCCGAGCTGCTCGCGGTACTTCCCCTTCGTCACCCGTTCCTGCACGAAGTTCACGCCCCGGCCCAACGCCGAAGCAATCAGCTCGCGGTTATCCCGCATATCCATGACGGTGACTCGCCCCGCCGGCATCTCGATGTGCTTGAGCAGGAGCGGGATCGTGCATTGAGCCACGCCTCCACAACCCAGAATCAACAAATTCCCGTCAAATCGAATCTGGTGCTGCATTTTGTTTCGATACGTTTCCAGTGTTAAAGGGAAAAGAAGCTAAGCCAGTCCGAGCAAACCCCAACGGCCCAACATGCCGTCCGACATGGGCGCACTCAGATTCCAACGTGTCGTGATGTCTTTGCCGTGAGGCATGATCGCACCCGAGAAAACTGGGGCGTCGCTGCTTCGTCACCGACGAAGACTTCGCCAAACGCCACCGTGCAAGAAGAGCGGCCAGCATCCAAGCCCGACCGCGATGGCAAAGATTGTAATGAAAGACTCAACGACTCAAAGCCCGGAGACCAGAAATTGTTGAGGCGAGCCAATGAGGTTGGCGCTTGATTCAAGCTCGTGAGAACGGGATGTGGAGCGAGTGCGCATTGTCGGTCGGAAGCACTTGAACCAGACTTTGCTTGAGTTGCCCCTCGATGTCGATGACCACGGTAGCGGGGCCACTCGGAACAGCCGCCGACTTCCGAAGCACCACAAAATCTGGCCCAACTTCCGACAACGAGTAACGCTGACCGCAAGACTCCAACCACAATTCGACAATCTTCGACATCCGGCCCGGCGAGGAAGCTGACATGATTTCGGCTCCGATGGAACTGGATGAACGCGGCCAAGCTTACTGTGAAGGACCGAGCCTGCGTCGTTATTCGAGTTCGTCTTGCTGAAGCGGTCGTTGGCCTGGCCCTCGGATTCTGAGCACTCGGACTTCATCTCCAACGACCACGAACACACCCCGATAGCGTCGGCCTCGCCGAGTCTTGAACAAGAATTGGCGAAGCTCGTAGGGAACCGACTCAGTTTCCGGAGCGAGTCCGTAGCCGTATGGGTGATCAACAAGCTTGTGAACGGCCTCGTCGAACGCGAACCACCACCGAATGGCTCCGTCGGTAGATTTCGTCCTCAGCCAGTCGAAAATGTGCTGGGCGTCTTGCTCGGCTCGTGGCAGGATGCGAAGTCGAAAGGTCATGGTGATTCGGGAATCCCGTTCCGACTCCGAAACGCCGCAGCGAAATCATCGAACGGCCGCCCGGTCTCGCCCTGTTCCATGTCGCGAAGCGAAGCCTTGATCGCCAGCAGGTCGTCCGCCGGCGGATGCTGAGCACGCCATTCGTCGTACAAGTCGTCGATCGGCAAATCGCTCCCAGCCTGATCGACCCTGGCCCGCGCGAATTGGGAAAAGCTCTCAATCAGTTCGATCGTGGGCATGACGCCGTCTCCAAGATTCTTTTGGCCTGACTCGAATCATTCTTGTGATTCGCCATCAGGCGTCAACGTGAGGTTCAGCGAGCGGACTGAACTGCGCTCGGCGAGGGTCTCCTGACCACGTCGTGGGTTCGACCGAAGGTCTCCATTGTCTTCGCGAGGCACAAGAGGAGACCTGCGGTCTAGCAAAGTGGTCGAAAGACCCGCGCCGAGCGAGGTTTTCAGGTGTCTTCGTCGTCCGAGGTACTGTTGCTTTGGTTGACCATCACTTGCCGACGCTGAGCCGCAATGAGTTGCTCTCTAACCTCCGCAGGAAGTTCAACGACGAGAATCTCAAACCCCATTCGCGTCACAGCGGCGGCAAGCCATGATTTGCCTCTGAAAGACTTGGCGGCATCGTTATCGGCAAAGCAGATTAGCTTTTGCCACTGTCCACCAAGAGCGCGCTCGACCAACACCAGCTTGAGCATGTCGGCGGCAACCTTGTCGGGTTGACTTCCCTTGAGTCTTCCGATGCGGCAATAGATCTCGCACAGCACATGACGGTCACGGTTGATGCCGTCCAACTTTACAGAGACGCCGTCACCGATCGAAAATGATTCCGGCACGAGCGCACAGCCCAATTTCGCTTGCACAAGTTCCAAGACGGCGGACTCAGCTTCGCGCTGTTCAAGTGAATCCGATGCGTGGCGTGGTGGCCCGGACTTGTCTGCACTCGTCATGACTTACTCCACCTCGACGTACCTCGGAATGTCGAGGCCGTTGAAGCCGCAGGCGCTGGCGGAGGAGTAGGCTCCCATCGTGGGGACCAGGACCAGTTCGCCGACTTCCAGGTCGGGCAGCGGTTGGTCGCGGCAGACGATGTCGCCGGAGTCGCACGTCGGGCCGGCGATGATGCACGGGCGATGCGGGCGGTTCTCGGCGTTCTCGACCAGCAGCGGGAATTCGGCGTGGTCGTAGACGATGCCGGAGAAGGCTCCGTACAGGCCGTCGTCGATCACGTACTGCGTCGTGCCGCTGCGGTTCGACTTGCCGAGCACGCGCACGATCAGCGTCGCACATTCGGCGACGAGGCCGCGGCCCGGCTCGGCGATGAAGCGGACGCTGTCACCCAGGTCGCCGAACGTGTCGTCCAACGCCTCTTGCAGGCTGCGGCAGAACAGCTCCAGCGAGATCACTTCGCTCTTGTAAGGAGCCGGGAAGCCGCCGCCGATGTCGAGCACTTCCAGCGGGCAGCCGATCTTCACCCCCTCGTCCCAGACCTTGCGAGCTTGCAGCAGCATGGCTCGGAAGTCAGCCGGGTTCAGGCACTGCGAGCCGACGTGGAACGACAACGCTTTGACGTTCATGCCCGCTCGGTGAGCTTGCCGCAGCAGTTCTCCTGCCTCCTTCGGAGCACATCCAAACTTGGCGGAAAGGTTAATCAAACTCGACTGCGAACTGGCTGCCAGCCGCAGAATCAGATTCACGTCGGGCGTGTACTTCACGAACTTGGCGATCTCAGATGGCGCGTCGAACGTGAACCAGCGCAGCCCCTCGGTGTAGCAATCGACGAGGTTGGCGACTGTCTTGCACGGATGCGTGTGGATCATCTGGTCCGGCATGAATCCGGCGGCCTGCGCGGCCTGCATCTCGCGGTACGAGCAGACATCGACCGACGAACCGAACTCGCGCAGGTTTTTGAGCACGAGATATTCCGGGTTGGCCTTGGCGGCGTAGAACAACTCAACGCCCGGCATCTCGGATCGCATCGCTTCGTAGTTGCGTTGCAACGCCGAGCGAGACAGAACCAGCGTCGGCGAGCCGTGAATCTCGGCGATGGCCTTGGCTTGATCGAAACGGATCACCGGTTGAGCAACACGCGTGGCAGATTGCACTCCACAATCAAGCAACGTGGACATGGGCGACTCCAAAAGAAAAGTTCTCTCCGCACACCGAGTCATTCGGCGGACATGAACGCGGATCGACAAACGTGTGTTCGATCACGGCTTGTGAGAGATAGAGGAAAGAAAGCACGCCAAAACCAAGGGACCGACATCGCCCATCAGGCGAGCGATCTCAACGGCGAGGGAACCGCCGCACAAATTGCAGTGGCAGTAGCTGTCCCGCTCGAACCGTGGCCGCCAACCAAACGCGATACGCACGGGCGGGGCTGAGCGAGATCGAGCCAGCATGGCTCAGGCAGAGAGGCGAAATCGAGAGGTGCTCAAAACGGCGATCAGCGGAACAATTCAACGCGGGCCGGAGCGACACACTCATCAAACGGGTAAATCCATCACACAAGCGAGACGATGCAGCATGCAGACGCTGCAAAGGCCCTGGGGGACGACGGCGGTAACACGATGGGGGCTTTTCAGCGGACTCAACCATTGTGTTGTGCGGTGCCTCGTGAGGAGAACGTAGGGCAGGCTTTCCAGCCTGCCAGCTCGAAGGCAGGCTGGAAACCCTGCCCTACCTGGAACGGGCGGGATTCTATGGCTGTGTTTTTTGATGTCCAACATAGTCTTGCCAAGTTTTGGGAAATTTCGGCAGTCCGAGCCGCCAGCTTGATCCGGATCGGCTCGGTGGGTGAAAAACGGCAGAGAGAGTTTCGCGGCTGGTGAGCGACTTCATCGTTCATATCTTCATCCGCAGAATGACTCCGCTCGCCAGGATGTCTCACGGACGGCTGCGAGGTATAAGGTTCGCCGCGGCGGATTCGCGCGATCCCAATGGTGGATCGCTCTGATCTCAACCGCGTCGGGGACCATTCGATCGGCAGATTTGTTCGGCACACCCAATGAGGAACGAGGACATCCATGCGAACTTGTTTCGCCATCTTGGCTCTCGCCGTTTTGGCCGCGACTCATGGCCAGTCCGCTCGAGCGGATGACGCTGGCCTCGACTTTTTCGAGAAGAAGATTCGGCCGGTGCTGGTGAAGCATTGCTATGAGTGCCACTCGGCCGACGCGAAAAAGCTTGGCGGCGGCCTGCTGCTCGATCATCGCGAAGGACTCCGCAAGGGGGGCGAAACGGGGGCCGCCCTTGTGGTCGGCAAACCCAGCGAGAGTCTGCTCATCAAAGCGATCCGCTATGAAGACGACTCGCTCAAGATGCCCCCCAAGGGAAAGCTGCCGGCCGCTGTGATCACGGACCTCGAAACTTGGGTCAAGAACGGCGCGAACGATCCGCGCGATAAGCCGACTCGCACACCCGCCGCGGATTCGTGGGCCGAGACGTTTCGTAGCCGGCGTGATTGGTGGAGTCTGCGATCAGTCCAGAAGCCGGTCGTGCCGCAACCGAAAAACGGTTCATGGTCTCCGCAACCCGTGGACCGCTTCATTCTGGCCAAGCTGGAAGAGAAAGGACTGGCCCCGGCGGAACCGGCTGATCCACGAACACTCGCTCGGCGACTGAGCCTCGTGCTGACCGGACTGCCACCGACGCCGGAGCAGGTTGCGAGTTTCGTGATGGAATGCCAGAGAACACAGACGGCGCGGATCGAACGGAGCGACACGGATCAAGCCACCGACCATCCGTCCGATCCGCGTCATCCGCGTTCCATTCCTCAACAGGCTGTCCAGAAGCTGGTCGATTCGTTGCTGGACTCGCCGCATTTCGGCGAGCGTTGGACGCGGCATTGGTTGGACGTGGTCCGCTTTACCGAGACGCACGGCAACGAATGGAACTACGAAGTTCATCACGCTTGGCGGTATCGCGACTATCTCATTCGAGCCTTCAACGCGGACGTGCCCTACGACCAGTTCATCCGCGAGCACATCGCGGGGGATCTGCAGCCCGTAGGTTGGGTCTCTGACCCGACCAATCCGAGTATCAACGGGTCGGGTCAGAGACCCAACCTACGGGCTGCGCGTCTGCATCCAACCGAGCACTTCAACGAATCCATCATCGGCACCGGCTTCTACCGCTTCGGCGAGGTCAATCACGATGACTGCATCAGTCTCACCTCGCTGGGTTACGACATCGCCGACAATCAAATCGACACTCTGACGAAGGCATTTCAAGCCACGACTGTCGCGTGTGCTCGCTGTCACAACCACAAGCTCGATGCCGTCTCGATGGACGACTACTACGCGCTGCTCGCCGTGTTGCGGAGTTCGCGAATGGTCAGCCACGGCATCGACTCACCAGACGCGAATGCTCAACAGCGGCAACGCCTGCGAGCCCTGAAGACGGAACTCCGCAAGGAACTTGCAACCGTTTGGCTCAACGACGCTCAACAACTCGCACGCTACATGGCGGCAGCGCAGGCCAAGCGAGCCAATCGTCCTGATGCCGCGGAACTGGCCAAGGGACTGGATGCTCAGCGATTGGAAAAATGGATCGCGAATCTCGCGGCCGAGAAGCAGCCGTTCGACGACCCGTTCCAACCGTGGCGAGTGTTGTCGGCCGCCGATGCGGCGGCATTCCCGATGGAATGGCGCAAGCTGGCCGAACAATTCACGAAAGAAGATCGCGAACGAACCGAGTTCAATCAGACGCAATTTGTCCCCTTCGCCGATTTCCGTGGCGACGTCGAGTCGATCGTTGGCGAGCGGGGCGGCGTCAGCCCCCCGGTTGTTGGAACACCGATCGAAGCCACCGAGGGGCTGACGCCACCCCGCTCGCCAGACGCGATGGGATGGCAAATCGGTGGCCAAGGTTTTCAAGACACTTCATCGCCAAGCGGTGACTTCGCGTTGCATCCCGATGGGGATGCGCTCGTGCGAGCGATCCTGCCCACCGGCCGATTCACGCATGCGCTCTCGGACAAGCTCAACGGCACGCTTCGTTCGCCCGTACTGCCGCTGGGCAAGAAGCACATCAGCTTTCAGGTGATCGGCCAGCGCAGCAGCGCGGTGCGGTTGGTCTCGAACAACTGTCAGCTCAACTACAAGAACTACAAAGCTCTGACATCTGCCGATTGGCAATGGATCACCTTCTCGCCTCCCGACGAGCGAGACCAACTACGGACGTATGCCGAACTGATGACGATGTTCGACAACCCGAAGTTTCCCGATCAACTCGCCGCGCTTGGCGGCGACGGCGGCAACTATCGCCTGCCGTGGGAGAAGGCGGCCGAGAATCCTCGCTCGTACTTCGGCATCACCCGCGTCGTCCTCCACGATGTTGGTGAACCGCCGAAACCGGAGGTCGCTCACCTGCGCCCGCTGTTCCATGATCCAGGATCGCTCACCGATGTTGCCATGCGATATGCGTCGGTCATTGAAGTGGCTCTCCGGCGTTGGGCGGACGACAAAGCCACCGACGACGACGTCCGTTGGATCGACGCACTGCTGCGGCGCGAACTGCTTAACAACAAGCTCTCCCAATCGCCGCGCGTCGAAGAGCTCGCGAAGCAGTACCGACAAACTGAGGCCGAACTTTCATTGCCGCGCGTCATCGTGGGGATCGGCGAAGGCGGACCGGGGATCAATCAGCCGATCTTCGCACGCGGCGATTGCACGCGGCCGGGAGAGGCGGTGCCGCGACGCTATCTCGAAGCGTTGTCCCCCTCGCGAGACTCGTTCACGAGTCCCGGCAGCGGACGCTTGGAGCTCGCCGAGCGGATCGCCAGCGCGGACAACCCCCTGACCGCGCGAGTCATGGTCAATCGCGTGTGGCATCATCTCTTCGGCACCGGTTTGGTTCGTACGGTCGATGACTTTGGGCACGTCGGCGAGCAGCCGTCACATCCGGAGTTGCTCGATCATCTCGCTCGCCAGTTCGTCGAAGAGGGCTGGTCGGTGAAACGCTTAATCCGATCGCTCGTGCTGACGCGCACGTTTCAATTGTCGAACCAACTTCCCGCCGCCGGCCGCGAGATCGATTCGCTCAATCGGCTGCTACGACATTACCCGGCTCGCCGACTGGAGGCGGAAGCCGTGCGCGATTCGATCCTCACCGCATCGGGCCGCTTGGATCGCACGTTGTTCGGACTCAGCGTGCAGCCGTATCGCGAGAAAGAATACGCCGACCGCCGCCTGTTTCCCGGCCCGCTGGATGGCAACGGCCGCCGCAGCCTCTACATCAAGAACAATCTGATGGAATCTCCGAAGTTTCTCGGAGCGTTCAATCTCCCCGGCGGCAAAGTGGCACAAGGCCGCCGCGATGTGACCAACGTTCCGGCTCAGGCGTTGGCCCTGCTCAACGATCCCTTCGTGTTGCAGCAGGCGGAGGTGTGGGGGGCGAGCTTGGTGAAACGCTCGAACGAAACAATCCCTGCCAGAATCGACGCGATGTTTCAAATCGCGCTGAGCCGTCCGCCGACCAGCGATGAAAGCGAGCGTTTCGAGCAAGCTGTCCGGCAACTCGCGGGCTTGCACCAAATCGCCGGCGCTGATGTGCTGACGAGCCAAGCGGTCTGGAAAGACGTCGCTCACGCGCTCTTCAACGTCAACGAGTTCATCTATATTCCTTGAACAAGAGCCCGACGAATTGAAGGAGACGACGAATGAACCGCTACTCGAGATTATTCGTCGTCTCCTTCGATTCGTCGGGCACCTTCCACTCATCATCAGAACTAGAGCGATGACCGCACCACAAAACCACTCGACCTGCCGCTGCCCAGGACGCCGTCCGTCCGCGATATCGCGTCGTGAGTTGCTGGCCACGTCAGCAAATGGATTCGGGTTGCTCGCTTTATCTGGTCTGCTCTCCGAATCTCGCGCGGCATCAACGAAGTCGATCTCTGAGCCGCTGCCGCACATTCGCCCAAGCGTCAAGAACGTGATCTTCCTCTTCATGGATGGGGGAGTTTCGCACGTCGATTCGTTTGATCCAAAAACGAAGCTCGATGAATTCGACGGCAAGCCGTTCTTGGAATCGAAGAACCCAACCGCGAACGGCAATCGCCAGTGGTTGAAGAGTCCGTGGAAATTCCAGCCGCGCGGCGACAGCGGAATGCCGATCAGCGATTTGTTTCCGCACATCGCAACGTATGCCGATGATCTCGCCGTGATCCGCTCGATGAAAGCTGACTTGCCGATTCATTCGACGGGCGTGCTCTTCCTGCACACTGGCTCGAACAATGCCGGCCGGCCGAGCCTTGGTTCATGGGTCAATTACGGGCTCGGCTGCGAAAGCCAAAACTTGCCCGGCTTCGTCGTGCTCAGTTTCGGAGTCGTCCCGTGCGGCGGTCTCGAAAACTATTCGAGCGGCTTTCTACCTGCGAATCATCAGGCCACGCTGCTCGCGGCCGACGGCACACCGATCGACAACATCCAGCCGGCCGACAAGGACTCGCGCATTCAACTCGCCAAGCTCGCGCTGCTGCGCGGACAGAACGAAGCGTTCTCGCGATCGCTCGGCGGAGACGACGATGTCGATGCCGCGATCAAGAACTACGAGATGGCGTTCCGCATGCAGTCGCTCGTTCCCGATCTGCTCGACCTGAGCCGCGAGACCCAAGCCACACAAGAGTTGTACGCCCTCGACTCGAAAGTCCCATCGCAGCGTCTGTACGGCATCCAATGCTTGCGAGCACGCCGGCTGATTGAATCGGGAGTCCGCTTCGTCGAGATCACTTGCCCCCCCGGCGCATCGAACGGCACTTGGGACCAGCACGGCAATCTCAAAGCCGGTCACGAAAAGAACGCGCTCGACACCGATCAGGCGATTGCCGGTCTGATTACGGATCTCAAGCAGCGCGGCTTGTTCGAGGAAACGCTGCTCGTGTGGGCCGGCGAGTTCGGCCGCACGCCGCACTCCGCTGGCCGAGACGGTCGCGATCATCATCCCGAAGGATTCTCAGTCTGGCTGGCTGGCGGAGGCGTGCGCGGCGGCACGATCTACGGCGCGACTGACGACCTCGGCATGCACTCGGTCGAGAACATCTGCACGATGCACGATCTGCACGCCACGATTCTGCACCTGCTCGGCCTGGACCACGAACGGCTGACGTTCCGGTTCAGCGGCCGCGATTTCCGTCTGACCGACGTTCACGGACAAGTCGTCCGCGAAGTGCTGGCATAAGTAGGTTGGGACTCCGTCCCGACCCGCTTTGGGAATTGCGTCGCAAAACTCGGTACGAATTCAATCAATCAAACGGTCGGGACGGAGCCCCAACCTACTTCACTCAAGGAACTCCTCATGCGCCTTTGTCGATTCGACGGGAATCAATCCACCCAGCTTGGCTTCTATGAAGACTCCACCGTGATCCCGTTGTCCGCCGCCGCAACGAAGCTGGGAGTGGCCTGTCCGTCAGCGGAAAACTTGCTCGCTGTCTTGCCGGGCGGTTCTCAACGAGAAGCCGTGCAGAACATTCAACAACAACTCAGCCGATTGCCTGCGAGCGATCAAGCCGCGCTGCGAGTTCCTGCCGACTCGGTCAAGCTGCTCGTGCCGGTCCCAGCGCCATCGAAGCTGCTGTTGCTGGCAGGCAACTATTCCAAGCACATCGAAGAGGGTGGCGGTAAAGCGACCGAACGAGCTCAGACGTTTCCGTACGTCTTCATGAAGCCACCGCTCACGACGCTGACCAACCCCGGCGATCCGGTCCGAATCCCGGAGGTCTCCCCCAATCACATCGACTGGGAATTGGAACTCGGCGTGATCATCGGCCGCACGGCGAAGAACGTGAAAGAGGCCGACGCGCTCAACTACGTCGCCGGCTACACCGTCGTGAACGACATCTCCGACCGCAAATTCCGACCGAACCCCGGCCGCACTCAGCGTGAGAAGGACGGCTTCTTCGATTGGCTGCACGGCAAGTGGCACGACACGTTCTGCCCAATGGGACCATGCGTCCTGCCCGCCGACGAGCTTGCCGATCCACAGACGCTGCTCATGACACTGAAGGTCAACGGCGGTGTGGAACAAGACGGCTCAACCGCTGAGATGGTCTTCCCGGTCGCCGCGATCATCGAGTTCATCTCGTCGTTCGTGACGCTCGCGCCGGGAGACATCATCTCGACAGGTACGACGTCCGGCGTTGGTCACGCCAAAGGAAAATTCTTGAAAGCGGGCGACGTGATGGAAGCCTGGATCGAACAGATCGGCACGCTGCGAAGTCCAGTCGTTTGAACCGGCCTTGTTGAGCGGCACGGCGCTAGCCGCCGGTGATTCGTGGATTTCGCCCGCTTTCACCGGCGGCTAGCGCCGTGCCGCTCAGCCGTCGATTCGTGACGTGAACTGCGCCGCGATGTCTAACCCGACCAGTTCATTCCACGCCGACATCAACTGGCGATAGACCTCGCCCGGCTGTCCGTCGGCAATCGTCACGCCGTTGATCTTCGTCACCGGGCACAGACCGTAAGGCGTGCTCGACAGAAACGCTTCGTCCGCGTTCAACACCGAAAACACTTGGATGTCCCGCTCGACGAACGGGATGCCGAGCTTCTCGGCCAGTTCGATGACGGTCGCTCGGCTGATTCCCGGCAGCGTATTGCGCAGCGTCGGTGAGACGATCGTCCCGTTCTCGACGATCAGAAAATTCGCGCCGCTGGTTTCGGTCACGTTGCCGTCGAGATCCAGCAATAGCGCGAGCGCCTGTGGATCGGCCAGCCGGGCTTCCTGATCCGCCAGGAAGTAGTGCATACGGCTGCGATACTTCATCTTCGGGTCGTAACACTGCGGCGGGACATGCCGGATGCTCGGCGTGACGACGTGAGCACCGTTCTTCACCCGCTCGGCCCACAGAGCGAACGGCATCGGAAACGTGTGCATGCAAATCGTCGGCCCGGTTCGCACGGGAGTTCCCGGCACCGCCACATACGAGCCGTATTCCCCCGCCGTGACGAAGTGAATTAGACCAAGTTCATCATCGGCGGCGATCAGTTGCGTGTTTTTCGCCAGCAACTCGCGCGACGCGGCAACGAGTTGTTCTTGCGTCATCCCGATGTCGAGCCGCACATACTTCAGCGAACGAAACAACCGCGCGACATGGTCTTCCAACCGAAACGGCTGATGCCGAAACGTCCGAGTCATCTCGGTGACGGTCGCGCCGAGCACGACTCCCGCGTCATAGATTTTGAGACTCGCCTGCGACGCGGGAATCAACTGCCCGTTGAGATAAACAAGAGGTTCGGACATGCAATTATTCCGGTAGTTGATGAATTGGTTCGGCCGAATGCCGAGAGCCGATCGCCGACAGCCGTTATCACACTTATCGTTAATCGACGAAGTTTGAGATAACGGCCATCGGCTTTCGGCCCACGGCTTTCGGCCGGTCAGATGGCGTTGTCGACGAGCGCCAGCAGTTCGGCAACGTCGGCTTCGGCCCACGGCTTGTCCATAATGCCTAATGGCGCGCGGGGAGCTCCGATGTCGATGTCGTATTTGTGTTGCATGGCCGCTCGGAAGAACGACCAGATGGAGCCGGAGGCGATCACGCGCGCGATCACCTGCTGGAACGCCAGCATGAAGGTGCGGACGTTTTGGACCTTTCCGGCGACCATCGCTTCACGAGCCTTGCGGCAGGCTGGGCCGAAGACGTTGTAGAACGTCCCGATCGCGCCGATCGAACCGGACAGCACCGCCTGACACATCACCTCGTCCGCGCCGCTGAAGAGTTGCAGCCGGTCACCCGCGTGCGAGTGAATCAGGCCGAACAAATACAAATCGCCGGCGGTGATCTTCATGCCGGCGATGTTCGGCAGCGCGAGGATACGATCGGTGTATTCCTTCGCCCCGACGGTAATCTTCTGAGCCAGCTCGATGTGATACACAAACAGCGGCAAGTCCGAAGCGGCCCCGATGCGGCGGTAATGCTCAAAGACCACGTCGCCGGAGTGCGGGTAATAAATCGGAGCGACCGTCGAAACCGCATCGGCTCCGACCTTCGCCGCGTGCATCGCCAGAGTCACCGCATCGTCCGTCGCAACCGCTCCGACATGCGCCATGATCGGGATGCGCCCGGCACTCGCCTTCACGCAGCGTTCGACAATCGCCTGCCGCTCAGCGACGGTCAGCAACGGCCACTGGCCCGTCGAGCCGGTGACGTACAGCCCATCCATCCCTTGCTTCGCAAACAGATCGACAAGCTGCTCAACAACATCGAGCGCCGGTTTTCCGTCCGCACCAAACGGCGTCACGAGCGCCGGCCACATCCCACCAAATTGTCGAGTCATGTTTGATTCCGTAGCCCGACTCTCCGAGTCGGGTCTTGTTGTGAAATGCACCCGACTCGGAGAGTCAGGCTACCTAAAAGAACTCTCGACACCGTTACTTCGCCGCCTCTTCCACCTTCGCCAGCTTCTGCTTGAGCGGACGATAACCGTACTTGTTGAGCACCGCGATCAAGCCGCGATCACTGTTGCTGCGAGCGATCGCCGCCATCGCATTGAGGCCGTTGTTGAGCGACTCGATTCCTTTTTCCAACTCCGCAATCTGAGTTGCTGTGTCTTTTGCCGTTTCGGCAGCACTCGCCTTCTGGACGGCTTGAGCAAAGCTCAGGTACTCCAGCGCGAACTCAAATCGCCGCGCCCAGTACAATGTGAAGGCCCGGCCTCCTTCGCGAGCCCGCGTGTTGGCTCGGTACATCTCGTTCATGGCGTTGAGGTAGGCATCGGCTGCCGAAGTGAGTTGCTCAGCGTTCTTGTTCGCGCCTTCTTCGATCGTCCGCAGGTTGACCGGTCCTGACATTCCACCACCGAATCGCACCCTCTCCATCTTCGTCAGAGCTTGACGATTTTGTTGGAATGCCGTGAGCACGCGGTCGGCGACTCCTTCACCACAAGTGGGATCAATCACGTCACGGCATGTTTGCTCGAATGTCAGCTCCGATCCAAAGCTGCTACGGCTGAGCCAATAGACGGGCAGATCGATGTCGCTGACGCCGCTGGGATCGACGACGAAATGGTTGCATGCTTGGAACCGCGCGTGATCGAACATGATTGAAAAATCGGCTGGACTACTCGGCAAGAATCTTTGTTCTCTCTCGGCCAGCAGAATCAAGGGTTTTGCCGGCTCGGATTGTTGTGTTCGATTAAGCTGGCCCAATGCCACAAAGGCACGCTGCGGGAATTCATTCGCCCGAACTCGGACGTCCACAGCGCGTCCATCTGCGCGGTTCCAAAACTTTGGGTCAGGAAAGACGCGCTGAAAGTCTTGTTGAGACACTTTTTCCGAACCAAACTCCAGGTCGACGCCATCAACTCTCGGATAGGTGTCGAGATACGCCCGCATTTGAGCACGCGCCAAGCCCATGGTTCTTTCATCTCGAAAGAACTCCGCCACATCTGCGACGACATGCGGACCGTCGCGGCCCTGAATGCCGTCCGGCTCTTTCACGAACGCTCCGAAGTTCTGAGGAAACCAATCGGCGCGAAGCTGTAGTCGAACGGTCATGCCAACCGTACGAGCGGTCTCGATGATGCCGGTCAGATGCTCCCTGCCGGCAGCGATGCGCTCTTCGTAGGTCTTGGCTGCGGCGAAGCTGGGATTCTCAAAGTTCTTGGCCCCGCCGAATACCTTGCGCCCGGAAGTGTCGCCAGAGACTGGGTAGACGAAATCCGAAAAACCCCACAGTCCTTCCGACTTTCGCGCAACACCGCTGAACTCGAAATGCACGAACGGTTGCGAGGCGCGCACATTGATGCTGACTCGATTGAACTTGAGCTTCGCAAGCTGTTGTAGCACCTGCCGATGCTCGTCCACGCTCCACGAACCGGAGTCCATCGGACCCCGATTGCGGAAATGCCACTCACGCTCACGATGCTGCGGCTCCAGCACGACTTCAATCCCATCGAGCCTGAATTCCGGTGGGCTGATCGGATCGAGATCGCCGAACAGCAACGACCGAATGCCGAGGTGATGTCCGAACTCGGCAACCGCCCAATAGGTCGCGACCGGACTGCCCCCGCCGATCAACAGCGCGGGTTTGTTGTTGTGAGTCACGCTGCGGAGCAAGTGACCTTGGTCGGTCAGTTTTTTATCGCCGCTTGGCCACTGCGCTGCGAACGGCTTCATGCCTGCATTCGTGTCGGGACTGCCGACGAAGATGACGTGCGTCGCATCGGCCGGCGCGGTTGAGCCAATCTTCGTGTCGGCTTCGTAGACTCGCTTGAGCTGGTTGGAGAGTTCCTCCGCCGCGAGCCGTTCCAGCGCGGGAGCCTTCTCGCCGATGACGATGTCCACGCGCGGGGCGGCGAGCAATTGGTTAGTGGGATACAGGGCTGGCAAAAAAATGAAGGGCAAAAAGATTGACCAGCAACAGCGTGAAACCATTTTTCTGCCCTCCATTTTTCTGCCAAAACTCGTGACCTCAAGCACTACTCTTCAACGAAGCAAAACAGCGACTCGCGTCCACGCACGAACAAGCGACCGTCCGCGATCGCCGGCGTCGCCACGCACGATTCGCCGACGTCGTTGGTCGCGAGGATGTTCAGCTTCGGACCTTGTTCCAGCACGACGATGAAGCCGTTCTCGCCCGCCACGAAGATCTTGCCGTCCCCGGCCACCGGCGAGGCGTAGTAGTCGCCGATGTTGCGGATGCGGCTGAGCTCCCAGTGACTCTTGCCGGTTTTGATGTCGAAGGAACTCGACAAGCCACCTTTCTTGACGATGAAGAGCTGATCGCCAACGACGACGGGCGAGACGATGTTCGACGGCGACTTGTTGGCGACGTTCCACAGGACATGCGTCTTCGTCACATCACCCTTTCCCCCACCGCGAACCGCCTGGATCGTGTTGCCGCCACCCGCTTGGTTCTTCGCCGATTGAAACGCGGTGTCGAGTTCTCCGTCGGCGATGACTCCGTCGCCGTTCTTGTCGGAGGCGTCGAAGCGTGACGCGAACTCCTTTGGAATCTCCGTCTTGGTCAGCTTGCCGTCTTGATTGGTGTCGAGCCATTCCAGCAGCGCGAACTTCAGCGTTCGTTTCTCGTCACCGTAGCTTTGACTCGACAGATAAATGATGCCGTCGCGCACGACCGGCGAGGCCATCATCGTCCGCAGCGTCGAGTTGCTGCTCCAGCGTTCCACTCCCGTCGCCGGGTCGTAGCCTTTGAGGAATCCGCTGCCGGAGATGACGACGTCGGTTTGGCCGTTCGCTTCGCAGATGACCGGCACCGCGTAGCCCCCCAGCATGTCCGACCGGTCGGCGGTCCACTTCATCGCACCGGACTTCGCATCGACCGCGAACAGCACCGGCGACAGATCGTCGTCCTGATTGAAGTAGACTGTGCCTTCATGCACGATCGGCGATGAAGCGGCTCCCCAGTCCATCAAGTAGCTGGGACTGGGCAGTGAGCGTTTCCAAGTTTGCTCGCCAGATTTCGCATCGAGCGCGATGAGGCCGTGAGTGCTGAAGTAGACGTAGACTTGCTTGCCGTCGCTGGCGGGAGTGCTCGAAGCATGGCTGTTTGGCGGCGTGATGCGCGGCAGCTTGCCAGTCTCGTAATCCGTTTGCCACTGCTTCTTGCCGGTCCCGGCGTCGAACGCGAAAACGGAAAACGTCTTCTCGGACGTCATCGCCGTGACAAACACTTTCCCACCAACCACGATTGGACATCCGACTCCGTCGCCGAGCTTCACCGACCACTTCAAATTCTTTTCGAGCGAGAACTCCGTCGGCAGCTTCTTGTTCGACATCGACACGCCGCTGGCGTTGATGCCCCGAAACTGCGGCCAGTCCTCGGCCGAGACGGTCGGGCATTGCAAAATGCAAAACGCAAATTGCAAATTGCAAATTGCCAGCAAGCGGAAAAGGATCGCTGAATTCATTGGTTTACCTCGAATCAAACAGTGCCGCGCCGTTGCCGAAGAAGATGTCTTCCACTTGCTCATCGCTCAACCCGCACGCGAGGGCGGCGACCTTGAGCGTCCGCAGCGACTCGATCCCCACCAACGTGAACTGCACGTTGGCGTAGGCCGCGTCGAGCTTCGTGTTCTCCGGCGTGAGCCACAAGAAATTGTCCCCCAGCCCGACGCAGCGGCCGCGAATGTGCGAGACCGGGAAGTCCGAGCCGTACATCAACCGATCGTGCCCGATAACTTTGATGATCGCTTCGTAAGCTCCGCAGTCCGTCACCGCCGAGGTATCGAACCAGACGTTCCGCAACCCGCGCAACGATTCGATGCCGACCACCGTGTGATGCGGATTGAAGCCGCGCGCGGCGTGAGCCAGGATCATCCGGGCGTTCGGGTACTTCGTCGCGTACCGCCGCAGCACTTCCTGATTCGACGGATCGGCCAGAGCCTGCGAGCGCACGATGTGCAGCGTGATCGACAAACCCAACTCGTGAGCGACTTGCATCTGCGCTTCCGGCAGAAAGCTGGGGATGTGTGCGTCAAACGTTGGCTTCTCGGAGGCGTAAATGTGATACGGCTTAAGCCCCACAAATCCGTCGCGCTGCACTGTCTCGCGAATGAAGTCGGGGTCCATTGCTGGGTTGATCAGCATCTGGCCGAGCGCGCCGATGTGTTTGGACTCGCGAGCCAGAAAGTCGTTCGCGGCTTTGAAGTCTACGGTCGGCGTCGGAAACCCGAAGGCCAACCCCGTGACTTCGCGATCGGGCATGATCTCCGCGATCTTGTTCTGGAACACATCCCAACCAACGTCGCTCGGTCCCGTCGCACACAGCGCCGGCACTTTGCCGTTGAAGTGGCTCGACTCATACAAATGCAGGTGCGAATCAAACACGCGCGGTGGGACAAACGAGGCTAGCTCGCGGTTCCAGATTTCTCGGTCACGTTCGAGGAGTTGCCAGTCCATGTTGCAGGCTTCCAATTGATGTAGCTGAATTCGCCAGAATTCAGCCGAAGATCGATTGCGGTCCCAACTGCATTGAAAACGCTGAATTCTGGCGAATTCAGCTACGACGTCTTCAAACCCATTTGCTGATGTTGTTCTTTGACGGCGTTCATGTACCGAGCGAACGCCACTTCGTCTCGCTGGCAACTGATTCCTTTGAGGACCATCGCGAACGCTCGGCGGTTGCGAATCGGCGAGCGGTTGGCGTCGGCTCGGTGAATCGTGTTGCCGTGATGAGCGACGACGTCGCCCGGAGCCAAATGAATGCGGACCTCGGCCGCGCGGTCGGCGTCGCCGTAGTCGGTGATTCCCTGTGAGAATCCCAGCACGTTTGAGCGATTGTGTGGCCGGATCGGCTGCAGATGCGAACCGCGGACGTAGCGCAGGCAACCGTTCTCGTCATCGACGTCGTCGAGCGCCATCCAGATCGTGACGACGTTCGGCGGCGCGAGGCAGAAGTAATAGTTGTCTTGATGTGGCGGCGTGATGTGATTCGTCCCCGGCGGCTTGTTGAACCATTCCGGCCCCTCACACGTGGCCGATTCGCCGACGAGTGCCTCGGCGAGTTCCACCCATTTCGGATGCTGGACGTAATCACGGAAGAAGGCATCCTGCTGCATGTGCTGCATTTGCTTGAGCGTCTCCGGCCGCGACTTGTCATCGAAGAACGCATCGGCATCCGCCAGCGTCGGCACGACCTCGCGAATGTAGCGGTCGAGTTCCCGCCGCAATTCGGCGAACTCGCCGGAGGAGAGCAATTGGCGGACGATGACGAAACCGTCGCGGTCGTAGGAATCTTTGGGTGACATGGCATCAACTCTCAGGAATTGTTTGGCCGATGGCCGTGAGCCGAATGCCGACAGCCGTGATACCGTTTTTCGTGATTCCTAAAAACGGTATCACGGCTGTCGGCTGACGGCGATCGGCTGTCGGCAGGTCAGGATATGGATTCGTGCTCCTCTTTGCTCACGATCTCGCGCCAAGTGAATTTGAGGCCGGAGTGTTCGCCGCCTCGTTCCACAATCCAACCTAAAATCCAGGCAATCGACAAGCTCGTCAAGCAAGGTGCGGCGATGGCCAAGAGAAACGTTGGAGCCTGCTCTTTGGGAACCTGAAAGATCTCCGGATACCAGCTCCAAGTGATCGAGACCACGAAGCCGCACAGCACAGCCGGGATCGCCGATCTGGCCGTGCAGCGCCGGAAGAACATACCGATGATGAACAGCGACGACAGCGGGCCGACAAACATGTTGAAGAACTTGGGCATCATGCCGACGATTGTCTCGCCGATCGCCTGCACGCGATTCGCCACGAAGTAGGCGTTCGCCGTGACCGCGATTGTGATGACGATGCTCACCACGCGAGCAAACATCAGGTCGCTCATGATCCGCGGGCGGCCACGTCGCAAGCGAGGCACAATGTCATTCGCGGCCACGGCCGTGATTGCGTTGACGCCCGATTCGAGCGTTTGAATCGCGTCGCACAGAAACGCCGAGATGATCAGTCCCGCGAAGCCAGCGGGAAGCTGATTGCCCAAGAAGTGCGGGAAGAGCTTGTCGGCTCCTTTGACCGCCGTCAGTCCGCCGGGGACTTGGTCCGCGTGCTTCAGGTAGTACGCCAGCAACGCCAAGCCGCACAGCGACAGCAGCGAGGCCATCGTCAGATCGACCAGGAAATTGACGAAGTAACTCTTTCGAGCATTCTTCAGCGACGACACCGAGAAGTACCGTTGCAGCACGACCTGATCCGAGCCGTGAGTGCAGATATTCCAGAAGAAGTGATTGACCAACGCAAAGACGATGGTCGTGCGAACGGTGATGTCCCAGCTAAACAGCGGCGGCAGATTGTTTCGCCCTTCGGTGTTCGCAGCGGTCTTCCACCAATCGATGGGACCGGTGCCGTCCACCGCGGCCACATAGCCGATCGCCAACAGCACTCCGGCCAGCAGCAGCAGGCACTGCAAGACGTCGGTCCAAATCATCGCCTGGATGCCGCCGACCGCCGTGTAGATGGCGGCAATGATCCCCACCAGTCCGATCCACCAATAGATGTCCTCCCCTGGCAGCCAGGCGAAGTCCGGACCTTTGACTCGGTCCAGCGCCATCGACGCGGCGAAGATCACCATGCTCATCCAACCCAACCGCAGCAGCACGAACAGCGACGCGCCGATCAGTCGCACCGGATAGTTGAATCGCAGTTCGAGGTACTCGTAGGCACTCGTCAGCTTCAGCCGCATGAAGAACGGAATCCACAGCAGCATGATCACGGCCATGCTCAGCGGTGCCGCGAGAATCCCCAAAAAGACTCCCATGCCGTTCTTGATCATCTCGCCCGGCATCCCCAGGTAGGACAACGTCGAGAACAGCGTGGCGAGAATGCTCAGCCCGACCGCGAACCACGGCATCCGGCGTCCGCCGACGAAGAAGTCATCAACGTCCTTCTGCTTCCGGCCGAACCACAGCGCGATGCCGAACGTCAGCGTGAAATAAAACGCGATCGCCGCGAAGTCGGGCCATTCGAGACCGGAGTCCGATGAGAGTTGTGATTCGGGCACGGATTGAAGCTCCAATTTCCAAATCTCAATGTCCAATGAATGACAAAGCTTCAATCTCCAAATCTCAATGTCCAGTTTTCAAACCAGCAGGCTCCACTTGGGATTTGGAGCTTGGACATTCGTTGGTCATTGGAGTTTGGACCTTGGTCATTCCACCCCAGCCTATCGCACCAATCTCCGAAACGCATCTTGCTGGCGGGGACATTCGAGAAACGACTCCGCGTCGCCGCTGTCGATCGCCTGGCGAATGATCGTGAAAACCTCACGAGCCGCAGCCGCCGTCTGTTCCAACTCCGCCGCTCCCTGAGCCGCGTTGAGGTAGAAGCTCGCATAACCGTGGCAGCCGCGTTTGGCCATTTCCTGAATGAACAACGTCGCCAAGACCGGCTTGAGATCGGCGGAGGCGGTCACGAACTCCAGATGCGGATGCACGGCCAAGCCGCCGCAATGCACGTCGAGACCCACTTCTCCCGCGACAGAATTCAGTCGCGATTGCAGTTCACGTCCAAACGACCACAACGATTCGGACACGTTGCGGCGTCGCAGTTCGCGGATCGTCGTCAGCGACGCAACCATGCCAATTGGGTCGGACCAGTAGGTGCTGGAAATGAACATCCTCGCGGCCGGTTCCATGACGCTGCGCCGTCCGACAACCGCTCCCATCGGATAGCCGTTCGACATCGACTTCGCGAACACTGCCATATCCGGCGTCGCGCCGACAAAGCCCTGAGCCGCCTGCATCCCGAAGCGAAACCCGGACGAGACTTCGTCGAAGATCAGCACGGCGCCGCGCTCATCGCACAGCTTGCGAACGCCGGCGAGATATCCGTCGGCAGGCCGTTCCGAACGAAGCGGTTCCATGATGACCGCTGCGACTTCTCCTTTGTGGTCATCGAGCAATTGCCCCAGCGCGGCGAGATCACCAAACGGAAATGGCAGAGCGGTCCCGGCCAGCGCCTTGGGCACACCGATCGGTTCGATGCCGGAAAACAAGTGCGAGTTCAGGCTCTCTTCGGCCACGAGATTCGCAGCCAAGTACCAATCATGCCAGCCGTGATAGCCGCAGAAGAGCACCTTGTCCCGTCCGGTTGCTCCGCGAGCAATCCGCACCGCAATCGCGCATGCCTCACCGCCGCACTTCGCATAGCGGACCATCTCAGCGCACGGAATCGTGCGACACAATTCCTCGGCCAGTTCGAGTTCCACCGCGCTGCTGATCGACGTCGCGACTCCCTTGCCGATCTGCTCGCGCACGGCGTCATCTACCACCGGATCGCAGTAGCCCAGAATGATCGCGCCGATGCCGCTGACCCAGTCGATGTACTCGTTCCCATCGACGTCCCAGATCCGTGCGCCGTTCGCTCGCGCGGCATACACGGGCGAGACGCCGTAGGCATACTTCGTCGGCCGCCGGCTGAGCAACTGTGTTCCCCCGGGAATGAGTTCCTGGGCTCGGCGATAGAGGTCGTAGGATTTTGTAGTGACCATGACATGACCTGATGATTCAAGGACGAAAAGGACAAAAGGGACCAAAGTGAGTGAAGGCTTTTGGTCGCTTTCGTCCCTTTAGTCACTTTGAGAGGGCTTCATCGACGGACTGCTGATCGAATCGCGGAGACAAAACCCACCATCGACAACCAACGAGATCCCGGTGATGTAGTCGGCGTCGTCCGAACACAAAAACGTTGCCGCGCGGCCGATGTCGGATGGCTGGCCGATGCGGCCCCACGGCAGTTTGGCTCCCTCTTCGGCGAGCATTGCGTCGCCGAAGGTTTCGTGTTCGCCCGGAGTGTCGATCCAGCCGGGCTCGATGACGTTGACGTTGATGCGGTGCCCAATCAATTCGGCGGCGATCGTGAAGGCCATGTGATTCAGGCCGGCCTTCGCCGCGTTGTACGCGACTGCTCGCGCGTACGGTCGCCGCGAATGGACGCTGGAAATGAACAGGATCTTCCCGCCACCACCGCGCTCGACCATGTGCCGCGAGACGAATTGGCTCATGTGAAATCCGGCGGTCAGTGTGCCTCGCAGAGTCTTGTCGAAAAGCTCCGGGTCGTAATCAAGGAAGTCGCCGCGACGCGAGAACGCCGGGTTGCTGACGAGAATGTCAATGCGTCCCAGCGCGGCGATCGCTCGGTTCGCGATGTCTTCACAGGAAGCACGCTCGAACGCATCACCGGCAACGAGTACCGCGCGGCGGCCCAGCGATTCGATTTCGGCAATCAGCGATGCCGTGTTGTCCGAGGGCTGACGATCGTTGATCGCCACATCCGCGCCCACTTTCGCAAGCTCCAATGCACACCCCCGGCCGATGCCACGAGCGGCTCCGGTGACGAGGGCGGTGCGGCCGAGAAGTTTCATGGGTGTCTCCCGATTGGTCAGTGAATATGACAGAAAGAGCCCGACGAATGAAAGGAGACGACGAATGCTTTGGTGGGAGTTCGCATTCGTCGTCTCCTTTGATTCGTCGGGCTCTTCTTGCTTTGAACAACCTATCGTTAGCGGCGTTTCTTAAAGTCATTGATCAAGCCGTTCGTCGAACTGTCGTGGCTGGTCACTTCGCCCGTGCCGCTGAGTTCCGGCAGGATCGCCTTGGCGAGTTGCTTGCCGAGCTCCACGCCCCATTGGTCGAAGGAGTTGATGTTCCAGATAATTCCTTGCGTGAAAATCTTGTGCTCGTACAACGCGATCAGATTGCCAAGCGTGCGAGGCGTGAGTTTCTGGAACAGGATCGAGTTCGTCGGTCGATTCCCGGCGAAACATTTTTGCGGGACGAGCTTCTCCAGTGCTTCCGGAGAAAGCTTGCTCCCCTTCAATTCCCCGCGGACTTCGTCGGACGTCTTCCCCTTCATCAGGGCTTCGGTCTGAGCGAAGAAGTTCGACAACAGGATGTCGTGGTGCTCGCCGAGCGGGTTGTGCGTTTCCACCGGTGCGAGGAAGTCGCACGGCACCAACTTCGTCCCTTGATGGATTAACTGATAGAAGGCGTGCTGGCCGTTGGTGCCCGGCTCGCCCCAGATGACGGGGCCGGTGGACCAGTCACAGGCTTCGCCGTCGCGCGTCACGCTCTTGCCGTTGGATTCCATATCACCTTGTTGGAAGTACGCAGCGAAGCGGTGCATGTACTGGTCGTACGGCAGAATCGCGTGCGACTGCGACCCAGCGGTGCCCCAGAAGTTGTTGTACCACAGCCCCAGGAGGCCGAGCGTCGCGGGGAGGTTTTGCTCCAGCGGCGCGGTGCGGAAGTGCTCGTCCATTTCGTGACCGCCGGCGAGCAACTCTTCGAAGTTGTCCATGCCGATGCTGACGGCGATTGGCAAACCGATCGCGCTCCACAGCGAGTAACGGCCGCCGACCCAGTCCCAGAAGCCGAACATGTTTTCCTTGGCGATCCCGAACTTGCTGACTTCCGGTTCGTTGGTCGAGAGGGCCACGAAGTGCTTCGCCACATGAGCGGCATCGCCCGCGGTCTTCAGGAACCAATTGCGCGCCGAGTGCGCGTTCGTCAGCGTTTCCTGAGTCGTGAACGTTTTCGACGCGACGATAAACAACGCCGTTTCCGGGTTAAGCTGCCGGGTGATCTCGGCGATGTGTGTGCCGTCCACGTTCGAGACGAAATGGACTTTGAGATCGCGCTTGCTGTACGGCTTCAAAGCCTCGGTCGCCATGACCGGTCCCAGATCACTGCCGCCGATGCCGATGTTGACGACGTCGGTGATCACCTTGCCGGTGTAGCCGCGCCAGGCTCCGGAGCGGATCGCTTCGGTCCATTCGCGCATGTGCTTGAGCACCGCGTTGACGTCCGGCATCACGTCTTTGCCATCCACCAGGATCGGCCGGTTCGAGCGATTCCGCAGGGCGGTGTGCAAGACGGCGCGGTCTTCGGTCGTGTTGATCTTCCCGCCGGAGAACATCTTCTCGGTCCAGCCCGCCAGGTCGGCTTGCCGAGCCAGATCGCGCAGCAATTTCATCGTCTCTTCGGTGATGCGGTTCTTCGAGTAGTCGAGCAACGTGTCCTTGAATCGCAGCGAGAATTTTCCAAAGCGTCCCGCGTCTTGCTGAAACAAATCGCGCAGGTGGACCGAGGCCATTTTCTCTTGATGAGCTTGCAGAGCTTTCCACGCCGGAAGATCAGTGGGTCGAGGCATCGCTGTGTCCTTTGTGATGTGAGAAACGGAAGAGGTGAATCCGGCGGAAGCATAATCGCCGAACTTGCGAAGGGTGAGTCAACGGCCGTTCGGAGCCGTCGCCTGACTCTCCGAGGCTGTGAATAAATGACGTGGGGCACGTTTTCAACGTGCCCAATCAGCCTATTTTCGAGCACGTAGAAAACGTGCTCCACGAAAACTTCACGGCCTCTCCGAGTCGGGAGCACTCCGCAACCGTCCCGACTCGGAGAGTCAGGCGACGCAGATCGAAAACTCACGCCGATGTCGGCGCGGTCGCTCGCAAGAGACGGTCGAGCGCTGCCGGTTCGCCCGGAACGAAGCAGAGATAAACGACTCCGCGTTCAGACCAGCCGGCGACGCTGACCGGCTTGCCGCCGCGCTGCGTGTAGCTGGACCAACTCGGCCGCACGAGCAATTCGGCCGGCGGATCGCTGACGTTGATCTGTCGCGTCATCAACAGCACGCCGTGAATCGTGGTCTTACCGGATCGCAACTCGAAAGCGATCCATCCAGTCGCTTCGCGCGAGTTTGGCGGAATGAACCAGTGTGGTGGATCTGGCAGTCGCAGCCCCTTCGCTCGGGACCACATCGCTGGCAGAGGCGGCAGCTTGGAAGGGTCATCCACTTTCGAGAGACCTGCGGAGGTCAACGGTGTGAGGTCGCACAACGTCTGCATCGAAACACGCTGCGGTCGCAGTGACTGCCACAGCCATGAACCACCCGCCGCGCTGACCAGCAACATCGCCGCGACGGAGATCCACCACGCTCGGCGATGCAGCTTGCGATCGTGGCCGACGCAGCTTGCGTCGGTCGGCCGGACGCTGGCAGCGTCCGCCACGGTTTGAGCCAGCAGTTGCTCGCGCAATCCTGACGGCACCGGGACCGCTTGCATGACCTCGGAAATGCGCTGATCGGCGGCGCGACGTTGTTCCCACTTCGCCCAGCAGGCGGAGCATTCCTGCAAGTGCTCGCGCGCGGCAATCAACTCGGCATCAAGCGGCTCTTCCGGCAATGGGTCGAGCCACACGCCGTCGAGCCGTTCGAGAGCGGTTTCACACGTCAGCGGTTCAGGGCGGGAAGGGGTCATGGCAGTTGGCGGTAAGGGGTCGGGAGTTTTTTTCAGGTCGGGGTTGATCGTTGTTGTTTACGTTTTGGCAATGGATTGTCGGTCGCCGTTTGTCCGACCTGAAAAAGACTCCCGACCCCGTCCTGGCACAGACGGCGTCGAAGATGTTCTTTGCCGCGCGAGAGGCGGCTCATCACCGTCCCCAGCGGGATCGAAAGTTCGGCAGCGATGTCTTGATAACTCAGTTCGTGGAAGTAGAAGAGAACCAGCGGAACTCGGAACTCTTCGGCCAAATCGTTGAGCGCGGCTTGCAGCTCTTCCGAATCGAATCCGTCCGACTTGGGCGTCGAACTCATCGGTTCGGGGAGCGAATCCAACCGCACCGACTGCTTCGCCGCCCGGCTCCGATTTCGGAAGAAGTGGTGCCGCAGGATCGCCAGCAACCACGACTTCGCGCTCTCTGTTTGCCGAAGCTGTTCCAGTTTCTGCTGCGCCGTCAGGAACGTCTGCTGAGTCAGGTCTTCCGCATCGGCCACCGATCCGGTCAAACGGAACGACACTCGGTACAGCAATTCGTAATGCTGTCCGATCAAATCGGCGACACGCTGCTGATGCTCAGTGGAGTTCATGGCGACGCGAGAGGGAGAGTCGTTGCCGCCGGGCTTATTCCCGGCGGGGTCAGGAATTCGACAAGAAAGTAACAAAGCCGCGGCAGAATCGCGCGTTGCTGATCGCTAACGGTCCCGAAACAGCACCGTTATCATCCCGCCCCCTTACACCCCGTAGCTTGACTCTCCGAGTCGAGCCGCCCGAAAAAACTCGACTCAGAAAGTCGAGCTACGAGTCAGACCACAAAGGCCAACCGATGAAGATTCACGAATACCAAGGCAAGCAATTGTTCGCCAAAGCCGGCGTCGCCGTCCCGAAGGGGATCGTCGCCCGCACCCCCGATGAAGCCGCCGCCGCGTTCACCCAACTGGGCGGCCCGATCGCCGTGGTGAAGTCGCAAATCCACGCCGGCGGCCGGGGCAAAGGACGCTTCAAAGAGCAACCCGATCAGCCCGGTGTGAAGCTGGTCAAGTCGGCCGAGGAAGCTCGCGAGAATGCGAAGCGGATGCTCGGCAACACGCTGGTCACGATTCAGACCGGCCCCGAAGGGAAGCAGGTCAACACGATCTACGTCGAAGGTGGCCTGAACATCGCTCGTGAGCTGTACCTCGCCGTGATCGTCGATCGCGAAGCCGGTTCGCCGGTCGTGATCATGTCGTCCGAAGGTGGCGTCGAGATCGAAGAAGTCGCGAAGCATTCGCCCGAGAAAATCCTGAAGGAGCCATTCCACGCCGGTTATGGACTGCAACCGTATCAAGCTCGGCGATTGGCCTACCAGTTGGGACTCAGCGGCGCAGCGGTCGCGAGCGCTCAAAGCTTCCTCCCTAAATTCTGCCGCTTCTTCGTCGAGAACGATTGCAGCATGGCCGAGGTCAACCCGCTCGTCGTCACCGCCGAGGGAGAATTGGTCGCGCTCGATGCGAAAGTGACGTTCGATGACAACGCGATGTTCCGTCACAAGGATTTCGCCGAACTCCGCGACCTCAGCGAAGAGAACGAATCCGAAGTCCGCGCCGGCAACACGGGGCTCAGCTACGTGAAGCTCGACGGCAACATCGGCTGCCTGGTCAACGGAGCCGGCCTCGCGATGAGCACGATGGACCTCATCAAACTGCACGGCGGTGAACCCGCCAACTTCCTCGACGTCGGCGGCGGAGCCAACGTCGCACAAGTGACCGAAGCGTTCAGCATCATCCTCGCCGACAAGCATGTGAAGGCCGTGCTGGTCAACATCTTCGGCGGCATCATGAAGTGCGACACGATCGTGACCGCGTTGCTCAGCGCGTACGACACGGTCGGTTTCACGGTCCCGCTGGTCGTGCGACTGGAAGGCACGAACGTGGATATCGCTCGGAAGATGCTCGCCGACAGCGGCCGCAAGATCATCGCCGCCACCGACCTCACCGACGCCGCACAAAAGGTTGTGGCGACACTAAAGGCGTAAAGGTAGCCTTAAGACCGTAGCCACGTTCGCCAGAACGTGGGCCAACCTGCGACGACCCCACGTTCTGGCGAACGTGGCTACATCAGATTCACCAGCATGGTTAATCATCGCCTGAAACTCGATGGCCACGAATTCCGGACGCGTTTCGACGATGGTGTTCGGAACTCATTTGTTCTTGAAACGACGATTCAAGGCGGCTGCGTTGAATCACTGTCCCAACCAAGAACCCTCCTCAGAAACGGTGAACCGATCGTGTTCGACAGGATCGCTCTCATCCAACCCGAACTGGCAGGTCATTCATTTTGCGTCGCCACCTAT
Source organism: Planctomyces sp. SH-PL62 (assembly GCA_945905295.1). Classification (GTDB taxonomy): domain Bacteria; phylum Planctomycetota; class Planctomycetia; order Planctomycetales; family Planctomycetaceae; genus SXKJ01. The sequence goes on along the minus strand of CAMDPX010000034.1, from coordinate 5,454 downwards.
GTCAGCGAGAATCTTGGCAAAGACGTGGACGGCACCCCGTTTGAAATCGTGATTGGCTCACTGACAATGAAACAACACGGCATCCGATTCGACGCGGAAGGCGAGACACTCGATCTGACTCGCTTCGCGCGCGACATCGCAGAGTTTTCAGAGTATCCCTTGTCCCGACATGCCGCCTGACGGTGGAACGACATCATGCTTCGCGATCATTTTCATCCGCCGCTGAAAGGACGCCGACATTGGGAGTCGTTTCATTCCCTTTGGGCTGGCATGATTGCGACGGCCATCAATCAACAACTACCAAAGGATTGGTTTGCCGAACCGACAGCCAGCTTCGGCATCGAAATCGACGTCGCAACGTGGGATGACTCCGAGGGGGCGGTCGCAAACGGAGCGGGAGCGGGAACCGTGACTAATTGGTCCCCTGCCCCGCCCACGCTCACGTTGGAGTTTCCCATCGCGACCGACATCGTCCAAGTGGCCGTTTACGAATGCTCTTCCGGCCCAGTACTCGCGGGTGCGATCGAGCTGATCAGCCCGGCCAACAAGGACCGCCGCGAGCATCGGGATGCGTTCATCGCGAAATGTGAGTCGATGTTGCGCGAAGGGGTCGGAGTCATGATCGTGGACATCGTCACGGATCGTTACGCAAACCTGCACTCGGAACTTTTGAAGCGGCTCGATAGCGATGTGACGCATCCCTCCGCTCGGCTCTACGCCGCAAGTTACCACCCAACGGAACGTGATGAACATCAAGTGCTCGATGTCTGGCATCAACCGCTGGCGCTCGATCAACCGCTTCCTCAAATGGCCTTGTTCCTCAAGGGTGGCCCGTGCCTGCAAGTGGACTTGGGCGCGACCTACAAGCAAACCGGCGATCAATTACGACTTCCCTAATCCGCCGTCGCCGTTGGCGGCGTTCCTTCAACCTCAAAGCCAGAATTCCATCCAAACATGTCGATCCTCGTTGACAAAAACACGCGCGTTATCTGCCAAGGCATCACCGGCAAGACCGGCCTCTTTCACTCGCAGCAGTGCCGAGCCTACGGCACTCCGTTCTTCGGCGGCGTCACGCCCGGCAAGGGAGGCACCGAGGTCGATGGCTTCCCAGTCTTCGATTCGGTCGATGAAGCCGTTCGCAAGACGGGAGCCAATTGCTCGCTGATCTTCGTCCCGCCGGGAGGTTGCGGCGACGCGATCCTCGAAGCGGCTGCGGCCGGGATCACGCTGATCGTCGCGATCACCGAGGGGGTGCCGGTGCTCGACATGGTTCGCACCGCTGATGTGCTCGCCACGAAGTTTCCCAAGAGCCGCCTGATCGGCCCGAACTGTCCGGGCATCATCACCCCCGGCATCGCCAAGATCGGCATCATGCCCGGCTACATTCACAAGCCCGGCCCGGTGGGACTCGTCAGCAAGAGCGGCACGCTGACCTACGAAGCCGCTTGGCAACTCGGCAATGTCGGACTCGGCCAATCGACCGCCATCGGCATCGGCGGCGACCCAATCATCGGCACCAACTTCATCGACTGCCTGACGCTGTTTGAAGCGGACTCCGACACCGAAGCGATGCTGATGATCGGCGAGATCGGCGGCAACGCGGAAATCACCGCCGCTGAATTCATCAAGGCCCACATCAAGAAACCAGTCGCCGCCTTCATCGCCGGCCAGACCGCTCCGCCGGGCAAGCGCATGGGCCATGCCGGAGCGATCATCTCCGGCGGCAGCGGCACCGCCGAGGAAAAGATCGCCGCCCTCGAAGCCGCCGGAGTCGTCGTCAGCCGCAGCCCCGCCGACATGGGCAAAGCCCTCGTCGAAGCCATCGCCCGCAAGAAGGGACGATGAGCGGTTTCGGAATCCGCTTACTGTTGGCTGATGACCGGACTACGATGTTGCCATCTCAATCGGAGGTTCCGTCATGACTCGTGTATTGGTCAACCCACAGATTCGCGGCCAGCTTGGCAACCTGCGTGATCGACTGGAGTTTGTCGATGAGTCTGGCGACGTGTTGGGCTATTACACCCCGTCGCAACAGCACTCGGAATGGGAGTGCGAGCCACTCGTCTCCGACGCCGAATTACTTCTTCGAGCCGAGTCCACTGAAGGCCGTGAGTTGCAACACATCCTTCGTGACCTGGAGTCCGCCCGATGAAGTTCACGGTCATCTGGACTCCGGTGGCCGAACGAGAACTCGCGGAATTGTGGCTCGCCGCCGACGACAAAGCCGAAGTCACGCGCGTCTCGCAAGCGGTTGAACGGCAACTGAAGATCGACCCCGAACACGCGGGTGAATCGCGAGTCGGCCCGATTCGATTGCTGCTCGAACCGCCGCTCGGCTTCGTTTTCTCGGTCAGCCCCGACGACCGCTTGGTCAAGGTCGTGCATGTCGTCAGGGCATACCGACGGGTTTAGCGTGTAAGCCGCCAACCATTTGTGATCGTCGATGGTTCGCTCTTATCGAACTATGCGACTTCATACCCCTTGCGCTGTTCTCGCTTCTGCCAGCCGTTGGCTTCGTCGTCGCCGAGGATTTGTTCGGTTTCGGGGTTCCATTTGAGCGTGCGATTCAGGCGCAGCGCGATGTTCGCCAGATGGCACGTCGTCAGGATGCGGTGGTGGCTGAAGACGTCGCTTTGAGTTTGGCCGCGGTCCTTCACGCAGGCGATGAAGTTGCCCATGTGGTTGTCGCGGTTCTTCCCTTTGCGAAGAGCTTTGAAGACCTCTTCCGAGATCGGATTCTTTTCGAGCTCCTCAACCGGAGCACCGGTCAGCTTACCGCGGTTGACGAAGAAGCGGCCGGTTTCCCCCTCGAACATCACGCCGTTGTCGAAGCCTTGGTCTTTGCAGTCGTCGCGGATGAAGACGACGACACCGTTGGGGTACGTCACTTTGACATTGAAGTTCGTGGCGGCGTTGTAGGAGTCATCGACCGTCGGCCAACCCTTCTCATACGGGACCGGGTGGACGTTCTCCAGCACTTCCAGCGAAGTCGGGCCGGAGCCTTCCATGCCGATCGCCCACTGAGCGATATCCACGTGGTGAGCACCCCAGTCGGTCATCTTGCCGCCGGAGTACTCGTACCACCAACGGAAGTTGTTGTGGCTGCGCTCCGGGATGTACTCGACCAGCGGAGCCTGTCCCAACCAAGAATCCCAATTGAGATGCGCGGGCGGAGCTTGCTTCTTGAACGGGCCACCCTTGGGTGCTCCACCGATCGCGACGTGAACCGTCTTGATCTTTCCGATGCGGCCTTCGCGAGCCAGCGCGACCGCCTTCTGAAAGTTGTGTTCGCTGCGTTGCTGCGTGCCGACTTGGAAGACTCGGCCGGTTTCCTTCACGACTTTGCAGAGCAGCTTCCCTTCGTCGATGGTCAGCGTCAGCGGCTTCTGACAATGGACGTCTTTGCCGGCTCGCAGTGCGGCCAACGCGATCCGAGTGTGCCAATGATCCGGCGTACTGATCGTGACGACGTCGATGTCTTTCCGGTCGAGCAGCTTGCGATAGTCCTCGAAAAACTCCGCCTTGCCGCCGAGCAGTTTGTCGTTGAGCACTCCCGACCGATTACTGTCCACATCGCACAGCGCGACGATGTCTCCGTAGTTCTTGATCGCCGCCGCATCGCCGCTCCCCATGCCACCGTTGCCGATGCAACCAACCTTTGGGCGTTCGTTCGGTGACTTGGCGTCATCGGCCATCGTCCGCTGCTGAGCGAACCAGTACGGCAGTGCCGCACTGGCCGCAGCGAGAGTGGTCGTTTGCAGGAAGTCACGTCGAGTTGGCTGGGACATAGGGCACCTCACGAGGTTGATGGATTAGGATTCTGCATCCGCCGTAGCCTGACTCTCCGAGTCGGGAGTAGTTCGGACGACTTCCGATTCGAACGCTCCCGACTCGGAGAGTCAGGCTACGGTCGCGGGACGGATTCGCGGCTCAATATACTCCGCCGCACTCAGGAGCGGCATTCATGGCAACCGACGCAGGTGAACTTCGAGAACCCGACCAACCGATCGAACCTGGCCCAGACTCGGTCGGGTTCGTGTCGAAGCGGTCGGTGTCTTTGTTCGAGCCGCCGAATCCGTTGCATCTGGCCGGTGGCGGTGAGCTCGGACCAGTCACGGTTTCGTATGAGACCTACGGTGAACTCAGTCCGCAAAAAGACAATGCGATCTTCGTGTGTCACGCGCTGACGGGAGACGCTCACGTCGCGGGCTATCACACGCCACTGGATCGCAAGACCGGTTGGTGGGATGAATTCGTGGGACCGGGGAAAGGGCTCGACACGAATCGCTACTTCGTGATCTGCGCGAACGTGCTCGGCGGTTGTCAGGGGACGACCGGGCCACTGAGTCTCAACCCGCAAACCGGCGAGCCTTACGGGCTCAACTTTCCCTTCATGACCGTCGGGGACATGGTCGAGGTTCATGCCGGACTGGTCCGGCATCTGGGCATCGAGAAGTTGTTGTCGGTTGTCGGCGGCAGTCTCGGTGGCATGCAGGTGTTGGAGTGGGCGGCTCGATATCCGGCGATGGTGCAGTCGGCGATCTGCATGGCGTCGGCCGCGAAGCTGACCGCGCAAGGGATCGCCTTCAACGCGGTCGGTCGCCGAGCGATCTGTACCGACCCGAACTTTCACGGCGGGCAATACTACGACAAGCCGATCGGCCCGAAGGTCGGACTCGCGCTGGCCCGCATGGTCGCGCACATCACCTATTTGTCGGACGCCTCGATCGAGCTGAAATTCAGCCGCCGCCTGCAAGATGGCGACCGGCTCTCGTATGACATGATGCGGCAGATCGAGTTCCAAGTCGAAAGCTATCTGCACTACCAAGGCAAGCGATTCATCGAACGCTTCGATGCCAACAGTTACCTCTATCTCACGCGAGCGATGGACTACTTCGACCTCGCTGAAGGACGCGGCTCGGTCGCGCAGGCGCTCAGTCAAACGAACGCGCGGTTCCTCGTCACCAGCTACACGTCCGATTGGCTGTTTCCGACGATTCAGAGCAAAGAGTTGGTCCGTGCGATGATTGAAGCTCGCCGCCATGTGACGTTCATCGAACTGGAAAGCGCCTATGGCCACGACGCCTTCCTGATTGAATTCGAGTGGCTCGAACGGCTCGTCCGGCCATTCCTCGAACAGACGCTGTTGGCTGTGCGACGTGGATCGTGACCTCAGTAACAACATGCAGGCGAGCGGGGCGGCGTCAACCCCCCGGTGAATAAGTCGCAGGACCGGGGGGCTGACGCCGCCCCGCTCGCCTGCATCCCTTCTTTAAGGAAGTGCCTCATGATCAACATCTTCAAGTCTAGTGCCGCGTCAAAGCTTAATCTTCGGGTAGACGGAGGTGAGCTTACAGCGGGCGTCGTCGATTTTCATTTGCCAGTCGACGCCGCGTTGGGTCGAGTTCACGTCGGTTGACCAGGCGGCGGTTTCGTCACGCAGGGTCTCGATGT
>CAMDPX010000033.1 GCA_945905295.1 Planctomyces sp. SH-PL62 | reverse complement strand
TGCCACAGATCAGAATTAACCTTCCACCAGAACCATCGCTTGTTGCCTGCTGATCAAAACGTGAAATTCAAACCGATGTTCCCCACGGATGGCATGGCGATACCACGGATAAAACAATGCTTCTCATTCTTCATCCGTGGTATTGCCATTCCATCCGTGGGGATTTTTGGACTCCATGACAGTTCGATTGCGATCTGTGGCGCTAGCCTCCGGTTTGTCGCTGTCTTGACGCCCGAACCGGACGCTAGCGCGTTCCGGCTCATCAAAGTGAGTGCCATTGGGCTGACGCCGCCCCGCTCGCCAGAAAGTCAAAGATCAGATCAGCAGGCGGTGGAAATCGAAGACGAAGAACTCGTTGATTTCATCCGAGCTGCCGCTGATCGTGTCGTTTCCACCTTGTCCGGCGATCGTGTCCTTATCACCGCCGCCGTCGATGCGATCGTTGCCGGCACCCCCCAGGAGCAAGTCTTTGCCACCTGCGCCACTCAGCACGTCGCTGCCATCTCCGCCCAGCAGCGTGTCGTTGCCTGCGTCGCCGTACAGCCGGTCATCACCGTTACCGCCAGAGATGAGATCGTTGCCGGAGTCACCACCGATCGAGTCGTGGCCTTCGCCACCGATTAGCGTGTCGTTGCCATCGCCACCACCGATTGAGTCTTGTCCGTCACCGCCAGAGATGCGGTCACCCCCCGCGTCGCCGAACAAGCGGTCGTCACCAACTCCGCCTTCCATCGAGTCATTGCCATCTTCGCCACGCATGGAATCGTTGCCGAGGCCACCGTTCATCGTGTCATTGCCGGCCCCGCCGTAGAACAGATCCGCGCCGGCCCCGCCGGTCAGGAGGTCGTTGCCGGCGTTGCCATTCAGTTGGCTCGCCTTCTGACCGGCAGTCAGTGTGTCCGCACCCGATCCCCCGCTGAGCGTGGTGTTGCCGCTGAAGGCGGCCGCGTTGATCGTTGTGCCCAACGACGCATGGCCCGTCAGATTGAGAGCTTCGATGGAGTTCAGCACGTCCATCATCGCGCCATCCATGAGCATGCCGTTCGTCGCCACGATGGTGGCACCGGTCGTGGAGCGGAACCTGACGGTGTCGAAGCCGGCGTCACCGAACAGTTGATCGTTCTTACTCGTGCCGACGAGGGTGTCATCACCCGCTCCGCCGTGCAGAATCACGCCCGGCACATTCACGCCCGGTGTGAAGCCGGAGGCATCAATCAAATTGTTGGCTCCGTTGCCGAAGAGCTCGACGCACTCGATGCTGATCAGCGAGTTATTGCCGATGGCCACGAGGCTGGTGTTGGTGAGGGTCGCGTTGGCAATCACCAAATCGGTGACGCAATCGGTTCCCGCACCACCATTGAGCGTGTTGTTACCGGTGCCACCGGAGAGCGTGTCGTCGCCAGCCGCGGCGTTGATCGAGTCATTTCCCTCGCCACCGCTGAGCACGTCGTTCAGCGACGATCCGGTGATCGAGTCGTTCCCCGCTCCACCATTCAGCGTCAATCCGGCCAACTGTCCCACACCGGCCGCGATGGCTCCCGTGCCGTCCAGCGTGTCGTTCCCCGCTTCGCCGTCGGCGAAGCCGCCATTCGTCAAGCGGCCTCCGTTAAACGTAAACCGATCGTTCCCCGCACCACCCAACAGAGTGAAGGGGCTCGCCGCGGTCACGGTAAAGGTGTCGTTCGCGGTACTGCCTTGCAGAGTCGCGAAACCGGAGAAGTTCAGGAATCTTGCGGAGCCGTCGTTATAGGTCGGCGAGCCATCCAGCAACCACGTGCTGTTGACCGCTGCTCCCAGCAAGCGACCGCCGTTGCCGGTAATCGTATTGATGCCCGTGAAGCTCTGCGCGACATCCGACTCGCCGCCGCTGAAACCTTCCCCGGTGGAACCGAACAGAGTCACGTCATTGATGAGATCCCCTTGCAGCACGTCTCCCACACCCGCAGGCACGGTTTCGGATTGCCCTGCAATCGCTCCGGTCAGAACGGCGTCAATGTCGAACACATCGTCCCCGGCACCACCGAGCAAGTTAAACGTACTGGCGTTGGTAACGTTGAACCGATCCGCCATCGAGCCACCTTGCAGATCGTTGAAACCGGTGAAGCCCAATGACCGATTCGTCGCGTTCTCAAGATACGTCGGCGTGCCATCGAGTCCCCAGGTGCTGGCCACGTCTTCGCCGGTCAGCGTGCCGCCGTTCCCGACGAGCGTGTCGATTCCGCTGAAGCTGGTGACGCCCGCATTGATGTCCGGTTCCGTCCCGGCGAATCCGTCGTTCAGCACGGAGCCAGTCAAGACGACGCGGTCGATCAGCGCCCCTTGCAGTGTGTCCTGACCTGCCTGGCCGGCGATGACTCCGGTGAGCGGTGCGGCCACATCGAACAGATCCATTCCGGCACCGCCCCTGAGATTGAAGGTGCTGGCTCCGGTGACATTGAACGTGTCACGATCCGAACCACCTTGAAGCGTACTGAATCCCGACACGGTCAATGTCGCCGTGCCATCGAAGTAGGTCGCGGTCCCATTCAGAGTCCAAATGCTGACCACATTGCGGCCAGTCAGTGTTCCCGTGCCGATCAGATTGTCGATGCCCGTGAAATCATTCGGGCCTGGAGCGGGAGTGATGCCATCCGAGGTTCCCGTAAACCCAGTCGCGTCAGAAGCGGTCAGCAGCACATTGACGATCGCGGTCCCTTGCAGAGTGTCAGAGCCTCCTTGGCCGTTCACGCTGCCGGTCAATGTCGCGTCGATGTCGAACAGATCCGCTCCGTCACCGCCATTGAGAACTTCGGTCGTGGCAGCAATCACGTTGAACGTGTCCGCTCCCGAACCACCTTGCAGTGTGGCGAAGTCCGAGAACGTGAGCGTGTTCAGGCCATCGGTGTAGGTCTTTCCGGTCGCCCCGGCGTTGAGATTCCAAGTCCGATCCGTATCCTCGCCGGTCAGCGTGCCAGTCCCCTGACCGGTCAGCACATTGATCCCCGACGCACCGCCGCCGATGCTCGTCACGGGACTCAAAGTCGCTCCGTCCGCATTCAACGCGGTAATGGTCGCACTGGCTCCGACGACTGCGGACAGATCCAGCGTGTCGTCTCCCTGCAACCCGGAGATCGCTCCCTGCAAGCTGCCACCAAGACTGACCACGAAGGTGTCGACGCCTGAGCCGCCGGTCAGATTCTCAACGTTCGACCAACCGCCGCTCGTATTTGGGAGCAATGTCCCCATGTTCGCGGCGGTCACGATGAAGGCATTGCCGTCATCGTCACCGACGAGAGTGTCGTTGCCCAACCCACCGTCGATCGAGCCGGTCAACACGACCGGATTGGTGAAGGCAAAGGTGTCCGCCCCATCTCCGCCGATCAAGTTGATGGTGCTGGCTGCCGAGACGTTGAACGTGTCGTCGCCGTCTCCACCGATCAACGTCAAGAAGCCGCTGAAGTTCAGCGTGTTGCCACCGGTGGTGTAGGTCGGCGTACCGTCCAGATCCCACTGACTGATCTCGTTTTGTCCGGTCAGCGAGCCATCGGCCGGAGCCGGGTTGTTGATCGTCTCGAAGTCGGTGAAGGTCAAGCCGAAGCTGTTTTCCGTACCGTTGAATCCGGCGGCCGAAGACGTGGTCAGCGTGACGACGTCAATCAGCACGCCGGTCAGCGTGTCGCTGCCCGATCCACCGTTCACCGTCAGTGTGGCGTCGAATCCGATATCGACAGAGGTAATGACGATGTTGTCCGCTCCGGTGTTGCCGGTGATCGTCAGCGTGCCGGTCGGGTTCGTGAACGTGGTGTTCTCGAACGATCCCGCACTGCTGAGCAACGATTCGCCGTCACCGGCGTTCGCATCATCGGTCAGCGTGGCGGTGTTGGCACCGGTCGGCAGCACGAACGTCAAATCCGTCGTCATGTTGCCGATCATGTTGACCGGTTCCAACCCGGTGTAGCTGACGGTCGCATCGGCCGTACCGGTGTTGTAGGCGATGTTGCCGGAGTGCCCCGGTCCTGTCGCGGTGAACGTATGCGTGACGGTCGTGAAGGTTCCGCCGTCGACGGTCAATGTATCCATTCCACCCGTACCACCGTTGAAGGCGACATCCACGTCGAAGAACCCGCTGACGGGAGCCGTGTAGTTCACCCTCAACGTGTCATTCGTGCCGGCGGCACCATTGACCGTGATCAATTGGTTGAGCACCGCCGCCAGCGGACGAGCATCGACGATCGCAGTGTCATCCAGGAACTGCACGCTGGAGCCAATCGCCGTCGTTACGAGCCGCAACTCCAACTCACCCGAACCGGAATAGGTCGCTGGGCCAAGCTGCGTCAGCGTGACATCGTTGCCACCCGCGCCACCTTGGTACGAGAGGAAGTACATCGCGCCGTTGAACATCACCGGCGTCCCTTCCGCGCCGGAGAAGGTGGTGGCTCCGACCGCCACTGTCTCAAACCGGTCGCCGATCGCCAAAATGCCATTGTTCGCAATCAGCACAATTTCCTGGCCTGGCAGAGAAGAAACGGTCCCTGACAGAACCAGATTTGCGCGTCCCAGGATCACGTTGCCGGTGACGGCCACTTGATCGTGCTGCGTATTCGGCGTCGCACCGTTCACATTGACCGAGTAGGTCGTACCCGCGTTCATCGTCAGGTTTCCGACGATCGCGAGATCAGCGATCGTGTTGACCGGCGAACCTGGAGCGAACGTCGCGGAGCTACCCGCTTGCAGCGTCACGTTGTTGTTGATCGTTCCCGATCCACCCAACACGCCGGCCAGCGAGACTGTCGTCAACGAGACGGTCGAGCCATTGACCAGCAGCGTGCCGGCCAACACGTCGGTCATGCCGTTGCCGGTATTCACTCCCGACAGAATCAGCGTGCCACCGGTTCCGTTGACGATCGTCTGACCGGTGTAGTTGTTCGCACCGGCGAGCGTCTGAGTGCCGGTGCCGATCTTTGTGAAGGCCATCGTGCCGCTGATCACACCGCTGTGCGAGGCGGCGGCTTGATTGTTGGCTCCCAGGATCAGCAAGCCGGCTCCGCCGACGTTGCCGTTGCCGTTCAAGGCATCGAAGGTTTCGGTGAAGCCAGCCATCGCAATCGTGGCGGGGTTGGTCAGCGTGATGTCCGTCACGTTGTTGATCACTTCATTGCCGGTCAGCGTGTAATCGCCGTCCAGCAGCGTGATGGTGCCGGTTCCCGCGTTGAAGCTGACGACGCCGATCGGAGCCACTTGAGTGCTCAACAGGAACTGACCGGCGTTGGACGAACTGGTGTCCGCCGAGATGGTGCCGGTCGCGAACGTCAGCGGAGCGGCCAACGTGCCGATGCCGCCAGATCCGGTCGAGATGGTCAGCAGTCCGACCGCCGTGACATCGACCACCGCGTTGCCCGAATCAATGCCGCCGGTTCCCGCCGCGCTGGTGGTCAGCGTGACGTTGCCCGTCGCTGTCAGTGAGCCGGTGTTGAAGAACGTGATGCGGCTGTTGCCACCGGTGACCAGGGTCACGTTCGGAGCATTCGCGGGAGTGGTGACTCCCAGGACCGTGATGGTCTGGCCCGTGGCCGCAGCCGCGTTGCCGATGACCAGGTTGGCAGCCGTGATCAGGTCGAGTTCCGCATCGCTGAGTTCCAGCGTATTGCCGATCGAGTTGAGATCGCCGGCGGTGCCGAGGTTGATCGCGTCGGTGGTCGAGAACGGTCGGAGCGTGACGGTTTGACCCGCGGCGCTGATCGTTCCCGTGAGGCTCATCTTGTCCGCCGCGATCGAGACCGCTCCGCCCGACAGGATGTTGGTGCTCGCATCGCTGATGAAGAATCGTTCGTTGGTCGGGACGTTGATTGTCACCGCGCCGCTGGCGTTGATGTCGTTGGCGACACCGGTGTCTTGCAGGCGGACGTCGCCGGTTTGCGAGGTCAGCGTCAACGCGGCCGACGTGTTGCTGGCGGCTCCCGCCACGTTCATCGTCGAATCTTCGGTGATCGTCACGTCTCCCGCCGAAGTGAACGACAGCGTGCCGAAGTTGGTCGTGTCGCCAGCGTTGTCACCCAGTGTGATCGCCGTGCCAACGAATCGGGCGTTGTTCGTCACCGTCAGCGACGTCGTCGCCGCATCGGTGATCGTGCCAGTCGAAGTCAGCACCAACCCATTCGCCGTATTGGTGCCGGCCAGGATCGTGTCACTGTCTTCGGTGATCGTCACCGCGCCCGCTGAGTTGAACGTCAACGTGCCGAAGTTCTGCACGTCGGCCACGTCATCGCCAATCAGGATCGACGTGCCATTGAACGACGCATTGTTCGTCACGGTGATGTCGGTATCCACCGCGTCGGTGATCATGCCGGCCGAGGTGAGCGTCAGGCTCAACGCGGTGTTCGCAGCGGCCAACGAGGTGTCGCTGTCTTCGGTGATCGACACCGCGCCGGTCGCGTTGAAGGTCAGCGTGCCGAAGTTCGCCGTGCCCGCCGCCGCGATCGTGATGCCTCCGGCGGTCGCCGTCAGCGAGGCGGCGGTGCCAACCGCCAACACGCTGGTCGTAGCGGTGTCGGTCAGGCTGATGCTGGTGCCAACGATCGTCGCCGTCGTCGTGACGGTGACGTTCGAGGCCGCCGCATCGGTGATGGCTCCGGCCGATGTCAGCACCAGGCTGTTCGCCGTACTCGTGCCGCTCAGGTCGGTCGCCGTGTCTTCAGTGATCGTCACCGCGCCCGCCGAGTTGAAGGTCAGCGAGCCAAAGTTCTGCGTGTCTGCCGCGTCGTCGCCGATCAGGATCGTCGTGCCGCTGAACGAGGCGTTGTTTGTCACAGCGATGTCCGTGTCGGCCACGTCAGTGATGCCCGCCGCCGAGGTCAGCGTCAGGCCGTTCGCGGTGTTCGCACCGGTCAGGATCGTCGCATCGTCTTCCGTAATCGTCACCGCTCCGGCCGAGTTGAAGGTCAACGAGCCGAACATCTGAGCGTCCATCGCATTGTCGCCGATCAGGATCGACGTGCCGCTGAACGAGGCGTTGTTTGTCACGGTGATGTCGGTATTCACCGCGTCGGTGATGCCCGCCGCCGAGATTAACGTCAGGCTCAAAGCGGTGTTCGTGCCAGTCAGGTCGGTCGCATTGTCTTCGGAGATCGTCACCGCTCCGGCCGAGTTGAAGGTCAGCGAACCAAAGGTCTGCGTATCCGCCACGTCGTCACCGATCAGGATCGACGTGCCGCTGAACGACGCATTGTTCGTCACGGCGATATCGGTGTTGACCGCGTCGGTGATGCTCGCCGCCGAGGTCAGCACGAGGCTCAACGCCGTGTTCGTGCCCGCCAGGATCGTGTCGGAATCTTCGGTGATCGCCACCGCTCCCGTGGAGGTGAACGTCAACGTGCCGAAGTTGGTCGTCTCGCCACCGGCATCCCCCAAGGTGATCGCTCCGCCGCCACCGGCCGCGAAGTTCGCGTTGCCCGTCACGGCCAGGTTGCCGCTATCGGTGATCGCGCCGTTGGTGGTCGTCACGCTCAAGGTTCCCGAAACCGTCGAGGCTCCCAAGTCAATCGCGTTGGTGTCACGCAGGATGACGTTGAGTCCCGAGGTAATCACCACCGTGCTGAAGTTATTGGTGACCGTATCCAGAGTGATGTTGTTGGCCGCGCCCGCCGCGAACGTGGACGTGCCCGTGACCACGACGGTTCCGCTGTCGGAGATCAGACCGCTCGCCGTGACCGCCAATGTCCCCGCGATCGTCGACGCTCCCAAGTCGATCGTGTTGGCATCCACCAGCATGACGTTGGTGGCCGAGGTGACAAGCACCGTGCCGAAGTTGTTCGCGTTATTGAGCATCACGTCCGTCGTGCCCACATCCAGCGTCAGCGTGCGAGCGGTGCCGGCCACGGCATCAATCACTCCCGCCCCCGTCACCGTGAATGCGGCATCGGTTGTCGTCGCATTCGTGTCGATCGTCACGTTCTGGTCGATGTTAATCGTCGTGGCAGTCAACGTGACCGTGCCGGCGTCGTTGTTGGTCACGTCGCCATCGGTTGCGATGTTGATCGCGGCCGCACCGGAACCCAGATTGATCGTCTCGGCCGTGAAGGCCACGTTGCCGCTCGAGGTCGTCGAACCCAGCAGCAGCGACGTCGGCAGATTGATGGTATCCGCGGTTCCGGCACGACCATTGAGGGTCAGCGCGCCGGTGAATGCCGCGTCTACCGTGTTCACCGTGATGATGTCGTTATCGCCGTTGTTGTCACCCAGGATCTGCAATTCGACCGTTGGGTTGGCAAACGTCAGGCTTTCCGCTCCCGCGGTGAAGCTGACCGTCATGTTCGCGCCGGCGGCATCGGCGAGTGTCGTCGTGATCGTCGTTCCGTTGAACGTATTGGTGGGATCGATGTCGATGATCACAGTCCCGGCCGCCGAGGTCACGGTCACCGGCTCAAGCCCTGTGAAATTGATGAGGGCATCGTTGGCCGGAAGGACGTTCTCGAATGTCAATGTTCCCGCACCGGAACCAGTCACGTCATATTCCAGGCTGTCGAATGTTCCGCCGCTGACTGTCAACGAGTCGGCGATGGTCTGCGCTCCGCCGTTGAACGTGATCGGAATGTTGAAGATGCCGCCGGTGGCTCCGAAGTTCACCAACAGCGAATCGTTGCCATCCAATCCGTTGATCGTGTAGCCCGCCGCCACAGCACCGATCGGCCGCGAATCGACAACCACACCGCCGCGCAGAACCTGAATCGTTTCACCCACCTGGCGAATCTCGAAGACACCATTGTTCGCGGCGATGTCGTTGATGATCGCCGGGCCGACTGATGCCACCGTCAGCGTCACGTCATTGCCGTCGCCGCCGAAGTAGCTGATGAAGCCCATGAAGACTCCGCCCACCGTGACCATCGTGCCATCGGCCAGGCCATTGAATGTGCCAGTGATCGCGTCCACGCCGTCGTTGAGCAGAATCGGGATGATGGTTCCCGGCGCCCCCGCGACCGCTCCGCCCGTTAGCGTCAGCGTCGAGCCATTCAGATTGACCGTGCCATTGACGATGAGCTGATCGAAATCGGTTCCCACGGTGTCGTAGAGGTTATCCGGGCTGGTGAGCTCGATAGCCGTGACACCGGTTGCTCCGGGGGTGTAGTTGCCGTTGATCGTCAGGATGCCGGGACTGGTGCCCGGTCCCACAATGCCGGTCCCCGTGCTGGTGACGTTTCCGGCGATGATGCCCGTGCCACCCAAGGTCGCCCCCGTGCCGACGGTCAGCGTGGAGACCGTGATGGTCTGCCCGGCTCCAACATTGAACGTCCCACCTTCCAGCGTGATCGCCGCGCGATTCCCGACAATGCCCGCCGAGCTGCTATTCCAAGTCACCGAGCCCATTTCGCGGAGGAACTGCGTGCCGTTGACGCCAGAGCTGGTGACCAACGTGGTCGCGTCGAAGAACAGCGGATTCCCTGAAACACCAATTCCCCCTTGACCCGCATTGATGGTCAACAAGGTCGTGGTGATATCGGAAGCCGCTCCGCTGGACGACAGGACCGCGCCGACCCCATTGGCATCCAGAGCCAACGTCAGGTTCGCCGCCCCGGTATTCAGTTGCCCCGTCGCACCGAACGCGACGTTGTTATTGATCCCCGTGGTGATCGTGACGAGCGTCGTCACCGCTGTCGTGACCGCGGCCGAAACCGTGATCGCTCCGGAGTTGGTATTTCCGACGACCAGATTCGCGGCCGAGATGCCCCCGATTTCCGCGTTCGACAATTCCAAGGTATTGGCAACCAAATCGGTCCCCGAACCGAGATTGATCAACTCGCCATTGTTGAACGGCAGCAGCGTCACGGTCGATCCGACACCAGCGGCCGTGACCGTCGCACCAATACCAAACGCCATCTTGTCCGCATTGAAGGCCACCGTTCCGACAGCCGTCACCGCCCCACTCACAGCCAGTGTGTTGTCATTACCGCGCGCAGTCGCCGCGACCGTGCCGGCCGCAGTGATGCTGGCGATGCTCAGCGAGTCGACATCCACCAGCGTCACGTTGTTGGCACTCACGACCGTGACCGCTCCGCCGAAGTTGTTGGCGTTGTCCAGCGTGATGCTGTTCGCCGCGCCCGCCGTCAGGCTCGTGGTGCCGGTGATCGCCAGAGTCCCCGCCGCCCCGTCGCTGATCAGACCAGCCGACGTCACGACCAGGTTGCCGCTGATCGTCGACACGCCGCCGAAGCTGATCGCTCCAGTGTCGCTCAGCGTCACGTTCAGGCCCGACACGATCGTCACGTCGCCGCCGAAGTTGTTGCCGTTATCCAGCGTGATGCTGTTCCCGGCTCCCGCCGTCAGGCTCGTGGTGCCGGTGATCGCCAGAGTTCCCGCCGCCCCGTCACTGATCAGGCCGGCCGCCGTGACAATCAAGTTGCCGCTGATCGTCGACACGCCGCCGAAGCTGATCGCTCCGGTGTCGCTTAGCGTCACGTTCAGGCCCGACACGATCGTCACGTCGCCGCCGAAGTTGTTGGCGTTGTCCAGCGTGATGCTGTTCCCCGCTCCCGCCGTCAGGCTCGAGGTGCCGGTGATCGCCAGCGTTCCCGCCGCGCCATCACTGATCAGGCCGGCCGCCGTGATCATCAAGTTGCCGCTGATCGTCGACACGCCGCCGAAACTGATCGCTCCGGTGTCGTTGAGCGTCACGTTCAGGCCAGACACGATCGTCACATCGCCGCCGAAATTGTTGGCATTATCCAGCATGATGCTGTTCCCGGCTCCGGCCGTCAGGCTCGCGGTGCCGGTGATCGCCAGAGTCCCCGCCGCCCCGTCACTGATCGACCCAGCCGATGTCACGACCAGGTTGCCGCTGATCGTCGACACGCCGCCGAAGCTGATCGCGTCGGTGTCGCTCAGCGTCACGTTCAGGCCCGACACGATCGTCACATCGCCACCGAAGTTGTTGGCGTTATCCAGCGTGATGCTGTTGGCCGCACCGGCCGTCAGGCTCGTGGTGCCGGTGATCGCCAGCGTCCCCGCCGCACCATCACTGATCAGGCCGGTCGCCGTGACAATCAGGTTGCCGCTGATCGTCGACACGCCGCCGAAACTGATCGCTCCGGTGTCGTTGAGCGTCACGTCCATCCCCGACACAATCGTCACGTCGCCGCCGAAGTTGTTGCCGTTGTCCAGCGTGATGCTGTTCCCGGCTCCGGCCGTCAGGCTCGTGGTACCGGTGACCGCCAGCGTACCCGCCGCGCCACCGCCACTGATCAGGCCGGCCGCCGTGACAATCAGGTTGCCGCTGATCGTCGAGAGGCCGCCGAAGCTGATTGCCCCGGTGTCGTTGAGCGTCACGTTCAGGCCCGACACGATCGTCACGTCGCCGCCGAAGTTGTTCGCGTTGCCCAGCGTAATGTTGTTGGCCGCTCCGGCCGTCAGGCTCGTGGTGCCGGTGACTGTCAGGACGCCCGTCACGTCTTGCGTGATGCCGACCGCAGTCACTGCCAGGTCGCCGTTGACCGTCGACGTGCCGCCGAAACTGATCGCGCCGGCGCTGACGAGCGTCGCGTTACCACCCGCTCCGACGGTGTTCAGCGTCACGGCACCGGTCGAGGCGAACGGATTCAGGACAATGTCCGCGCCATTGGTGGTTGTGGTCAGGGTGGAAGTGCCGGCCACCGTGACCAACGCAGCGTTGGTGACGCCGACGGCACCACCCGAGGTCACCACCAAATTGCCGCCGTTAGTCGTCGTCAGTGCTGGCAGCACGACATTGGCGTTGTCGAAGTTGATCGTCAGATTCTGCAACGACGTCAGGGTGCTGAGCGTCGGCACCGTCGCGGCCGCATTCACATTGCGCAGCGCCACGTCCCGAATGTTGGCCAAGGTGCCGCCGAAGCTGACGGCTCCGGTGAGATTGTTCGCCTGAGTGTTCAGCAGGATGTCGCTATTGGGGTTCGTGGCTGCGAGCGTCGTCGTTAATTGCACGATGAGAGCGCCGCTTTCCGTGATGTTGCCACCGGTCGTGACCGACAGCGCCCCGCTCACCGTGGAGGCACCCAGGTCGATGTCGGTCGTGTCCCGCAGCGTCACGTTGTTTCCGCTAGTGATGATGACGGTGCTGAAGTCGTTGGGAACATTATCCAACGTGATGTTGTTGGCCGCTCCGGCCGCCAGTGTTGAGAGGCCCGTCACCGTCAACGAGCCGGCACCCGTGTCGGTGATTCCGCCCGCCGTTGTCGTGATCCCCAGTGTGCCCCCCACCGTGCTCGCGCCCGCGCCGGTAAAGTCGACCAGCCCACCCGCGGTCACGCTGAGATCCTCCGTCACGATCGCATTTCCCAAGTTGATCGCGCCGGTGTCGCTCAAAGTCACGTCGCGGCCACTGATGAGCACCACGGTATTGAAGTTGTTGGCGTTATTGAGCGTGATGTCGTTCGTCGCTCCGGCCGCCAAGGTTGCTGTCCCGGTGACTGTCAATGTGCCCGTGCCGCTGTCGTCGATCCCGCCGACGGTCGTGGCAATGGTCAGCGTCGTACCGACGGTGGAGGCTCCCGCGCCCGTGAAGTCCACCAAACCACCAGACGTCACGTTCAAGAATCCCGACACCGCCGAGGTTCCCAAGTTGATCGCGTCCGCATCGACCAAGATCACGTCGAGACCGCTCGTGATCGCCACCGTGCTGAAGGTGTTGTTGACGTTATTGAGCGTGATGTTGTTGGCCGCACCCGCTGCCAAAGTTGCCGTTCCCGTCACCGCCAAAATGCCCGTGGGATCGCTGTCGGTGATTCCGCCCGCCGTGGTCGTAATCGACAGCGTCCCGCCCACAGTGGTCGTCCCCGGCCCGCTGAAGTCGACTAAACCGGCCGCCGTCACACTCAGGTTCCCCGTGACGTCCGACGTTCCGGCAAAGGTGCTCAGGGTAATCGCGCCCGTGTCGTTCAGAGTGACGTTCAGGCCGTCAACCAGCACCACCGTGCTGAAGTTGTTGGCGTTGTTCAAGGTGATGTTGTTCAGAGCACCGGCCGACAAAGTTGCCGTACCGGTCACGACGAGAGTGCCCGCCGTATCCGTGATCGCGCCGGCGTTATTGGTATTGATATCCAAGAGTCCCACCGTGCTGGCTCCGCCGGTGAAGTCCACGAGCCCGTTCGCTGTGCCGGTCAACGTTCCGGTCACCAAGACGGTGCCCAGGTTGATCGTGTTCGTCTCAGTCAGTGTGACGTCGTTGGCGCTGGTGATCGCCACGGTGCTGTAATCGTTCGCCACCGCATTGTTGTCGGCGAACGAACTGTCCCCCAGATCCAGCGTCAGGGATTGCGCTCCGCCTGCGACCGCGTCGATCCGGGAAGTCACGACGTCCAAGATTCCGTCGGTGCCATTGTTCGTATCGATGGTCAGATTCGCGTCGATGTTGATCGTCGTCGCGTCCAAGGTCACGCTGCCGGCCGCCGCCACGTTGTCCGTGCGAATGCTGGCCGCACTCAAGTTGATCGTCTCAGCGGTGAGCGTCAGATCGCCAGTGGACGTTGCCGAACCGAGCGCCAAATCCGAGGTCACGCTGATGACATCGCCGACATCAGCACCCGCGTCGATCGTGAGTGCTGCCGTGAAGCCCACCATCGAGTTGACGTTGATGATGTCCGTTTCCGCATTGTCGCCGATGAAAATGAGCGCGACCGTGGGATTCGTGAAAACCAAATCTTCCAGTCCGTTATCGAAGTCCACCGTCGTGACGCCGGCGGCGCTTGAGATATTCGTGGTGATGGTCCCGGCAAACGCCGCCGGATCAATCGTGATCGTCACCGTCCCCAACGCGGAGGTGACCGTCACCGGTTCGAGACCGGTGAAGGTGATCGTGCCATTGGGGTCTCCAACCGTGGCACCGGCAAACACTAGATTGCCCTCGCCGACGGCGGTGACCGTGTAGTCCAAAGTCGCGAAGGTGTTATTGGCGACCGTGAGATTGTCTCCCGCCACCGTCGCCTGCTCTTCCCCATCGAAGGTCACGTCAAACGCACCGGCGGCAAAATCGACCGCCAACGCGTCGTCGCCGTCACCGCCAAAGAGCGGAATTGCTGGAGCGGCCGAGACGTTGAATGTGTCATTCCCCGAACCACCGTGGGCTTCTTCAAATTGCGAGAACGTCACCATCCCGCCACCTGTCGTGTACGTCGCGGTCGCTCCGAAATTGAAGGTGCCGCTCGTCGCTCCGTTAAATAGGTTCCCCACGCCCGCTTCGCCGATGATCGTCGTGATGTTGGTGAACGTGCCGCCGACGAAGCCGACGCTGTCATCTCCCGCCACTCCCGCCGAAACCCCGGCTCCCGAAATCGTCACGTCAACACCGGTCGTGGTCGCGTTGAAATTGATGGACGCTCCGAGCAACCCGCCGTCGATGTTGCCCGAGAGATTGGCCGTGTTGTTCGTGAAGCTCACGCTATCCACACCGTCGCCGCCGCTGATGTTGCCCGTCAACAGCACCGTTGCGGCCGTGGCATCGTCGTCCGTGAGATTGAAGACATCCGCGCCACCGTTCCCCGACAGTTCCACCGTCGTCGAAGCATTCACATTGAACGTGTCGATGCCGCCCCCACCTTGCAGAATGGTAAAGCCCGGCGTCACGACGCCGGCAATCGCGCCGTCGTTGAGATTCAAGACTTCGCCCGAGGCCGAATCGGCGTAGGTCGCCGTATCGCCGGTGAGCGTCCAAATCGCACTCGTCCCACCCGCAGAGAAGCCCGTCAGCGTGCCGCTGTTGGTCCCCACCAACGTGTTGATCCCCAGGAAGCCGCCGGGGATATCGGTTTCCGTCCCGGAGAAACCATTCCCCGTGACCGCCGCCGTCAGACCAACGACGCTGATCGTCGCCCCGGTCAGCGTGTCGATGCCATCCTCGCCATTGATCGAACGCCCGGCATTCAAAGCGGCATTGAGCGTAAACGTGTCGTTGTTTCCGCCGCCGTTGAGGTTGAAGTCACTGACTCCCGTGACGGTGAAGTTATCCACCGCACCCCGGCCTTGCAGAGTGCCGAAGAGACTGAAGTTGAGTGTGCTCGTGCCATCGGCGTAGGTCGGAGCGACACCATTCAAAGTCCAAGTGCTGGTGCCGGCGTCCTCGCCCCTTAGAATTCCGGTGCCGGCGGTAGTCCCGTTGATGGTCCCGATCCTCGCGAAGCCGCCGGAGATGCTCCCTTCCAGACCGGAGAACTCGCCTCCAGCCGCTGACGAGACCAGCGTCACGTCGTCGATCCCGGTCCCTTGCAGCAGATCGTTCGCTCCTTCACCGTCGATCGAACCGGTCAGCACTGTACCGACACCGATCACATTGAAGGTGTCCGAACCGTCGCCGCCGAACAAATCGAAATCGCTGTTCGCGGTGATGTTGAAGGTGTCGCTGTCGTTCCCCCCTTGCAGGCTGTCGAAGTCCGTATCAATGACCAGAGTCCGCGTCCCATCGGTGTAGCTCGAACCGGCACCGGCAATCGTCCACGTCGAACCCCCTCCTACGTCACGTCCGGTCAACCGCGAAGCGACAGTCGTCGTCGCATTGATCGTGTCGATCCCGTTGAAGCCGTTCATTCCCACGGGCGTGGTCGTGATGCTGTTTTCCGTCCCGTTGAAACCTTCGTTGTCCGAAGAGACCAGCACCACGTTATCAATCACGATCCCTTGCAGAACGTCGAGATCCGTCGCTGGCCCGACTCCGCCACCAAAGACCTGGCCCAGAAACGCCACGTCGAGTTGGAACACATCAGCGCCGTCGTTTCCGAAGAGCGTCGTGCCATCCGTGCCCTGACCGTCATCCGGGTCCACGGTCACCAGGAACGAATCGATGGCCGTACCACCGCTGAGCGTCTCGAAGCCAACGAAAGACACGGTGCCATTGCCCGTGCCGTCGTTGTAGCGCGGAGCACCGTCGAGGGTCCAAGTGCTGGCCAAGTCCCGGCCCATCAGCAAGGCATCGACTCCGACCGCCGTGCTGGCCAAGAGCACGTTGATGCCGATGAAGCTGTTCGCGCCGCCGTTGATATCCGCCTCGTTCCCCGCATAGCCATCAGCGGCCACCGAACCGGTCAGCGTCACCGCCGTGATCAAATCCCCTTGCAGCGTATCGACTCCCAATCCCCCTTGGATGGTGCCGGCCAACGCCGCGTCGATGTCAAAGTTGTCCACTCCGTCGCCGCCGTTCAAATTGAACGTGCTCGCAACCGTCACGAGGAAGAGGTCGCTCTGAGTTCCCCCTTGCAGCGTGTCAAAGTTGTTGTGCCGCAGTTGCGGAGTTCCCGTCACACCAACATCACTGTCGTCGTAACGGCCTTGGACGCCACCAATGTTGAGCGTCCAAGTGCTGGCATCGTCCCGGCCGGTCAATCGCGAGTTGGCGGCTGCGTTGGCCGTGATCGTCTCAATGCCGTTGAAGCCCGCCGTGATGCTGGCTTCATCTCCCGCGAAACCATCCGCGTTGCCACCCGTCAACGTCACCAGGTCGATCGCATCCCCCGCCAACGTGTCGCCAGCGATCGTATTTGCTTGCCCATCCACCTCACCCGTCAGCGTGGTGTCGATGTCAAACAGGTCGTCGCCCAGACCGCCCAACAGATCAATGTTCGTCGCCGCCGGAGTCACCAATGCGAAGCTGATGACGTCATCTCCGGTCCCGCCCTGAATCGTCGTCCCCGCGCTCGGCCCAGCCGTCACATAATTCCCATCCAAGCTCAGGATCGTGATCGTGTCACCCTGGTCGCCGAGATTGATCACAAGCGTATTCGTCGGATTCACGAACTCGGTGTACTCAAACGTGGAAGCATCAATGGCCGAGCGATTCGCGAGGTTGTTCCCATTCGCCCCGAAGTTCGCCGCCGTGTCATCCGCAAACAGCACATCGGTGTTGGCAGTCCCCACCGGCAGATTGATGACCACGTCCGCCGCCGAACCTGCCAGAATCAACGGTTCGATTTCAATGAAATTGATCGTCCCCAGCAGCGTTCCGACCGGGCCGACCGTGACATTGCCTTCATCGCCGTTGGTCGGATCGCCGTCATTCAGGTGATTGACCGTCACATCGGCCGCCCCATTCGCAAACGGTCCCGCCGTGAAGTTGTAGCCGGTGATGACCAACGCATCGTTGTCGCCGACTTCGTCGCCCCCTTCCCAGTTCAGCGTGCCCGCCGCCAGCGGCACGTTGCCAGTGAAGTCCACGGTCAACGTATCGTCGCCGAGTCCGCCGTTGATCGTATTGCTAGTCAGGCTGGCTCCGGCCAGGAAGGTGATATCGTCGTCCCCGTCACCGAAGACCACGACATTGAAGTCGGTGAAGTTCATCGTGCCGCCATTCATGACGGTGCCGTCATTCATCCCGGTGATCGAGACGATCGAGCCGGAGTTCGGCAGATTCAACGTGGAGTCGGTGTCGTTGCCGATCAACGCTTCCACGCTGGTGTAGGGATTGGTGATGTTCGTGATGGTGCCGGAAATCGCCGTGGTCAGTGTTGCGACGACCGTGGTCACATCCGCCTCATCAATCGTGTCGGTGTTGTTGCCGCCGTTGAACGTATTCACGGTCCCCGAACCGTCGATGTCCAACGTATCGTTGCCGTTTCCACCGGTGATCGCGCCGGAGATGCTCGTCCCGGTCGCGATATTGAACCTGTCGTCCCCTGTGCCGCCGGTCAGATTTTGGATCGACGTGAAATCCACGACACCCAGGCCGCCGATGTTCCCGGCGTCAGCTCCCGTGATGTTCCAGGTTTGATTGGCGTCACGGCCTTGCAATTCATCGGAGCCACCTTCTCCATTAAACGTGTAGGTTCCGCTGCTGGTCTTTGCGTTGAAGTCGATGATGTCATTGCCGCTGCCGGCATCGACGGTCAGTGTCGCCGACAACGCGGCTCCGGTGTTGTCCAACGTATCCAGAGCGTTGATGTGGAACGTGTCGAGCATGTCGCTGCCGATGATCACAAACGATCCGGTCGGATTCGCAAAGGTGATGTCTTCGAGGTTGTTGTTGACGAAGTTGACCTGCGACATCATGTCGTTGTTGGCCCCGACGTCTTGCAGCGTCAGCTCCTCACCAGCCGCCAAACCCGACAAATCAATCGTCACGGTCGTGGCCATCACCGTCACCAACAGCGGCTCCAACCCCGTGAAGGCGATGTCAGCACCATCGATCGACAGTGTCCCGTTGCCGTTCCCGGCACCCGGTGGCGACACCGCATAAACCACGTCCGTCGCCGTGCCACCGAGCACCTGCAACATGTCGTCGCCACCCATCCCGCCATTGAAGACCAGCCCGCCGGCTGGAATCGGACTGCCATTCGACAGGTCCAGCGTCAGTGTGTCGTCGCCCGCGTCGGTGCCATTGATGACGAGCGCGTTGTTGTCCCCCAAGGGAGTCGACTGAATGACCTGGCCACCTTGCAGAACTCGCACCTGACCGCCGCTCACATCCACCGTGAATCCGCCGCCGCCCGCCGGGAGATCCACCGTGCCCATCCCTCCGGCATCGGACTCGACCAACGTGACCGCGTAGTCCTCGACCTCACCAGCGGCGGAAAAGCCGGTCTCGTTCAAACCTCCGGTGGTGCTCAAGCGGAAGCGAGCGAACGTGATTCCCGTATTCGGCATGGCATCTTGCGGGATCGTGAACGACACCGTCTGCAGACCGTCCATCGTTCCCAAATCGGCACTCGAAATGATCTTCTCGCCGAGATCGCTCCAGTCGCCGTCCTGATTGAAATCAATCCACGCATCCAGGAAGTTCGAGGTTGCGTCCGCGTTCTGCAAATCGACTTCCACACTGGCCATCGTCGTTCCATTGCTGCTGACAAACAGCGTGGTCGGGAACGAAATGCCATCCTCGTCCGCACCATCCCCCGTCGCGGTCGCGTTGGGCTGTCCTTCCAGCTCACTGTCGCGAGCGTTGCCCAACCGCGGACCCGTCGCCGTGTGACGCGCACCATCGTTGGCAAACAGCGTGGGATACGGGCTGGGAGCATCGCCGTAATCCAAAGGACCAACGAAGCCAAGCGCCGCATTGACGTCGATCAATCCCGCGCCGCTCTCAAAATCAAACCCGGCCGGACCAATGTTGATTGCCGTGGACGTGAACGCGGTTCGAATCTCGGTCGGGCTGAGCGACGGCTTGGCTTGCAGCAGCAACGCCGCACCACCCGCCGCATGAGGCGCGGCGGCCGAGGTGCCAAAGAAGTTCGGCAGGCCCGGGGTCTCGCCGGCAAAGTCGATGAACTGTCCGAAGAACGATGTCTCGGCACCATCGGGGGCGGTGATCTCCGGCTTGTTGCGAATCTCGGCCATCGCCAGTCGCGTCCCCGCCGTGTCGAACAGAATCGAATTGCCGCCCGCCGACGAAAAGCTCTCCAGCAACGGCGGAGTTTGTCCGAATTCCGGTGTCTGGAGATAAAACGCCGCACCCACCGCCGTCGCTCCGACCGCCTGCGAATGCCCAAACGACGCCGCACTGTTCGTCGCGAACTGGTTAATCGTGACCGACGACTCCAGGTAGATGTACTTCATCAAACCGGGAGCCGGACCACTGAAAAGATCAATCGCCAGATGCACGGTCTCAGGTGACTCACCCGCCGTGTAGCTGATGAACTCAAACGGATCGCCGCCGACGTTTCCGTTCTCGCCAGACGCCAGGACGTTCGCGCTCACGTTGTCGGCGTCCAGCAAGTAGATATCCACGTCGCTCGTTGAAGCACCAAACGGCTCATCCCATTGGAAGAACAGCGTCAGCGTTCCACCGGCTGGAATGGTGATCTGCTGAAAGGCGTCCGTTCCGCCACCCGGATTGAAGTCGTGGAGATTGACGAATCCATTCCCAGACACCCCCGAACTGACGAAGCCACTCTCATAGGACTGCCGAGCTTGGTTTCCGGCCGAAGAGAAATACGAGACGCCGGCCGCGGCGACGGTGTCCACCGCCTGAGCGATGATCCCATCCTGGAAGAACGGCTCGGCAAAGTAGAAGACGTCATCGACGATCACGTCCGCGCCGGCAGCCGCCAAGTCAATGATGCCCTGAGCAAACGCCGCTTGTCCGGTGAAGGCCGTGTGAAAGGACAACGCCGCGCCGGGCGCGACGTCATGCACGATCTGCAACATCCCGCGGCCTTCGTCCGAACCGCCGGCAAACGAATCGTCCAAGACATTCACGGGCGTCGTGAAACCGTTGGGGTTTCCGACGCCGGGAAGATCACCGTTCGCGACATCTGCTGCCGCGCTGACCACGAATCCGCCGGTGTTGTAGCTGTCCGAAAGCACGCCCACGGTGACGCCCGCTCCATTCACCGTGAAGTTCGCCCGCGCGTCATCCGAGTGCTGCGCGGCATCACCCTGGCTGGTCACCACGCCCACCGAACTCCGGGCCGCCGAAGCGCCCAGAGATCCCAACGATCCGAGTCCCGCCGCATAAGGAATCGCGTTGATCGGCAAGAGGCCAGAGATCATGGGACCGTAAGTCCCCGTCACCCGGAGACCAATTACCTCCAACGAATCACGCAACGCGACGACATCCCCATCTGCGCGCGCATCAATCACCACGCTGTCGCCAATCACATTGACATAAGAGTTGCTCGGATCAAACGCCCCCGTTCCGCTGCCGAGAAAATCCTGATACTCGAAGTAGAGGTAGGTCAGGTTGTAACCCAAGCTGGCCAACGTCCCGTCCTTGGGGACTGTCGTTTTAAGAAACTCAATTACGAACACTATTGCCAGGGTCGCTACACTCCGTCCCGACTGTCATTCACGGAGGTTGAGCATGGCGACGGCGGATTATTGGGCGGAGCCGAAGGTGGTTCGGGAGCAGATCGTGTTGTTTGCTCCGTCGTTGGATTCGATGATCTCCGACGATCATGAGGTGCGATTGCTGGATGAGACGCTCCGCCGGCTGGACTGGAGCGAGTGGGAAGCGGAGTACCCTCGGTTGCGAGGGCAGCCGCCGATTCATCCGCGCGTGCTGGCGGGGATTTGGTTGTACGCCATGATGCGGCGGATTCGGACCAGTCGGCCGGTGGAATACGCTTGCGGGCACAACATCGATTTCATGTGGCTCGCCGAAGGATTGGTGCCCGATCACGCCACGTTGGCGGAATTCTTCTCGAAGCATCCGAAACCTTTGAAGACGTTGTTCAAGCAAGTCTGCAAAGTGGCGATGACGATGGGGCTGATCCGCTTGGGGGAGGTGGCCTTCGACGGCACGCGAGTGAAGGCATCGAATAGCCGGTATCGGACGCTCACGGCGAAGTCGCTGGACGAGCGGCTGGTCGATGTCGAAACTCAAATCGAAAAGATCATGACCGACGTGCGGGACGCGGAAGCGGCGGCCGCGCAGTTGGGGGGCGGCGAGAACGCCACCAAGTTGCCCAGCGAATTGGCGGGCTTGCAGGCTCGGCGGACAAAACTGGAAGAGGCGTTGGAAATCGCCCAGGCCCTGGACGAATCGCGCGGTGCGGCAGGCGTGGACACGGCGAAGAATCCGGCTCAGGTGCCGATGACCGACCCCGAATCGCGGGTGATGCCCAATAAAGAAGGAGGCTACGCTCCGAACTACACGCCGACTTGTCTGACCGACGGCGCGAACGGATTCATTCTCGACGCGGCGGTGATCGCGTTGGTCAACGAACATCCCGAAGCCTTGCCAGCGGTCGATCGCGTGATCGCCGATTGCGGCGAGAAGCCGGAGAACTTCCTGGCGGACGGCGGCATGGCGACCGGTCCGATCATGGCCGGATTGGAAGCGCGTGAGATCACGTCGTTCGTGCCGGCAGAAGCGAGTACACCGAGCCTCGACAATCCCGCTGGTCGCGACGATCCCACTCAACCGGTGGCCGAAGCCCTGTGGCCAAAGCTGCCGTTGAACTCGCGCGGTCAACTCGACAAGTCGTGCTTCGTGTACGTCGCCGAGCGCGACGAGTATCTCTGCCCGATGGGCCGCGTGCTGACGTACGACAGCCGCGAGACTCGCGCGGGAGTGGTGCTGTATCGCTATCACAGCGTGTCGTGCGCGGACTGCCCTCTGGCCGCGCGTTGCTTGTCGTCGCGGACAAAAACGGACGAACCTCCCGGCTCCCGCACGCTCCGCCGCGACGAACACACCGAGACTCGCGACCGGGTGGCCGCCCGCATGGCGACGCCGGAGGCTCAAGCCCTCTTCGACCGCCGTTCGAGCATCGCCGAGACGCCGTTCGGATATCTCAAAGGTGTGTTGGGACTGAGACAATTCCGTCACCGTGGCTTGGAAAAAGTGGAACAAGAATGGCGTTGGTCGTGCCTGAGCCTGAACTTCAAAAAACTGGTGCGTGCGTTACTGCGTTGGCGTCGCGAATTCGCGGCCGCGATGGCCCTAGAACTGGTTTGAGACGCGGCAAGTCCGCGCGTCTGACGCCTCAAACTCTCTCAATGCCCTTCCAACGTCTCGAAATTCATCTGCCCAAAAAACACGGAGTCAAACTCACGACCCAAGGCAACCACCGCTGAGATTGCTCACAACGATCGCTGGCCCGGTTTTTTGGATTCGTTTTTGGGGTTCCTGTAAAACGACAGTCCCCAAGGCCGGTGGGGTTTGTGTCACTCTCTTGTCCCTTCAACTCGCTCACGCAACCGCTTCATGACTCGGCTGCGAGCGACATACACCGCTCCCGCCGACATCTTCAATTCGCTCGCGACGTCACCGACCGAGCGACCGACAACGCTCGTCTCCCAAAACGCCCGCCAAGTTTCCACACGGAATTCGGTTTCGATCTCGGACGCCGCCCACAAAAACAGTTGCCGACGACGCTCCAGATCGAAGAGCTGCGATTCGTCACCCTCGACATTTGGGACTTCCTCCAGCCACCGCACGAAGTCGCTCCCTCCGGTTCCACGTGGATGCCGGCCCTGCCGGATCAAGAAGTTGACGACCAGATTCCGAGTAATGGTCGCCAACCACCCGCGAAACGAACCGCGAGCTGGGTTCGCATCCCATCCGCCAACCGCCTTCGCGACCGACAGCAAAACCTCCTGGGTGACCTCGCGAGCATCCGCCTCCTGCAAGCCTCGACGCCGGACCAATCGCAGGATCAGCGGTTGATAAATCTCCAAAAACTCCGCCCACGCCTGCTGATTTCCAGCATCACGCATTCGCAGCAACAAGCTCGGTCGAGTTTCCGGAGCGGTCATCATCCGCAGTGCCTCGTCTGATTACACAACGGACCGCCGCGAATCTTTCAGCAATTTCAGTTCTACGGCGGACTTTGTAGCCGCGTTCGCCAGAACGCGGGTTACCAAGCCCGCGTTCTGGCGAACGCGGCTACGAAAGTGCTCAATGGCCTTAGTAGTCCGCCACCGACCCGTCCGGCAGCGTCATCCGAGGAAACTTCCATTTGTAGTTCGGATCGGCTGCAACCTTGGCCATCTTCTCAACGTCGATGTTGATTCCAAGCCCTGGCCCTTCGGGCAACGTTGCGTAGCCAGTCGCGTCGTCCACCTTCCACGGTCGATTCATGAACTGCTCGCCCCACTGCAACGCGCCGGGAGCAGTCTCGTGGATCAACAGGAACGGGATCGACGCGCCGACGCTGAGGCTGGCCGTCGCGCCCAGCGGCGAAGTCGTGCAGTGCGGTGCGAGCGGGACGTGATACGCCTCGGCGAGGATCGCGATCTTGCGCATCTGCGTGATGCCGCCACAGTGAGCGACATCCGGTTGGAGGATGTCGATGCACCGCTCGTGCAGGTACGGGATGAATTCCCAAATCGTGTGGTCACGCTCGCCAGTCGCCATCGGGATCGCGATCTGTTCCTTGAGCCGCTTGAAGACTTCGATGTTGCCGGGGACGGCGATCTCTTCAAAGAACAGCACTTCGTAGGGTTTGACCGCCGCCGCCAGTTGAATCAGCGTGGCTGGCGGCACGGCACAGTGAGCATCGAACATCACGGTGCCGTCGGGACCAACTCGCTCGCGAGTCTGCTTGATCGCGTTGACCATCCGTTCGATTTCGTTCGGCTTTCCCGAATGGTCATAGATGCCGTGCGGCGGAACCTTGTGAGCTTTTGAAGTCGGATAGACACGAATCTTGTCTCGGCACGGCCCGCCGAGCAGCCGATAGACCGGCACGCCCCACAGCTTGCCGGTGATATCCCACAACGCCATGTCGATCCCGGCCAGCGTGTGACACATGAACGGCCCACCGCGAATGTCGCGATGAGCTCGATACAGCTTCTGCCACAGATGCTCGATGCGCGTCGGGTTCTCGCCGTCGAGCAACTCGAACAGCGATTTGCAGAGTTCGTCCGCTGCCGTTGGCACGAGCGCACTGACCTCACCCCAGCCGGTGATTTTCGCGCTGGTCATCATTTCCAGATAGACCTTGCTCTGCACGCGATGCGTCTTCATCCCCGTGATCTTGATGCTCGACGCCGAATCGGCGACTTGCGTCGCTGGGTTGTTCTCCTGCGCGACCGCGTGATTGAGCAGAGCGATGCCGCCAGTGGCTCCGAACGCACTCAGGAGATGACGACGCGAGAAAGAGTCATGAGTCATGGAAGAGCTCCACAGGTTTGATGCTTCGCTGCTCGGCCGATGGCTGAAGGCCGAAAGCCGATGGCCGTTATCCCATCCTCATCGGACACGAGGAAACTGACGTCGGCCATCGGCACTCGGCCTACGGCTTTCGGCCGGACATGAACTGCCATTGCTCGTCAAAGTAACCGGCGCGGAGGACTTTGTCTTCCAACGGTTCTCCCGCAGGACGCGACGGATCAATTTGCAAGACCGCCCAATCGCCCCAGCGCGGAAACAGCAGATAGTTGAGCTTCGCTAATTCCGCCTCACGAAACGTGTGGCCGCTGTTGAGCACGATGTAGCGTCTGTGTGCCGTCAGTGGATTCGGAGCGATCAACGAGGGAACGTGGTCCGCCGAGGAATACTCCTGGCCGCCCATCTTGAGTGAATCTTTCGACCATTGAATTGGAAGTTGGGGCAGGACTTTGGCGATCCAGGAATTGCTGCCGGGATCGCCGAAGAGAATCAGATTGCGATTCTTCAGCAGCTCCCAATCATCGCCCGCGATCTCGGTGTCGTTTTTGATCGGCAGTTCGCCGCGGAAATAGTGCTGCCACTCGTCGGCAAAACGCCGCAGGCTCGCGTCGGCATAAGCCTGGGCGGCCGGGTTCCAAGGCTTGCCCGTGCCGCGCACGCACACGAACGGCGACGTGAAAGCGTCGTCGATCGGGCCTTGTAGGCGAGGCCGCTTTCGGGTGAGCTTGGCGTCTTCAACCACGTCGGCAAGTTCCCACCGATCTCCGCGACGCGAGAACGTGGCGGTCCTCTCGGATTGGGTGATATTCGGGAGCGTCAACTCGGACGTCCCAATCCTCACCGTCTTCGGGCGTCCCGGGAGCCGCCACATATTGATCGAAAACCGATTGATATTCCGCAGTTCGTCGATGACCACCCTGTCGTCAACAACCTTGGCCGAGATTTCCGCGCGGCTGTAATGCTGGTCCATGCCGAGGATTTGAATCCATTTGCACTCGCTGTACTTGAGCGTCCAGGTCACGAATCGCACTTCTCGTGGCCGGAAATCAAAGGCGGCGACGTGTTCGGCGATGCGTCGCATTTGCTCGGCATGAGTCACCGGGTCGATGACGTGACCGGTGCCAGGCGAGATGAGATTCGTCATCGTCAGCCCTTCGCGTTTCATCGCCTCGCCCATGAGGACATGAGCTTGAAAGAAGACATCCTTTTCGCCCATGCAGGCGACGGCCGGGACAACGCCGGCGTTCGCGGCGTAGTCGATCGAATCCAACATGTGCAGGCCGAGTTCCTGATGCTCTGGTAACGGCCCGACTTTGACGAAGTTCGGCAGCGGCGTCTCCGAAAACTTGTGCGTGTCCACATAGCCGCAATACGGACCGAGCGCCGCGAAGCTGCCGGGGTGCTTCAAGCCGAGATGCCACGTCCCCGACGCACCCATCGACATCCCGCGCAGCACAATGCGGTCTTTGTCAATTTTGTAGCGGAGGCAGACATCAGCGATGGCTTCAAAGACATCGGCCTCTCCCGCCCAGCGATAGCAGTTCTCGACCCGACCGAGCGGATGCAGTTCGATGAAAGGCTGGTCCGGAGGAGACGGGTTCTCGTCGTCCCCTTCATCGAAGCGCGAGATGAATTTCAACTCGCTCAACCCGACCGGCCGAGTGCTGCCATGCAACACGACATCCAATCGAATTCGCTGGTCCGGGTCGTAACTCTTCGGCACGATCAACCCGTAAGGTTGCACCGAGCCATCGACCTTTGACACATATCCCAACGCCAGCTTGCCTCGCCGAGCGAACCACGTCGGATTCCGCGGCTGTACTTGCGGCAATCGTTCTCCGGCGCGCCGCACCGCTTTCTCCAGCAGCCCGATGTCCGCGGGAGTGAACTCGCGGTTGTACCGCAGCGCCCACGATAATCCCTTCTCAAAAATTGCCGCGTCCGCCCACGCAAGACCACGAGGGTCGAATTCTTTATTGCGCGGTTTCAATCCAATGACGCTCGGATCGAATCCGATGGCGTGTTGATCAAACTCGCTAGCAAGCGACTTATGAATTGCCTTGGCGACGTGCTCGAACTGCTCACGCTGAGCGTCCGACAACGGCTGTGCCGATTGTCCCATCCCGGTCGCCGGCAAGACCGAGCCGACCACAAGCATCATGATGACGAGACGCAGGCTTCGAAGCATGGTTCCCTCTGGAGTTCATTCCCATGATGTCCCTCACGACCCGCTGGATTTCGGCGCCGTTGAGCGGCGTCTGCTTGTTCGCGCCTGAGCAACCGGCTTGCCGGCTTTTGGCTTTCGCGGCTTCTTGGGTTTAGCGGCCGGAGTCGGTTCCGAAACAACCGTTCTTGGAAAAATCTGCCGCCCCGCACAGACGTCGTAGTCCGCCTCAATGGCCGCCATTTTGTGATACCACGCTTCCGATCGTTCAAATTTCATGGGATGTCCCCAAATTCTGAAGTGCGTGCTGTGCCTGAAGTCATTTCAAAATAATGCAGGTCTTCGTAGTCCGGGTCTGGTCCCAAATCCAATAGACCCATTCGACGATAGAACCCATTCGCTTGTGGCAGTGAGTGTAAACCAATTCGTCCCTCGAAGCCGCGATCAAGACTCAGATCGCTGGCGATTCCGAGAAAAACCGAACCGATGAAGGCAAACAGTCGTTGCGGTTTCCATCCGGCGCGATTCCACGGAGCGACTTCGACGTAATCGACATAAACCAGTTCGCGTTTCTCGCCAACTTCGAACCGAGATCGTTTGCCTGACGTGACGATCATCAATCCTTGGGTGAGGTCTCCGAATTCAATCGCGAAGGAATCTTGCCGACTGCTCCGACGAACTGAGCGCATCTTCTTTCGCCAATCCCAATGCGAGCTTTCCTCGACGTGTTTCCCCGCCGACCACCGGTCCAAGAGGCCGCACGCGGGCTGCCAAAGTTGCTCGACGTCGACGATGTGGCGTTCCTGAATCCCGTTGTGCAGGATCGCCGTCTGAATCTTGCCAGTCGCGGTTTCCAGTAACCCGACCGTTGAAGAAGCCGTTGGCATGACGGCCTCACTTTGCCAGCAGCGTCTGTTCGACGTACTTCGTGTGAACATTCCCGGCGACGAAGTTCGCGTCGCGGAGCATTCGCTTGGCGAGCGGGATCGTGGTCTTCACCCCTTCGATGACGAACTCGTCGAGCGCTCGCAGCATCGTGGCGATCGCGGCGGCGCGAGTCGGACGATGCACGATCAGCTTGCCGATCATCGAGTCGTAGTACGGCGGGATGCGGTAGCCCTCGTAGACGTGCGAGTCGATGCGCACTCC
Organism: Planctomyces sp. SH-PL62; assembly: GCA_945905295.1. Lineage (GTDB taxonomy): Bacteria > Planctomycetota > Planctomycetia > Planctomycetales > Planctomycetaceae > SXKJ01. Next base: position 17,306 of record CAMDPX010000033.1, on the reverse strand, counting down.
AGGGCCGCCGGGGAGACGCAGTTTCGTGATCGTGCCGGGGCAGCCACGGAAGTCATTGTCTGGGTCTTCGGCATTGATACGGATTTCGATCGCGTGGCCTCGGCACTCGATGTCCTTCTGCTTCCAGGGCAACTCTTCGCCGGCGGCGACTCGGATTTGAGCTTGGATCAGGTCGGTGTCGGTGACCAGTTCGGTGACGGGGTGCTCGACCTGGATGCGGGCGTTGACTTCGATGAAGTAGAAATTGTTGTCCTTGTCGACGATGAACTCGCAGGTGCCGGCGTTCGTGTAGTTCGCGGCTTTCGCCATGCGGACGGCGGCGGCGCAGATTTCCTCGCGAACTTTTTTCGGCAGGTTCGGGCTGGGAGATTCCTCGATTAGCTTTTGGTGCTTGCGTTGCATCGAGCAGTCCCGTTCCCAGAGGTGGACGACGTTGCCGTGCGTGTCGGCGATGAACTGCACCTCGACGTGCCGCGGGTTCTCGACGTACTTCTCCATGTACACGCCGGCGTTCTTGAACGCCTTCTCGGCCTCTTGAGCCGCCTGCTTCAGGCCGCTGACGAGTTCCGATTCATCGCGAGCGACTCGCATCCCCTTGCCGCCGCCGCCGGCTGTGGCCTTGATGAGAATCGGATAGCCGATCTGCTTGGCGGTCTTGAGCGCGGCTTTGTCGTCGGTGACGAGCCCCTCGGTGCCGGGGACGGTCGGGACTTTGGCTTCCATCGCGGCCGAGCGAGCCGTGACTTTGTCGCCGAGCCGCGCCATCGCCTCGTGGCTGGGGCCGATGAACGTGATCTTGCACTCCTTGCAGACCTCGGCGAAGTGCGCGTTCTCGGAGAGAAACCCGTAGCCGGGATGAATCGCCTGAGCGCCGCTGACCTCGCACGCGCTGATGATCCGCTTGATTTGCAGATAACTCTCGGAGGCCGCGGCTGGCCCGATGCAAAACGCGTCATCCGCCAACGACAGGTAATGCGCCCCGCGATCCCCCTCGCTAAACACGGCCACGGTCTCGATGCCGAGCTCCTTACACGCGCGGATGACTCGTAAGGCGATCTCGCCGCGATTGGCGATCAGAATTCTTTGGAACATGTTGCCTCTTTGGAGTGCGGCATGTCAGCGCCGCTTTGGATTTTTTCAAGTCGTCAGTTTTTCAATCCCGCCGCACGCAGTAATTCGTCCGCCCACGCTTGCTGCTCGGAGGAGAGCGGAACGGTTGGATTGACAGTGTGATCGGCGAGTCGATCGTAGCCGTAGTGCTCAAAGATTGAATTCCAAGCCGACTGCAAATCGAGTTCGACATCGGGATCACCGTCGAGCAACGGTACTGGAACTTTGGGCAAAGGTTGATCGAGCGTGATCGGCCAAGTATCCACGCAGGGCCGCTGGTCGGCTCGGCTCAGAAAGATGAAGTACGGAACTGACGGCAAGGTCGTCGCGATCGGAAATCGTTTTCCAATGCGCAGCAGGTCGATTTCAAGGTAATGAGCCGGTCCCGCCAAATACTCGCGTCGCTTCTGCTGAAACTCGATCAAGCCATCGCCGCGCTTGTTGGAGGGGGACAAGACCTCGATCGCCGTGACCAGTGCGTCGGACTCGGACTCGCGAATCTCCAAGATCTTCTGCTCGATCAGTTCCGGCATCACGGCCATGAGCTTGAGTGGAGCTGTCGCTGTGGAGGTTGGTCCCGTCGCCGTGGCAACTCCTTTGTCATAGATGCCCACATCCGGCAATCGCAGTCGCACTCGCGGAATCTCCAGTGGATCGAGCGATGCCAAGATCACCTGTGAATTCGTGAAGGCGCGGTACTTCGGCTGAATCTTCGGGGCAAGCTGCCAAGCAATCTGCCCAATCAGATCGAAATGCACCGTGGACCACTTCGGCCCTTCAAGATACGGGTCCATGCCGGGAAATGGATTGGGCATTATTGGACCTCCACAAACTTCAATGACGAATGACGAAATACCCATTGACGAAAGAATGACTAAGTTCGAATGACGAATGAATCACGATGGAGACGTTGAATCAGCTTTCAGCATTCGGGCTTCGTCATTCGTGCTTCCTTCGTCATTGGGTACTTCGTCATTCGTCATTACTCCCAAACGACGACCTCAAGGTTTCACGCGGAACAATGGCTGTCCGTACTCGACGGCGTCGCCGTTGTTGACCAGGACTTCGGTAATCGTGCCGGAGATCTCGGCGGGGATTTGGTTGAAGACTTTCATTGCCTCGATCACGCACACGACCGTGTCGGACTTCACGACCGAACCGACTTTCACGAAAGTCGCTTCGCCGGGCGATGGCGCCGCGTAGAACGTCCCGACCGTCGGGCTTTTGATCACCGGGCCGTCCACCGCAGCCGGGGCTGCCGCCGGTGTACTCGGAGCCGCCGCCTGCGGCGCGGGCGCGTGATGAGCCTGCGGAGCCGGAGCGTAATTCGGCGGCGGGGCATAACCGCCGGGAGCCATCATGTTGATGACCTCGGCCGGGCCGCGCCGGAGCACCCAGCGTTCGTCGGCTTTGCGAAGGTTCACTTCGGTGACGCCGTGTGTTTCCATCATCTCGATGAGTTCGCGAACCCGGTCGAGATCGAACGAACCCGTCGATGGGGATTTGTCAGCCATACGCGGTTTGCCTCGTGGTTTGATCATAATTTTGGAGTGCGGCGATTCATCGTCGCTTTCCTTTGCGGTGGAGCCGCTTTTGTTTTTGTCGTGTCAGTCGAACTCGGACGGAAAGCGGCTCTGCCGCAATCCAAAGCGGTGATGAATCACCGCACTCCAAATTTAAGCAAGGTCTTTCGGTAACGATGACAGAACTTCATGTCCGTCCGGCGTGACGAGCACGTCGTCTTCGATCCGCACGCCGCCGACTCCCGGCAGATAAATCCCCGGTTCGACGGTCACGATGTTGCCGGGGTGCAGCTCGCCTTCGGCGACGCTGTTCATCCGGGGTTCCTCGTGGATATGCAGGCCGATGCCGTGCCCTAACCCGTGTCCGAAGAAGTCGCCGAAGCCAGCCTCTTCGATCACCCTGCGGGCGGCCGAGTCCACATCCTTGAGCTTGGCTCCGGGGCGGATCGCGGCGATGCCGGCAAGCTGAGCTTTGAGCACAACTCCATGAAGTTCCTGAAGTTGGATGGGGACGGTACCGGTGGCTAAAACACGGGTCAAGTCACTGCGATAGCCACTGGGAAGAGCCGCTCCCCAGTCCACCAGCAGGAAGGTTGCTTCACCAATTCGTCGCTCGGCGGATCGGTAATGTGGCAACGCCGAACGGTCGCCGACGGCAACGATCGGCTCGAACGCGGAGCGGTCCGCTCCGAGCCGCCGCATCGTGTGCTCCAACTCGTGAGCGACCTGTCGTTCGGTCAATTCGTCGGTGAGCGTCGCCTTCATCGCCACGAACGCCCGTTCGGCGATGCGGATGGCCTGTCGCGTCTCGGCGAGCTCATAGTCGTCTTTGATCTGCCTCAACTTCTCAACGGTCTCGGCCAGTGGTTTGAACTCGAGCGATTTCCCGGCATCGGTCTTCTCGATCGCCTCTTTCACCTTGCCGAGTTCGTGCATCGTCAAAATGTGCGACTCAATCGCCAGTTTCCGCGGCCGAGCCTTCGCCACGACAGCCGCCAACTGGTCATGCGGCTTCGTCTTCTGCGTCCGAATGTCGGCCTCCAGCCCCGGGCACTCTTCAACGATTTGCGTCTGATACCGGCTATCCGAGATCAACACTCGCACGCTCGGCCCAATCAACAAGGCGCTGCTGTCGCCAGTGAATCCCGTGAGGTAACGAACATTCGAAACTCCGGTGACGAGCAGTGCATCGACCTCGGCTTCGCGGATCAGCGATAACAATTTGGCTTGTCGAGCTTGGTAGCATTGGAGCGACATTTCATTTCCTATCATCTAATTCTGCTGACACTCACCGGTTTCCATGCGCTGACAGAAAAATGGGGACAGAAATAAACCGGACTCATTCCTTGTGCGATCGGACGCGGACGAACAAATGCGGCATCGTTATTTCTGTCCCCATTTTTCTGTCAGCTTTGACTTGATCGCCAACATTGGGTCACGGTCGCGGCCCTTCCGGCAAGAAGAGTTCATTGACCTTCGTCGCCGCGACTTCGGCCGGCGTTCCAGCATCCCAGGCGTTCGGAGTGTGCTTGCCCTCGCCGTACAGCGACTCCATCGGCTCCCAAACCACATCGACTTTGTCCGTGAACAGGTCGCCGATCAGCAAGTCGGTGACTTTGCCTTTCAAGTGCGGATAGTTCTTCACGAAGTTGCCGAAGCTGAAGCCGTCGTAGTACTCGCAGACCAACCGCCGCATCCGGTCGATGCCCTGATTGAGCACCGTCGACCATTTGCCGAGTTGCTTAGCCGATACATCGCCCGATTGCAGTCCCTCGACGATCGCATCCGCCGCCATCTCACCGGACTTCAAAGCGAGCAATACACCTGATGAATACAGAGGATCAAGAAATCCGAATGCATCGCCGATCGTCACCCACCCGTCGCCAGCGGCCTGCGTCGAGCGATACGAATAATCCTTTGTCGCGAAGTAGCCGGTCACTCGTTTCGCATTGGCCAGCCGTTTCACCACCGCCGGGCACTTCTCGACTTCTTCGTGATACGTCTGCTCGTGAGTCCCACGCCCCTTGAAGAGGTAGTCGAATGGCCCGACGACTCCCAAGCTAAGCCGGTTGTCGTGCAGCGGGATGTTCCAAAACCAACCCAGCTTGTTCGGAGTTTGAATGACGATCGTCGCCCCTTCGTCGCGGCCAACGTCGCGATAGGCTCCTTCCCAGTACGTCCAGATCGCGCCCTTGTTGAGCACCGGATCCCAGACTCGCAGTTTGAACTTGTTCTGCAACAGCCCGCTCTGCCCGCTGGCATCGACGACGACCTTCGCCCGGACCTCGCACTGAGTCCCATTCGCCTCTTGAATCCTCACACCGACCGCGCGGTCTCCCTCGAAGATCACATCGAGCACTCGCACCCCTTCATGAGCTTCGACGCCATGCTCGCGAGCGTTGTTGAGCATCATCAAATCGAACTCGCTGCGGACCACCTGCCAAGTCTGCGAGCACTCATGCGGCTTGTTGTCCCAAAAGTAAAACGGAGCCGACAGCTTCCCCGCCGCGTTCACGAACTGCACGCTGTGCTTATGCACGAACCGGCTGGCCCGCATCTTCGGCAGCATGTTGAGCCGCTCGAGTACCCAATACGTCTCCGGAATCAACGACTCGCCGATGTGAAACCGAGGAAACTTCTCGCGTTCATAGAGCAACACGCGATGCCCCTTCTGAGCGATCAACGTCGAAGCCGTCGAACCCGCAGGCCCGCCGCCAATCACAACCACATCAGTTTCCCGAACACTTACCATGTTGCCTCTTCTCCATAGGTTGGGCACTCCTGCCCAACCAGCCCTCGCCGATATCAAGAACATCGAGCATCGCGCTCGTAGTGACCCGATTTATCGGGTTGAAGCCGCTCGACGGCAACTGACTCAATACCACTGATAGGCATACTTCCGAAACCGCTCCCACGCTTCCTCACGTTTGACGGGACCAGAGTACGGCTTCATTCGATCGCGGTCGTTGTTCAATTCGCGAAGCAACGCCTCTTCCGCGAATTGAATCGCCGTGAGTTGCTCCCAGTTCGAGAACGCATTTCCCTTCCGCTGATCCTCGGCCGCCATCGTGCTCTCGCGTTGAGCCAGCAGCGCCTTCACTCCTTCGCGAATGGTTTCATCCCGGCACTCCATGAGCGGAAACAATTCGCGAACGCCTTCGGCATCGATCGGATGCACGCTGATCTGCACCGACGGAGCCGGATCGCCCGCCAGGATGCGCGACACGTTGTATCGCATCACGATCAAGTCCACGGGAGTCAGCGCGTACAAATAGAAAGCCGCCGCCAAAGCCCACAGGTCGGCACGAAACAGCCACACGAAATCTCGCTGCCGAACGATCTTCCACACCGCCAACCCAAAGCCGACGACAACCGCCGTCATGCCGTAGAAGCCGACCATTCGCATTCGCGTCATGCCATTGAACCCGATGTAGATGCACAATCGGTGATAGACCGCGATCGCCAGCAACAGATTCAGCCCCGACCAAATCCACGCCAGCCGTTTCAGTTTCGGCAGCCGCTCGTCGTTCAAGACGTCCCCACGAAAGATCAGCGACAGCATCACCGTCGCCAGTCCGAGTGCGAACGTCAGCCAAGCTGCTCCCTCGTGAGCGTATCCGGAATAATGAAAGCCCTTCGGAAACTCGCGCAACCAGAGCGACTGAAACTCGAAGATCAAATACGCGGCGAACAGACCAATCACGGTCAACAGCGTATTGCGATACGCGAAATACAACGGAGCTGAGGAAGACGTCGTCGCATCCGGCACCTGATTGGGCGCGAGCGGTTCCACAACAGGCTCGGCGGGAGTCGGCCGCAGCAAGCCGACAAAGAACCACGCGGCCGCAACCCAGAACGCGACCTCCAAGAACGAGAAGTGAATCAACCAATCGTTGATCACCGACAGCCAATACCCAAACCGATGCGAGAACGACGAGACCAAATCCGGATTCGCCAGCACGAACAGCGATCCGAACAAGCCGAATGCCGCCAACGGCATCAACACCGACATTGCCGACGCATGTTTGAGCGGCCGCAAGTCACCGTGTGCCGAGCGACCATAATGCCCCAGCCCGCGAGCCCCTGCCGCCACCGTCTGCCCCGCGAACGCCAGCACCGCCATCGCATACGGAGTCCGATTCACCAATGTCATCGCGAACGCAACCACCCCCGCGAATCCGCACCACACCGCAAGGCTCGAACCACACCACACCAACCGCGCGGCCAAGGCCCACTGCAGCAGCGCGATGAACCAACCAACTCGCTGGCGTTGCTCACTGAGCGATCCCAAAGCCAACAGGATCGGAGCCACCACGAAGAACAACGCATATCCGGCAAAGCCCTGCCCCCGATAGATCGTCAAATCGCTGAGCACCACCAACCACGACACCGCCAGCAATTCGCGACCGCGTACCGGCGGCGGTTCAGGATTGAGCGACTTCCAATAGTCGAGCACTGGAAGGTCGGCGTTCTCCGGTTTCGGCTCCATTACGGTCGCCATGGTCTCCTCCTTGTAGGTCAGCCTTTCCAGGCTGACCCAAACGCTCCAGCAAACTCCATTCGTCAAACAGCGTCGCCCGCCCATCGGGGCAGCCTGGAAAGGCTGACCTACAGCCGATCCAGCGAGTCGATCCAGCGAGCCATCGCGTCGACTCCGTCGGCGTTCGGATACCGATGTTCCAAATCGGGCAGGCTCGTGAAATTGGCTGGGTACTTCAGCGCCCGCAGCGAATTGGCGTTGCGGTCGAGAAAGGCGTGAGCCGGGTCTTTCGAGCCGCAGATCAATTGGAATTGCAGCCGATACTCCGGCAAGTTCTCCGGCGGACGCTCGGTGATCAGCGACGCGGCGAGAATCAAACCGCGAAAGACATCGCGATGCTTGAACGCCAGATGCGTGGCGAACGGGCCGCTCTTATCGTAGCCATGCAAGACAACTCGACCGGCATCAACCGAATACTTCTTCTGAAACGAGACGACCGTTTCATGGACGAACTCCGCCTCGTTCGCTTGCCAACCCGCACCGACGTTCGCCGCTTTCAAGCCCAACAGAATGATGCCGCGACGTTCCGCCTCGAGCTTCCACGAGTCGTAGACCGTCGCCTCCAACGTGTCCCCCGGCGGATGCAGCCAGGCCAGCAGCGAATATCCATACGCCGGGTTGTAACTCTCCGGCACGAACGCCCACCAAGCGTTCTTGCTGTCGGCAACTTCCTCACCGAAGCGACCGGTGCGCGGCTTGTCGGAGCCTTCCGCTTTCTTATCCCCCTCCGCTTCGACTTTGCCGTCCGGCTTCTCGACCGCTTTCTTCACTTCCCCTTCGGCAGCCGCTTCAATCGGAGACGTTGGCAACTCTTTCGGCAGATCGGCCGGGTATCCGGCGAGCGTCGCCTCAAGCGTTTCTTCCTTGCCATCACGTCGCACAACAACGGACGCCTTCTCTGTCGGACGAACTCGGCTGACTTGATCGATCAACTGCGCCGCGGAGGTAATCGCCTGATCGCGAAACTTCACGATCCGATCACGCGGCTGGAGTCCAATCTTCGCCGCCGGACTATCGGGATAGACCCAACGCACTCCGACACCCTCAGCAACGCCCGCCAACTTCTCACGCGTCGGCAAGACTCCGAGAAACCCCGCTTCAAACGGCGGCAGCTCCCCAACCAGCGTCAGATCCGCCTGCTTCGTCTCCGCACCACGTTTGATCGTAATCGCCAGCTTGTCCCCTTCGATCTTGCTGCCGAGCACATGTTTCACCTGCGCCGGCCGAGTCACCTTGTGACCATCCAACTCCAGAATCTGATCGCCATCCTTGAACCCCGCGCGGTACATCGGCGAGTCGTAACGCACGCGGTCGATCTTCGTGTCGCCACCAAACATGTCGGTCGACGAAAACGTAAACCCCGCCAATCCCGCACGCAGATCTTTCCCCTGCTTCAGCCGATCGAGCGTCGCCAGCACATCGGTCAGCGGAATCGCGAAGCCGATCCCGGAGTCGTACCACTCAACCCCCGCCACCGTCGAATTGTCCTGCGGAGACAGCGGCACCAGCACACCAAGCACCGTGCCATCGACATCGACCAACACGCCGCCGTAATTCACCGGCGAGACTTTCGCGTCGGTCTGAATCGCTTTGCCCCAAACTCGATTCAACGCGCTGACGATTCCGACAGAAACATTCGGAGCATTCGCATCGAGCGCCCGCCCCACCGCGATCGCCCACTGCCCGACTTTGATCGACTCCTTCACCGCCGCGCGCGCCGGCACCAATCCGTCGGCCTCGACCTTTAACAGAGTCAGACTTCGGACCGTATCATTCGCGATGACTTTCGCCGTCATTCGCCGCCCATCGGTCGTCGTCACCAAGATCGACGCCGGCTTCGACAGAAAATTGAACGAACTGGAAATCACATACCCATCGGCCGACAACACCAACCCCGTCGTCGGCCCGTTGCCCAGCAAAAAGTTCTGCACCTGATCCAACCCACCGACGGTCTCGATCCGCACGAGCGACGGAGCCACCTGCGACACGGCTCGCTTGAAAGCCTGCTCTTCGGCCTCTTCCAACTCGCGTGTCGGTGCCTGCCAGGCGAAAGCCGATGTGCTCGCAAAGCACGACAGCAGGAGCAACATCAGCGAAGCAGATTTCATCATGAGTCACCTCGGCTATTCTGTCTGGCCGACGGCTGTAGGCTGATGGCTGTTGGCGGTTATCTCAAACTCGATATGAGCAAGGGTTGGGATAACAGCTATCTGCCATCAGCTTTCAGCAATCAGCCGGGCTCATTCTTTCTCACGTTTCTTGGGGACGAGCATCTCAACGTTGACCAGTTCGTTGCCACGACGCACGACTAAACGAAGCTGATCGCCGGACTCAAGCCGCCCAATCGCGTCCTGCAACGCTCGGCAGGACTGAATCAGTTCGTCGTTCACGAATAGCACAAGATCGTCGGGTTTCAAGCCAACCTTCGCAGCAGCGCTGTCTGGCAAAGTCGAGTCGATGAACGCGGGCGTACGATCGACCACATCAGGCACCAACAGGAATCCGAAATCGAGCGGCTTGTAACGGCGCGGCTTGGCCGACGGTTCGGTGTCGTCGCTGCGAGGATCTCGCTTTTGCTCAAACTTGCCGGAGATGATTTGGCCGATCGAACTGCTCAGCTCTTTCACAGGGATCGCGTAGTTCATCCAGGTATTCGACTTCGCGTTCCGCAGTTCGAGTCCAATCATGCCGAGCAACAAACCATCGCGAGTCGTCAGCACGCCTCCGGCCGCTCCGGAGTTATTCGTCACACCATCGACCACGAACACCGGCCCCGAATACGGACTGTCGAACACACCGCGCCGAGCCTCAATCGTCGTTTTCGCTGCGATCACGCCATGCACGACCGAGACTGGTTCGTCACCGGCCGCGACGTTGAACATGTTGCTGAACCCCAGCACGCGCGTCCCCGACCCGGCTGAGATCGCCTCGTCCGCATGAAAGAATGGAAACTCGATTCCGTCCGCGTTGTTGAGCTTGAGCACCGCCAACGCCAACTGCGGTTCTGCCCCCAACACCTTCGCCGTGAATCGCCGGCCGTCCGACAGCACAACACCGACGACATCCGCATCGAGCACATGGCTCCAGATCGTCGCGATGTGGCCTTCTTTACTGACGAAGAAGCCAGTCCCGTGAGACGCCAGTCCTTTGATGCCGCCCGCTCCGAAGATCTTCACAACCTTTGGCTGCACAGCGGCGATGGTCTCGCGAGTCGTTTGAGCGCTGGTTTCGGAGGTGAGGAACGCATTGCAAATTGCAAATTGCAAAATGCAAATTGCGAATTGCATGAGGCGACACTTGATCGACACCGCGAGCCTTGGCTGCTGTTCAATTTGCAATTTGCAATTTGCAATTCTCAATTTGCAGTCCCCCTTACTTCTTTCCCGCCAGATCCGCCTTGGAAACCTTCAGGATCGCGAACTCCTTCTCGCCGCTGCGGACCTGCCACGTTGCCGGCAATCGGCGACCACCGAAATCGTTCCAGCCATCAAACCGGACCGAGCACGCTTCTTCGTCTTCGTGCAGTCGACTATCCAGCCCCACGAGTTGACCCGATGCACGGCTGAAGAACCAGCGGCTATCAACGGCGGAGAGCGTCGTAACGATCACGTCCACCAATTCGCCACGCCCATCAAGCGGTTCGCTGCCGAAATAGAAACACTCCGTGAATGCCGACGAGCCTTTGCTGAGCAACAACCGCAATTGGTGTGCGGCGATTAAGAATCCGCCAGTGCCGGGCGGTTCGTCCGCCGCGTCCGAATCCTCAAGCTGCTGAAAGAATGCCGAGTCGCGAATCTCCAAGCCGACGCCTTTGACGGCGAGCGTCAATTCGAACTTATCACCCGCCGTCGATTGGCCAGTCAGACGCCACGAACCCGTTGCCGAAGCGAAATCGCCCAGCGATTTCAGCGGTGCAAAGACTCGATCCTGTTCCAATTGATTGAAGCGATAGTTCGCATAGCCGGTCTTCGCGATGAACCAACTCTTCCACTCTTCCGGAATCGCCTTCTTCAAAGCTTCCGCCTGCGGATCGGGCCGAGGGGGCAGCGGCTGGTCCGGTCGCTTCTCCGGCTTGCCGTCCTTGCCCTTTTTGGGCGGCGGTTGCTGCGGGCGCTTCGGGGCATTCGGCATCAACTCGGACTTCGCATGCAAGCCGCGCAGCCGAGCGTGAATCTCGCGGCGCTCCCCTTCATGCCGAAAGACGATTGGCAGCATCCAGTCCTTCGGATAGATACCGAGAATGTTCTTGTACTGATTGACGGTATGAATCGGCCGCCCCGCGAAGCTCACGAGTTCGTCGCCGCTACGCAGCCCGCGACGATACACATCGGATGATTCCAAGATGCCGTTGACGACCACGCCACCGTCGCTGTCTGTCGTGACCGTCGCACCCAGCGTCGCATGATCGACCACTCGGCCCGCCTTGAGTTGATCGTGGAAGAACTTGATCTGATTGATCGAGATTGCGTAACCCGCGCCGGAGTTCACTCGACCGCGCTTCTCGAACGAACCTCGGCCGTTGATGCCAACTAGCTCGCCCACTGAATTGAACAGAGGCCCGCCAGAGTTGCCCGGATTGATCGACGTATCGACCTGAATGCAGTCGGTGTATTCGAGCCACGTCCCGGCCGGCGGCTGATAGCGATGAGTCCCGCTGACGATGCCATACGTGACTGTCGGCTGAAAGTCGGTCGCCAACAGAAACGGGTTACCCATCACATAGGTCCAATCACCGATCTCCAGCTTGTCGCTGTCACCCAGCGTCGCGATCGGAAAATCATCCCGGCCGAGCATCTTGATGAGCGCCACGTCGCCGGTCGGATCAATCCCCACCAGCACCGCGTCGTACAGCACGCCATCATTGAGGCCACACTTCATGAACGGTCCCAGCCCGCTGACGACGTGAAAGTTCGTCAGCGCGACCCCGTCCTTGCTGATGAGTACTCCTGACCCGCCACCGGCTCCACCTTTCGCGAAGACGGCCACAACCGTCGGAGCGATTCGGTTGATGACTTCGACACGCTTCAACTCCGCCTCGCGAACGATCTGATCTGCCGCCGAAACACGCGCCGCATCTGCCATCGGGCCAACCAGCGTCAGCAAGATGCCGACGGCGAGAATTTTGATCGAGGTCTCGTTCACGGGACTTCCTCGCAAATGATGGTTTTTCCCACGCAGGCCAGAACGATTCGCCGAGTCGCGATGAACGAGTCATTCCAGGACGACGACAGGATACCAGAGACTCCTCTCGCGGGCGATGAGTCTATCCGCACGGCCAACTTCGTGAAGCCGACCGGCCGCGAGAAACGTGTCAGAACTGATCACGACAAACCCGACCTCTTGCAACTCTGCACCGAACCGCGCCGAGTTGTTGCGGCCAATCCATCGCGATAGCCTCGGACACCTACCAACAAATTGTCTCCGTTAGGTTTGACTTTTCTCTTCATCCAGCCGAGGCATCCCATGACAACTGATCGCCATTTGCTGTTTGCCGTGCTGGCCTTTGAGAGCGATTTGATCGACCTCGCGCAGCTCACCGCCGCTTGCCGAGCGTGGGTCGCCGACAAATCGAAACCGATTGCCGACTTGCTCGTCGAGCGGGGTTGGATCAGCGCCGAGGATCGCGGCTTCGTCGAGAAGCAACTCGAACGCAAGCTGGCGAAGCATCAGCACGATCCGCGAGTCACGTTGAACTCGGTCGTGCGTGGCGACGTCTGCGACGCGATCAAGCAAGTCCAGGATGCCGACATCCAGCAGTCGCTCAGTTCGTGGCCGTCGAGCGGGCCGGTGCTGATCGAAACGATTGGCGAAACGCTCGGCGAACCGGAGCAGCCCAAGTCACGCTACACCTGGGTCAGCGAAGTCGGCAAAGGGGGACTCGGCAAAGTTTGGCTGGCGCGGGACAACGATCTGGCTCGCGAGGTCGCGCTCAAGGAAGTGAAGCCCGGCTCGGCCTCGACCGAGGCGGTGCGGCGGCTGATCAAAGAGGCCCAGATCACCGGGCAATTGCAGCACCCCAACATCGTGCCGGTCTACGAAGTCCACCGTGACGGCAGCCGGCCGTTCTACACGATGAAGCTGGTCAAAGGCGAAACGCTCTCGAAAGCGATCCGCCGGCATCACGAACAACTTCGAGCCGGCCGCGAAGACCCGCTGTCGCTGCCTCGGCTATTGAACGTCTTCGTGAATGTGTGCGAGGCGTTGGCCTACGCGCACTCGCGCGGCATCATTCACCGCGACTTGAAGCCGGAGAACATCGTCCTGGGCGACTACGGCGAAGCGATCGTGCTCGACTGGGGCCTGGCCAAACAGATCGGCAGCGCGGACGAAGAGACCGCACCGGTGGTGCTCACCGACGATGCTCAATCGCCGGCGACGCGCCTGGGAGCCACTCCCGGCACGCCCGCCTACATGTCCCCCGAACAAGCCGCCGGCCGAGTCGACCTGCTCGACCACCGCACCGACATCTACGGCCTGGGCACCATCCTCTTTGAAATCCTCACGGGACAAGCCCCGCATCGCGCCGATGCCGCCCCTCCCGATCCTCCCGCCAGTGGGCTTGCCCAAGTGGTTCCCGCGCTTCTGCACTACCCGAATCCCTCCGAAGAAGAAGTCGTGCAACAGCCAAATGCTGACGTAGTGCAAAAGCGCGGGAACCACCCCGACAAGCGGGGTGGCGTGATGTCACTGTTGCAGCGCATCAGCGAATCCCCCACGCCGCGAGCGCGCGACCTCGATGCGACGATCTCGCGAGAACACGACGCGATCTGTGCCACCGCGATGGCCAAGAAGCGGGACGAGCGTTACCTCGACGCGAAAGCCTTGGCCGCCGACGTCAAGCGGTCTCTGGCCCATCAACCGGTCTCCGTCTATCGCACCACCCCGTGGGAACGCCTCCGCCTCTGGCGTCGCCGCAATCCCGCCGTGGCCGCGCTGAGCGTGTTCCTCGCCGTGTCTCTGCTGACCGGCATGACCGTGTCGATGTTTTTCGCGTTTCAGTCCGCCACGCGCAATCGGGCTTTGCTGAAGGAAACGGTCCGAGCGAATAACAAAGCGCGAGACGCGCAAATCGAAAAGGAGCGGGCGGACGTAAAGGCGGACGAGGCGTGCCGAGGCTTGTACTTCTCTCAGATGAATCTCGGCCAGGCGGCATGGCATGATTCACGAGTTGGTAGGCTCATCGAACTCCTCAAACAGCAGGAACCACAAACTGGCGAGCACGACCTGCGCGGCTTCGAATGGCATTACTGGAACCGCGTGGCCCATACCTACAAGCTGAATCTTCAAGGGCACGCCCACGCGGTCCATAGCGTGGCGTTCAGCCCGGACGGGAAACGGCTGGCGTCGGCAAGCTGGGATCAGACAGTGAAGGTGTGGGACGCCACGAACGGAGCGGAGTCGCTCACGTTGAAAGGGCACATCAGCCATGTCTATAGCGTGGCGTTCAGCCCGGACGGGAAGCGGCTTGCGTCTGCAAGCTATGATGGGACGGCGAAGGTGTGGGACGGCACGAGCGGAGCGGAGTCGCTCACGTTGGAAGGGCACACCGGCGGGGTCAGTAGCGTGACGTTTAGCCCGGACGGGAAACGACTGGCGTCGGCAAGCTGGGATCAGACGGTGAAGGTGTGGGACGCCACGAACGGCGCGGAGTCGCTCACGTTGAAAGGGCACACCGACAGGGTCCAGAGTGTGGTGTTCAGCCCTGACGGGAAACGGCTGGCATCGGCAAGCTCGGACCAGACGGTGAAGGTGTGGGACGCCACGAGCGGAGCGGAGTCGCTCACGTTGAGAGGGCACAACAACGGGGTCGAGAGCGTGGTGTTCAGCCCGGACGGGAAACGGCTGGCGTCGGCGGGTTATGACCGGACGGTGAAGCTGTGGGACGCCACGAGCGGAGCGGAGTTGCTCACATTGAAAGGGCACACCGACATGGTCAAGAGCGTGGCGTTCAGCGCGGACGGGAAACGGCTGGCGTCGGCAGGCTGGGATGATCAGACGGTGAGAGTGTGGGACGCCACGAGCGGAGCGGAGTCGCTCACGTTGAAAGGGCACATCAGCTATGTCTATAGCGTGGCGTTCAGCCCAAACGGGAACCGGCTGGCGTCGGCAAGCGGGGATGAGACGGTGAAAGTGTGGGATGCCACGAACGGAGCAGAGTCGCTCACGTTGAAAGGGCACACCGGCGGGGTCAGTAGCGTGACGTTTAGCCCGGACGGTAAACGACTGGCGTCGGCAAGCGGGAATGAGACGGTGAAAGTGTGGGATGCCACGAACGGAGCGGAGTCGCTCACGTTGAAAGGGCACACCAGCCCGGTCAATAGCGTGGCGTTCAGCCCGGACGGGAAACGGCTGGCGTCGGCAAGCTGGGATCAGACGGTGAAGGTGTGGGACGCCACGAACGGAGCGGAGTCGCTCACGTTGAAAGGGCACACCAACGCGGTCATGAGCGTGGCGTTCAGCCCGGATGGGAAACGGTTGGCGTCGGCAAGTTATGATGGGACGGTGAAGGTTTGGGACGCCACGAGCGGAGCGGAGTCGCTCACGTTGAAAGGGCACAAAAACCTTGTAACGAGCGTGGCGTTCAGTCCGGACGGGAAACGGCTGGCGTCGGCGGGCTTGGATGGGACGGTGAAGGTGTGGGACGCACGGCCGTGGACACCGGAACTGCGAGCGGAGCGTGAGGCGTTGAGTCAGATCCACTGGCTGCGAGACCAAGACAAACCGCAGAGCGAATGGCTCGACGCCATCGCCACGGACCAGACCCTCACCGAGCCAGTCCGCCAACGCGCCCTCCAATTCGCCCGCGATTGGAAATGACTCTGTTGTGGCCGGTCTCCTGACCGAGCCACCCGGCCCGACCGAAGGTCTCCCCGAACGGGCAACCAGCATTGAAGTCGGGATGTTTTCCCGCACGAACGCGGAGACCTATCGGTCAACGAACCGTGGCTCGGTCAGGAGACCGGCCACAACTAAAACGTGGGCTGATCCACAGTCTGCGAGCCCAAGGCCAATCCCCGAGCGAATGGCTCGCCGCCATCGCAGCGGACCAGACCCTCACCGAGCCAGTCCGCCAATGCGCCCTCCAATTCGCCCGCGAATGGAAGCCGTAGGTTGGGACTCCGTCCCGACGCGCTCGGCGCGGGTCTCGCTGCGACGTAGAATCGTCCGCGAGCAATGTGAGGCTGGAAATCAGGGAGCGTTGATCATGCCGCAAACGGTCGCGATTCGAGTGCAGATGCCGGATGATCTAGCGGAATTTCGGTTGCCGCCGGGGGTCAACGCGCGGTTGCAGGAATTGTTGGATAAGCAGGATTCGGGTCGGCGGCTGACCGTCGCCGAACGGTCGGAAGCCGAGGGACTAGTGAACCTCGCGGAGTTTCTGACGCTGCTGCGGTTGCGTTCGGAACGTCTCGGCAAGGCCGGGACGAAGCAACGATGAGCGGCATTCCCGCTGCGCTGCGTCGGCTGGTGAAAGCACGGGCCGACGGCCGTTGCGAATACTGCGGCTTGGCACAGATCGGCCAAGAGGCGACGTTTCACATCGACCACATCCAACCGGTCAGCGCGGATGGCCCCACCGTCGCCGAAAATCTCGCGCTGGCTTGCACGTCCTGTTCGCTTCGGAAAGAAGCTCGTCGAACCGGAGTTGACTCAGTGACCAGCCGAAAGGTGCGGCTGTTTCATCCGCGCCGCCAAGTTTGGTCGGACCACTTTCGCTGGCGAGGCAACATCATCATCGGGCTGACACCGACGGGACGTGCCACCATCACCGCTCTGCAAACGAATCGGCCGTCAATCTTGATCATCCGAGACGAGGAAGCCGAACGAGGACGACATCCACCGCCCATGTGACCGTTCACAACAACGGCTGCGAGCGGAGCGTGAGGCGCTGAGTCTGATCCACAGTCTGCGAGCCCAAGGCCAATCCCCGAGCGAATGTCTCGCCGCCATCGCAGCGGACCAGACCCTCACCGAGCCAGTCCGCCAACGCGCCCTCCAATTCGCCCGCGAATGGAAATAACTCTGTTGTGGCCGGTCTCCTGACCGAGCCACCCGGCCCGACCGAAGGTCTCCCTGAACGGCCAAGCAGCGCGGAACTCGGAATGTCTTGCCGCTCGACCGAGGAGACCTGA
>CAMDPX010000032.1 GCA_945905295.1 Planctomyces sp. SH-PL62 | reverse complement strand
GATCACAAGCTGAAGCTCTCCCCGTTCCTCGTCCGTCAATCGAACTACATATTTCTTGTGCATAGACCACCTCCTTGTGGTACACGCAGAGTCGTCGAATTCTCGATAAACTCCAACCCGAAGTTTTAGTCGTGACGCGGCACTAGTCGTTTTCCGAGTTTTGTTTTTGGTGCCGCGTTTTCCCGTCAACTTCATACTCGAAGAAATACGAGCAGCAGCGCCTGGCCGAAAAGCCAAAACCTTGAGCGTGTCATACGTCGTCGGCATGCGGAACGCCGCGATGGTTTGCAGCAGCCAGACTTGCGAGTCGCTCAAGCCGCGCAGGGCGTGGCTCAACACATGCGAGCGGCGTTGATCGTGAGCCAGGTCGAACGGATTGAAGTCGGGATGCTCGGCCCGCCACTTCTCGAAATCGCCGCGTGCCGAACGGTCCCGCGCAACCTCGCTGGCCAGAGCCTGCACGAGCAACGAATGCTTCTCGAACGACGCCAGCACCGGCAGTACGTTCTCTCGCGCCCCGCGCGCTCCGAACGAACGCCACAACTCCAGCGCGTCATCGTCGCTCAGCCCCGGCAGGAAGTACGCGAAGCAGGACGCCACTGGCTCACCCAACGCGTCGATTTGCAAGTCCGACGGATACAGCCGCGTCGTCGCCAGCACTCGCGCGGCTCGCACATGAGTCAGCTTGCGCAGGAACGAAGCGATTCGCGGATCGGACGTCTGCCGCAGTCGAGCTTGCCCGGTGTAGGACTGCGCCGCCGTCTCATCGAGACCATACGCCTCGGCCACGCGATGCGCGGTGCGTTGATCGAGTTCGTCGTCCTCCAACCCCCGCACATTCCCGCCTGAGTACGCCAGCAACAGCCGCTCCAACCCATCCAGCACGATCAGAAACGGCTGCGTGTCGAGCAGATGCAGCAGCCACGCTTCACGTTCCGCCACGGGCTGCGCTTTGGCTTGCTCGATCGAGATCTTCGCCGTGTAAGCCAACGCGCGAATGACAAAATTCTCGAAGCTGGCATCGGACTCGTAGAAGCTCCACCACATGCGCCCGGCCAGCGGTCGCATTTCCTGGTCGGCGATGTTCTGGAACCAGTGCCAAGCCAACGCACTCTTCCCCTGTCCGCCAATCGCCACGAAGAAAAACAACCGCGACCGATGCAGCCGGCTGACGATGCGATTCAGCGCCGCTTGATGGGGCGTGCCCAGCGAGTCCGCCGCATGGCGAGTCCCCGCCACCCAATCAGTGAGCCAGTTCAATTCGTGCCGGCGCCCAACGAGACCATTCGGAGCGGTCAGCAGCGTGTAGGGATGCGCGACATACACCTCAGGAGCTGGCGGGATCGGGCTGACGTAATGGAACTCGGTCTGCCGCTTCTGTTCGGCGTCGCTCTTGGGGAGCCTCGACAGCGAGTCGACAATCAAGCCGCGCAGATCCGCGGGGGACTTGAAGAACCCGGCGACGCGCTGCGAGCCGATCTCGTCCTTGAGCTTCTTGAGCTTGGCCGCTCCGTCACCGGTCTCGACATCGGACGGTCGCACCGGATGATCGTCGTGCATGAAGAAGATCAGCCTTGGCATTCCGCGTTCGACGGCGCGGCGGTACTCCATCTCGGTGATGGAGATTTGCTTTGGATTGTCGAAGCCCGGCACCCAGCCGTAGCGGTACGCGAAGATGCCGAGGTAAATGTCCGCCTCATCCACCATGTCGAGCGACGCCTGGATGGCATTCGCATCCATGGCCGGCAGGTGCTCCATCATGATCGGATCGAAGCTCTGCCTGAGGCAGGCATCGAGCACATCCTGGCGATGATCCGGCAAATCCCGCGCGGTGCTGCTGACCATCACCTTGCGTTTGCGTGGGGCGGACTGACTCGGTAGCGGGGTCGGCGAGTCAGGTTCTGGTGATGTCAGGGTCGGCATGGCTGCTCGTCATGAGAGGATTCGTCGAGGAGATCAGTTGCTAGTCGGCGGCAATTCCAGAAGTCGACTTCGTGTCCCATGCCGCTCCTGCGGCGCATTCGTTGAGCCGCAAGCCGGTTCGCCTCCTCCGGACGGCGACGGTACTCAGCCCCACAGTCCTTGCAGGTTCTCTTTCTCAAGCACGCCGAGGGGAAACTTCTTGCTGAAGGGATGGTTGGCGATACCGGCGAACTCGCGCAGCGCGGCGTGAATGTGTTCGGGACGGACGCGGATGCCTTTGTCTTTGTCGCACGCGAGAGTTTGTGGATCGATGGCGACGTGGAACTGTTTCTCATCGGTGGCTCCGACGACTCGGTTCCCCTTGATGCCGCGGCCGAGAAACATGATCGAGCCGATCGACCAATGGTCTTTGCCGTTTCCCTTGTTGTAGGTGGGCGTGCGGCCCATCTCGCTTTGGACGATGACGACGAGCTGGTCGCGGATCTTCAACTCTTCGGCCCGCCGAATGACGTAGGCAATGCCGGCGAGAAACTCCGGAATGAGTTTCATTTGGTCGACGTCGTTGTTCGCGTGGCTGTCGAACTGTCCGATCGTCAGATTTGCCGAGACGCACACACCGGCCTTGAACGAGGCCAGTGCGATCTCGGCCTGCTGCGAGAGTCGCTCTTTGGGAATGGACGACGGGATGTGAGCGGTCACACGCTGCAACGCCTTCGAGTTGACTTGGGCGGCATACAGCATGTTCTCAGCCCGTTCGAGGCGCGGGAGGCGCGGCTCTTGGGTCCGGGCCGCGTTTTGATCGGCCAACGCCTGTTCGATGCGATCGAGGGCAAAGCTGTCGTGAAAGGGAGACTTCGCGTTCCCCTCAACCGAATCGGCATTCGCGATCCGTTGCAGCGAGGGGATATACGGGACGCGGGACATCGCCACGAGATTGCCGGTCGCCGAGTAATTGCCGAACGTCAGATACGAAATCGGGCAGGCCGGCCCCTGACAAGCCGCGACCAGCGCGGCGAACGTCGGATACGCCATGCTGTCGAGCTTGCCGGTCGCCATGTAGCGCGCGCCGGGCGAGTGATTATTCACCGAGTAGTCGAGTCCATTGAGAACCAGCAGCTCATCGCCGAACTCAGAGTAGAAATCCTCGTTGCTCATGCCCCCTTGATGATGCTTGGCGGTCGGCGCGTATTTGTGTGCGCCGCGAGTCAGGATGTCCCCCTCTTGATACAGGCGGTTGATTTCGTTGATTCCTTTGGGGTCCATCAGGTACGTCGTATCCCAGCCGCCGGAGGCATTGAACACGATGTAGTACGGCCCGCCATACGCACCGTCTTCGTCTTTCGCACGAGCCGGAGATGGCCATCCACATGGCATGGCGAGACCGAGCCCCGCCAAGCCGCACAGTTTTAGAAAATTGCGTCGCATGATTTGATTCCAGACGTAGCCACGTTCGCCAGAACGTGGGGCGATCACCGATTTGCCCACGCTCTGGCGAGCGTGGCTACTCATAAAGGAACTCAGGCCGTCGAAGCAAATAAGTCACGACGCCGCGCCACGCGCGGATCGTGTATTGCGGGTCGCCGGGAACGTTGGGCATCTCGCGCCGGCAGTTGTAGATCTCGCGCGGATCGATCCCCTTTTGCATCTGAGCATCGCTGACGATTCCCGCGAACAATTGAAACGTCCGTTCGACATCCGGCGAATCTGCGGCGTCGTGTCGTCCCAGAATTCGTTCGTGGAGATGCACGATGACACGGCGGATTGCGAGATCCCCTTCCGGCGATGCGCCGGGAACAACGCTCGGTTCGATGCCGGGAAACAGCCGCCGCTCGGCCGGTTCGCGCATGAAGTCGCGAATCGTTTGCTTGCAGGCGACATCGTTCGCGAGCATCCGCTGAATCGCACCCATCGCCCCACTGGGATCGGCGGCGCGTTCGGTCACTTCTTTGGAGTCGATGCCGCCGTAAAGCATCTCCAGTTGATCGTTCAGCCGGCCCCAAGGCTCGCCGAAGATCGCTCCCACTTTTCGTTCGACCTGTTCGGGAGCCAGCATCCGAACCAACCCGATGTCGTCCAGTTCCGCCCGTCGCGCCGAGTTCGTAGCGACGGTCGCCAGACCGTCGGCCCGATAGAAGTCCGAAACGATCCAGTCCTGAAACACGCGCTTCAGATTGAACTCGCTCTGAGCGAACCGAGCGGCGATCCCCTCGATCTGACAACGCTGTTCCGCATAGGCCCGACGTTTGGCGTTGAACAGCGGATCGTCAATGTCTTTGGGAGCAAGCAGGACTTTGCGGCCGGTGAGGAGGTAATAGACATGCTCGACCATCGCGACGGCGAAGCGCGGGTCGCGTGCGGTTCGCTCGCCTAACCATTGCAGCGAACGCCACCGATCCTCGGACGGCATGTCCTCGCCTTCGAGGCCGGGGCCGAACATGTCTTTGTACCAGCCGTCTTTTCGCCGTCCGTAAACGCCTTCGAACTTGTAGTAGTCTTGAAACAAACCGGCGACCGGGTCGATCGTCTTGTGACAGACGACGCACTCCGACGCCTGCATCGTTGGGATTTCGTACTTGGCCGAGACGGCGGCGGCATCAGAGACTCGCGCGGCTAACTCCAAGGCATCGATGCCGAGGAAGTGCAGAAAATACATCCGGGCACGCAGACGATTCCGATTGGTCTCCGTTGTCGGATAGCGGCGCAGATAATGGAACGAACTGAGCAATCCTGCGTGCGGATAGAGGCCGGTCACTGATTCCTGATCTTCAATCCGATTGCGGCCGACGAGCGCCTTCAGCTTCACCGGAACATATTCAAACGGGTCGTCCGGGTTCTTGAACGTTGCCTTCAGGTCGTCGTAGATGCCGTACCCGTGAGCCGTGTAAGGGGTGACCATGATGTAGTCGGCGGTCACGATCTCGGTAAACGGCCGGTCGTTCCGCACGATGTGTTCGATGAGCTTCATCGGCTCACCCAGCAGAGCTGCGCGATAGTCATCCGCCAGCTTGTAGCGTGCCTTCTGTCTCGCCTTCTCATCCTCGATGTGGTTGAGGTCGTGCTTCTGAGTCCAATGCCGCGTCTCGCTGAAGTGGTCGTAGGAGAGGGCTGATTCGGCTCCGTCGTCGTAGCCGACCGTGAGGAAGATGTCGTTGAATCCCTCGCGCAGCCGCGCGTGGAAAGCGTCTTCCTTCATCACCGCATTCAGAAGGTCGGGGAGTGCCTTGAGTCCCTGACTGGCGACAGCGGCTAGCTCGGCATCGGTTGGAAGCCGCCCGGCCAGCGAGAGCGTGGCACGCCGCAGCAAGCGGCGATCATCCAGCATCACCACGCCGTCGAAGAAAGGGGGCGCATTCTTATCGTCAGCCGCGGCCTCATGCGGAGGCTTGCCTATCTGCGGAGCGTTCACTCGGCGCACGAAGTCCGACAGGATGCGATAACCGGTCGAGTCGGCCTTGAGAGCTTCCTCGCCGCCATGTTTCAGTCCGCCGGTTGCTTTCAAGAGAATGCGAAACTGCTCCCCCTCTTTCACGCGAGCCATCCGCGCGAACTCTTCGCGGTTATGCCGCAGGGCCTCGGTTTGAGCAGCCCCTTGGCTCCGCTGCGGATCTTGCAGGACGAACTTGCTCTCCTCGGCATCGCCGCCGGTCTTGTGACACTTGAGGCACGACTGCGCGCCGACCTTGGCCCAGACTTCATCGACAAATAACCGATCGGCGGCCGCAGCGCATCCCGATCTGCTGTTCGGCTTCGTCTCATCACCGACCGTGCTGGTGACGATCACCATCAACGTCGCCAGACTGCACGCAACCGTGCGAGTGCCAAGAGTCATGAGATGCTTTCCAACGCGGCGAAGCCGCAAAGTCGCGGTGGCACTCCGTGACACCACCGCCGGGTCAGAAGTAACAGGCGAGGAGTCAGGCACCGGCCAAGTTATCCGTTGGGGGTATCGAGCAATTCCTTTAGCCGAGCAGCGAGCATTGGCGGAAGACGATGACACCAGGATTCATCCACCAATTCGACGTCGATCATGTCGAGCAAATGCATCTGGTCTTTCCGCCGATACGCAATCAACTTCATTCGCACGAGCGCTTCGAGCGTCAGCGTCCGATGGTTCTGGATGTTTTCCGATTCCGACACGTCGGGAGCAGCCACGAGGTCGTCCGGGAAAACTTTCTCGCCGGCGAACAGCACATGCACGGCATCGCGCGCTTTGGCGTCGGGACCGTCGAGAAACATGTCGATGCCAGCCGAATGGCGATGCACGAACCCAGTCGCCTCCATTGCCGCTTTGGCCGCTGGCCAATCGGATCGCCGCAGCAGGATGTCAACGTCGCGAGTCGTCCGCACCGCGGCTTCATCGGCCTGAGCGACCCAGGCGCGCACCGCGTTCCCGCCGATGATGGCGTAAGGAATCCCGGCTTGTTCCAGCGTTCGTGCCGTCCGCTCCAAGCGTTCCTGAATTTTTTCCACAGCTCGCTCCATGCGCCGCCACAGCGCTTCGCCGGTGAGATGAAAGGAAATCGTGGCCATGACTTCGCCTTTATAAACGAGGCACCAACTCAGACTGAATGCTTAGCCGACAGCATAGCAAGCGGCGTACTCCCTGGAGTGCGGTGGCTCAGGCGAAGATTTCATGAGCCACGTTACCAGCGACATCGGTCAGTCGGAAATCTCGGCCGGCGTAGCGGTAAGTCAGTTGCTCGTGATCGAGCCCCATCAGGGCCAGCAGCGTGGCGTGCAGGTCGGTCGTGTGCATGCGGCCTTCGACAGCGTGCAGGCCGTATTCGTCGGTGGCTCCATGCGAATAACCCTTCTTCACGCCGGCTCCGGCCAGCCACATCGGGTAGCCGGTGATGTTGTGATCGCGGCCGTCCGGGCCTTGAGCGGTTGGCATCCGGCCGAACTCGCTGCCGAACAGGACCAGCGTGTCGTCCAGCAGTCCGCGTTGGCCCAGGTCATCCAGCAGCGCGGCGGTGGGTTGATCGGTGGCGGCGGAGTTCTTGATGAGATCGCGATGCAAGTTGTTGTGCTGGTCCCAACCGGGATGACAGATCTCGACGAAGCGGACTCCAGCTTCGGTCAAGCGCCGAGCCATCAAGCATTGCCGCGCGAAGCTGCCGGTCGGACCGGGCTTCACTCCGTAGGCGTCGAGGACCGACTGCGGCTCTTTCGAGATGTCGAGCAACTCCGGAACCTTGCCCTGCATCTTGAACGCGAGTTCGTAGGACTGAATGACCCCCTCAAGCTGGTCCGGCGCGCCGGGTGTCGCGGCGAGGTCTCGGTTCATCGCTTGCACGAGATCGATCTGCTTACGTTGCAGTGACGTGACCGTCTGCGCTTTCAAGTTCGGTACGAAGCCGGTGTCGGCAATGCGCGTTCCCTGGAAGTGAGCCGGCAAGAATGCGCTGCCGAAGTTGATCGCTCCGCCGAAGTTCGCCGACGGGTTGATCGTGACGTAACCGGGCAAGTCTTGGTTCTCGGTCCCCAAGCCGTACATCAGCCACGCTCCCATCGACGGCCGAGTGAGCGAGGCGATCGCCGTCCCCGTGTGAAGCTGAATGCACGCCTGCGGGTGCGCCGGAGTGTCGGTGTGCAGACCGCGAATGAAGCAGAGGTCATCGACATGCTTCGTCATGTGCGGAAAGAGTTCGGAGACCCACGTCCCGGTCTGGCCATGTTGAGCGAACTTGAACTTGGACGCGGTCAGCAGGCCGCCGCCGGGACCGACCTTGCCGCCGTCCTTCTGGAGTTGTGGTTTATATTCCCAGGTATCGAGCTGCGAGGCCGCTCCTTCCATGAAGCAGAAGATGATCCGCTTGGCCTTCACGGCGGAGTGCGGCGGCTTGGGAGCCAGCGGGCGCAGGGCGTTGGATGGCTCATTCGCGACGGCGCGATTCCGTGCCGCGTCATGGCCGAGCAATCCCGCCAGTGCGAGATACCCGAAGCCGGCGCTGCTGGTCTTCAACGCTTGCCGGCGCGATAGACGGCGGTTGAGCAAGTTCGTATCGGTTTGAGAATTCCACATCGTCATTTCCTTTGTCGCAAGATTGGCGAGCGGGGCGGCGTCAGCCCCCCGGTGGTTTCTTCGCGAGACCGGGGGCCTGACGCTGCCCCGCTCGCCTGACTCAGTTCGGCCAGCCTGCTGTTGAATGAACTATCTCACGTATCGAAATTCCGCGCTCCCCAGCAGCGCCTGGCAGAAGCTGACCCACGCGGCGTGTTGGGGATCGGTCGGTTCAATGACTTCGTCCTTCACCGGATCTTCGTCTCGCGGGACTTGATCGGGATTGATGATCGCCGCCGATTGGGCATTCGCTGTTTTGGCCGCAGCTCTCTTCGGTGGTTTGCGACCCGCTTGTGCCAGCTTCGGAGTCTGCACTTCACGAGCAGCGGTTGTGTATTCCGTCAGATAGTTCGAGGCGCGTTCGATCTCGGCAGTTGTCGCGGCGCGGCCCATCGCCCACAGATAGGCCAAATCCACGCGGGCGGCGTCATCTCGATCCGTTTGCTTGAGCAAGCGATTGGCGAACGCCAGCGACTGTCGCCGCACGAACGGGTCGTTCAAGAGGTACAGGGCTTGAGTTGCCACTGTGGTGGTGTCGCGGCTTCCGGTGACCATGCCTTGCGTGGCGAAATCGAAGACATCCAGCGATGTCGGTGTGATGTTTCGGACCAGCGGCAGATAAACGCTGCGCTGCGTGTTGCTGACGGCACCGCTCATCAGGCGTTGAGCCTCCGGGCCGTTGTTTCGCAATTCGGTGACTTTGAAGTCCTTCGCGAGCGAAGCCTCGGGACGAGACAGACTGAGCGTTCCAGCAGCCGCCAGAGTCGCGTCGCGAATCTCTTCCGCATCGAGCCGTCGCGGACTGTGTCGCCAGACCAACTCGTTCGCTGGGTCGGTCGCCATATTCGTCGATGGAGTCGCCGATCCAAGTTGATACGCGCGAGTCAACACGATCGCTCGCACGAGCTTCTTGACCGACCAGCCCTCGCGAACGAATCGCTGAGCCAGGTGATCCAACAGTTCCGGGTGCGACGGCGCATCGCCGGTCACTCCAAAGTTATCGACGCTGAGGACCAGCCCCTGACCGAACAAGTGCTGCCAAATCCGATTCACCATCACGCGCGATGTGAGCGGGTTCTTCTCGCTGGTCAGCCACTGAGCCAATTCCAGCCGGCCGCTTTGATTCGGATTCACTCGCGGCGGATCGGCGAACGGAATCACGCCGAGGAATCCACGTGCCACGACCGGGCCAAGCTTCTCGGCTTCGCCGCGCACTCGAATCTCGGTGTCGCTGATCGTTTTGGAATCGCGAACTCCGAACGCGACCGGCCCCTGCATCGCCGGATCGCTCAGCGCGAGCAGGTCCGCCTGCAGCTTTGCGACTTTCTCGCGTGCGATCACGTTCTTCTGCCGTCCGTCTGGAGCGAGTTCATTCCCTTCCTTGCTGTTAGCGAGAGCCTGCAACTCGGCGCGAGCTTCGGCCAGAGCTTTCTTGGTCTCGTCTCGCTTCGTCGCCGAATCGGCCCCTGAACTCGTCGCTGGCCCCAGCTTCAAGAGCAGGTCGGTGTCGTAGTAGTCGAGGCCGCCGCCTCCCATCTTGTTCCGCACTCCGGCGCACAGGTCCGTGCTGCGGAAGATGCCGGCCAGAGCGTAATAGTCCGTCTGCGGGATCGGATCGAACTTGTGATCGTGGCAGCGAGCACAACTTGCCGTCAGTCCCAGCACCGCGCGGCTGACGGTGTCGATCTGCTCGTCAACGTTGTCCATGATGAAGCGGACTTTGTACCGCTGATTGACGTCCTTCACGCCCAGCGCCAGGAATCCGGTCGCGATGAGTTGCTCGTCGCGCTGACTCTCCGAGTTCGCAGGGAGCAAGTCGCCGGCAATTTGCTCGCGAAGGAATTGGTCATACGGCTTGTCGTTGTTGAAGGCGTCGATGACGTAGTCGCGATAACGCCACGCATGAGGGTACGGAAGATTGCGGGCCGAGCCGGTCGATTCGCCATACCGAGCCACGTCCAACCAGTGCCGGCCCCAACGCTCGCCGAACGCGGTCGAGGCCAGCAGACGATCGACGACTTTCTCGAAGGCCTTCGCTTCGTGGAGCACGTTTTCAACGTGCTTGTCGGGCACGTTGGAAACGTGCCCCACGTCCTTCACGAACGCGGCGATCTCATCGAGCGTCGGTGGCAGGCCGGTCAAATCAAACGTCACGCGGCGGATCAGTGTCACCTTGTCGGCATTGCTCACCGGTGACAATCCCTTGTCCTCCAACGCAGCCTGAATGAACCGGTCGATGTCGTCGCGTGCCCAATCGGCAGCACGAACGGCCGGAACCTTTACGTCCCGCAGCGGCTGCCATGCCCAATGCTCTTTGCGCAGGCGCGCGTATTCGGGAGTGGGATCGCCCTTCGGTAGCGTGAACTCGACCTGCGGCCAGACGGCTCCATCTTGAATCCATTTGGTGAGGTCGGCGATCTGCTGCTCCGAAAGCTGCTTCATCGGCGGCATCTTGAGCTTGTCCGTCTGCCGCACCGCCTTGATCAGCAAACTCTTTTCGGGATCGCCCGGAACGATGGCCGCACCACGATCGCCCCCCGAGATCAATCCATTGCGATCATCCACCCGCAACCCGCCTCGCGAATTCGTGTTGGTCGAATGGCAGTTGAAGCAGTTGTCGGCCAAGAGCGGGCGGATCTTCTTCTCGAAGAAATCCAGGGCGGCCGCATCCCTTGGCGGAACCGTCTGCGCCGGCACGAGTGCCGGTCTCAAGACGACCAGAACGGATAAGACCAAAACCACCGAGCGTGCGTTGAAAGCCATACCGGTCTTCCTTGCTGGCGGGAACGAATGCGAGTGCGGCATTCCATAAACATTTCCCTCGGCTGACAAGCCGGATGCTGACGAACGATCCGGCGGGCGCGGTGGGTGGCACGACCCTGACCATCGGGAAGGGCGTGGTTTTCAGAGTTGATCGCGATTCCCACGCCCTTCCCGATGGTCAGGACGTGCCACCCAATTTCACAAATTGGCCAGTCGTCGCCGGTTCATTTGGCCTCGGCGGACTTCTTGCCGGTCTCCTGCCACTTGTGTTCGGGGCGGGCGAGGATTTCGTCGATGACCGCGTTGACGGCCGCCGCTTGATTGGCCTGGCCGGATTCGACGGCGTGCTTGGTGATCTCGCGAGCTTGCGGGATCAGCTTCATATAAAACCGCTCGGCGACTTCAAACATGCCGTGCCAGTGCGCGTAGTCGGGAGCCATCATCGAGGCTCCGTGCCGAGCCCGCCGGCCTTCGTGGTGCCAGAGATAGAACCAGGTCCATTCGATCTCTTCATCGAACTCGGTCTTGGTGAGCAGATCGTTCTTCCGCAGCGCGGCGATGATCGACTGGCCCGGCTTCCCGAACTTCTCGTTGTAGTTCACGATGAAGTCGTCGTACTGTTTGTAGAACGCGTTGACGTAATCAGGCGTGTGGCAGTGATGACAGACCTGCTTCATGTTGGTCCGCTTCTCCTCGGCCGAGAACGTGACCAGCGCACGTCGCTTTGCGGGATCGGCCTCGGTGACCAACTTGCCATCCTTATCGGTGTCGAGCACCGCGCTGACCGGCGGCCGGTTCGTCCACGAGATGCGTTGGCCGGCGTCATGCGTGATCGTGCCACCGTTCTTCGAGTGACCCGACATGTGACACGTCGCGCACGTCGGAGCCTGCGAGTAATCCTTGCCGAGCACCCACTTCGTCGAGTTCAGGTTCATGTGATCCTTGAGATCTCGGAACGCGACACCGTGCTTGGACTCTTC
This sequence comes from Planctomyces sp. SH-PL62, assembly GCA_945905295.1. Taxonomy (GTDB): domain Bacteria; phylum Planctomycetota; class Planctomycetia; order Planctomycetales; family Planctomycetaceae; genus SXKJ01. Next base: position 33,528 of record CAMDPX010000032.1, on the reverse strand, counting down.
GTAGATTTCCTTCTGCGGATGATCCGGGCCGAGGTGGCACTTGCCGCAGTTCTCCGGCTGTCTCGCGCGACGAGGAGAAAAATCATGCCGGCTGTGACAGGCCGAGCACGAACCCAACGAGCCATCGAGATTCAGCCGCCCGATGCCGGTATTCGGCCAGGTGTCGGCATGCAGTTTCGGTCGGCCGTCTTCGGTCTTGGCAATGCGATCGAGCATCTCCAAATTCGTCGGCTGCCCTTTCGCGTCGGGCTTCAGGTCATCCAGCGTGATCTTCCCGCCATCCTTGGACAGTAGCGCGACTTTGCTGCCGTGACATTGCTGACAACCGACCGCGGCGCTCGACATGCCGTTGACTTCATGAATGTCCGGCTTGCCCGGCGTCGGCGAATGCGGGTTGAACGGCGTGCGCGAACCCTCGACGGTCTCTGCCAAAAAATTGTCGAGCGACGCGAGAATGTTCCCCGCCTTCGCGTGATGGCTGTGAGTGAACTCTTTCGTTTCCTTCTCGTGACAACGTCCGCAGTCTTTCGGAGTCACGACGGTCGCGATGTGATGGCCGTAATGTGTGAAGCCATCCACGTCCCCCTTCTGAGCCAGATGGCATTCGACGCAGCCGACTCCTTTGCGAGCGTGCGTGCTGAATTTCCAATGGTCGATGATCCCCGGCGACGACTTGCCGTGACACTCGACGCAACTCTTAGACGTCGCCGGCACCGCGACATGCCCCGACGTGATGCCGACCTCCTCGCGCTTGCGAGCAATCTCCATCGCCTGCACCAGCACGAGTGAGGCCAGGAACAGCAGGCCAAGGAAGCCAATCAGATATCGTTTGGTTTGAAGAGTCATGTTTCAGCCAGTCAGATTGAACTAGGTGCGATTTGTTTTGAGGGTTAGGATTTCGTCGCCTCGAGAACCAGGAGCTTTGCCATGCAGACCGCCCCGCTCACCGTTGTTGGCGAGCACCAATCGGTACTCCTTCCGTCCGACATCCATTTCGACGGAGACCAGGTCTTCGTCAAGAAGGTCGGCAACGCCGTGATGTTGGTACCGAAACGCCCGGGCTCAGACGACGCCGATCCGTGGAAGCACTTTCGAGAATCGATCGGCCACGTCACCGACGACTTCATGGTCGAGCGAATCCAACATCCACAGGCCCCGCGTGAATCGGCCTTCGAATGAAATACCTGCTCGACACGAACATGTGCGTCTTTGCGTTGCGGAACAAACCGCGTGCGGTGGGCGACCGCATTCAGCAGCACAAGCCCGACGACATCGTGATCTCGACGATTACAGTCGCGGAACTTCGCGTCGGCGCGGACAAGAGCAACCGGCCCGAGGAAAACCATCGGCAGATCAGCGACTTTCTGCTGACCTTCGACGTCTTGATGTTCGACTCCGGCGCGGCCGATGCCTACGGTGTGATTCGCGCGGACCTGGAGCGTCGTGGCCAAACAATCGGTGAACTCGACATGCTCTTGGCCGCTCATGCCGTCAGTCAGAACTTGATTTTCGTCACGCATAACACATCCGAGTTTCAACGGGTCAAAGGGCTGCAACTGGAGGATTGGTTCGATTAGCCACGTCAGTGCTCGACGATCGCCTCCCACACGGTGAGGCCGACTAGCAAAAACACACCGACGATGCCGATCCACACGCTCGCTTCGCTGAACCGCGTGCGCTTGCGAATCCAGCCGTCGATAAACGGCCAGACGAACATCACGAAGACGATGAACCCGGAACTCAGCACGGCGAACGTGCCGGAGAACAGCTTCAGCCAGCGGAATGAGACGTAGAACCACCACTCCGGCTTGATGACTTCGGGAGTCGTCAGCGGATCGGCTTTCGGGCCGAGCGTCACGGGCAACACGGTCGCCAGCACGCTCAAGAGGATCATCAGGGTCAGGCCGATGATCAGCTCGGTATAAAAATGGTCGGGGAAGAAATCGAAATGCTTCGGAGCGTCGGCCGGTTCGTTCTCGAAGCGGAGTTCACTGACTCCTTGCAGCCGCAAGATCGCGACGTGAATGCCGATCAGCAGGATCATCAACCCCGGTAACACCGCCGCATGCAGGATGAAGAACCGAGACAATGTGTTGTCGTTGTACGAGTCGCCCGCCAGCAGCATCCGCTTGGCGAAGACACCGAAATACGGCACCGTGTCGCAGATGTTCGCGGCGACGGTCGCTCCCCAAAAACTGAGCTGCTCGAAGACCAGGCTGTAGCCGGTGAAGCCGACGATCAGCGTGCAGAGCAGCAGGCACATGCCGACCATCCAATTGATCTCGCGCGGCTGGCGATACGCGCCGGTGAAGTAGACCCGCATCTGATGCAGAATGATCGCCGCGATCATCAGCGTCGCGGCCCACTTGTGCATGCCGCGGATGTACCAGCCGAAGGCGACTTGATTCGTGATCGTGTCGATCGACTGATAGGCCGTCTGCGGCGATGGCTGGTAATAGAACGCCAGCAGGATGCCGGTCACGATCTGCACAACGAAGAGGTACGCCGGCGTCCCGCCCAGGCAAAACCACCAATGCCGTAGATGAGCCGGCACCGGCTCGTTGGTCAGCTCTTCCAACTGCACTCCGGTGATCGGCAGGCGTTCCGCGAACCAGCGCTTGATGCTTGATCCAGGCGAGCGGGGCGGCGTCAGCCCCCCGGTGGCTCCGAACGAGTTCGCGGTTCCATCAACCGGGGGACTGACGCCGCTCCGCTCGCCTGTGCTCTGTTCTTTCACGTTCATACCAGGGCCTCCATCGGCACTTCGATGAACAACAAGCCGCTCTCAACTTTCAGCGGATAGCGGGGCAGCGGTTGATTCGAGTCCTTCGGTGGCCCCGAAACCGGCTGACCGGCTTTATCGAACGCGCCGTTGTGACACGGACAGAAGAAGCGATCGTTGTTCGATTCCCAATGCACTTGGCAGCCAAGATGCGGGCAGATGCTCGACAACGCGATGAAGTCCTCCGGCACCCCTTTGTCCGCCAGCCGAGTCACCACGATCGTCTGCCCGGCCGGAGCCTCGTAAGTCACCGAATCCCCGATCGCGAAGCTGCCGAGGTCCGCCAGAAACTGCCACGTCCGCGACGAGGCTTTGGCCGGATACAAGAACCAGCCAATCACCGTCCCGAACATGCCGTAACCAAGCGTCAGCCCCAAGGCCATCGCGGCTGACGACATTCGCGACAACCAAGCTCGGCGCGGGAACGTGTCTCCGATGTCTGTCTGAGATTCCGAAGGACTTCGGCTCATGAACTCCTCGCGTTTCAAGACCAGTGGCTGCGTGCGATCACGCGAAACGCAGATCGTGTGCCAAGCGAATAGGGGCGTTTGAAACGGCGTGCGTTGATGCTCACGCGAATCAAGCGACGTGTGCGGTGCGCGCGGAATGACACACCTTGAGCGGAACCGCATAGCTCCGGCGAGATTCATTCCGACGAACACGTAGGGGCCTGTCTGGGGGCACGCGCGATGTGCGTCGTGCGCCCCGCGGCACGATCTCGGACAAACCGTGTCTCGCAAACACGGCATCTGTTACAAACGCCTGGTCGAAAAACTGACCACGACCTCTCGATCAAGAACCCAAGCGATGCAGCACTCAAACCGAATCCTTGCCGTACTGTTGGTGATCTTCTTGGCACAAGCCGCAAAGGCTCAGACCACGGAGTCCGCCCCGCCTGAGAAAAAGTTGCCGATGCCGGGGAATGTGTTTCGCGTCGACGGCCGCACGGCGTTTGTGATCCCGCCGGACAAGAAATCCGACGGCGCGACGCCGTGGGTGTGGTACGCACCGACTCTTCCTGGGCTGCCAGGGACTGAAGAGCGTTGGATGTTTGAACGCTTCACGAAGGCGGGCATCGCGATCGCAGGGATCGACGTGGGGGAGTCGTTTGGCAGCCCGGATGGCCGCAAGCTGTTCTCGGCGTTTCATCGCGAGCTGACCGAGAAGCGCGGCTTTTCACCGAAGCCCGTGTTACTGGGCCGTAGTCGCGGCGGACTGATGACTCTGGGTTGGGCCGCCGAGAACGCGGACAAGGTCGGCGGCTTCGCGGGCGTCTATCCGGTCTGCAACATCACCAGCTATCCGGGAGTGCCGAAAGCCAGCGGTGCCTATCACCTCAAGCCGGATGAACTCGAAGCACAGCTCACCGAGCACAATCCGATTGACCGGCTGGCCGCGCTCGCCAAAGCGAAGGTGCCGCTGTTCGCGATCCACGGCGACATCGACAAGGTTGTTCCGCTGGAAGCCAACTCCGGCGAAGTGCGGAAACGATACGAAGCGCTCGGCGGCGAGATGCAACTCATCGTCCCCGCCGGGCAAGGGCACAACATGTGGCCCGGTTTCTTTCAGTGCCAGGAGTTGGTCGACTTCGTGATCGCGAACGCCAAGTCCAAATGAACGCCCCTTAAGTGAAGCCTCGGCCGAAGCGGTGCTCACGCCGTGTTCAACGAGACCTCGTTCTGCGATCAGCGATTGCCGGCCGCTTCGCGCAATAAACCGAGTGCCGCTTCGACGAGCATCTCGCCCGCGCCGGGTTGCAGCGCTGAGTTCGTGACTTCGTAGCTGCCCCCCGCGTAGGCGGCGCGGTTGGGGATGTAGATGGTCTCGACGCTGTTGGAGAGTTCGATGACCAGCGTCGTGCGGAACGGCGAGCCTTGTTTGATCGCGAGGCCCAGTTCGACAAAGACTTCGCCCGGCAGGCAGACGATCGCGACGTCGCGACCGAGCGTCATGACAGTCACATCGACGGGGAGCGTGTCACCGATGCCGGCCAGCGAACGGCTGAGGCCCCAGGTGATGTGCTCGGAGGTGTTCGCGTGCGGCTCGCGATGCCGCAGTTGGTCGAGCATCAGTTTTTTGTACGCCGTGACGTGGTCGAGGAACTCGACTTTCTCTTTACGATTGGCAGCGTCGAGAATCTGAATCGAGCGGGCGACTTCCTCCTTCGTCGCGTCTTGCAGCGGGACGTTGACCACACGCGACTTCACGACAAGTTCAGTCTGCTCCAGCCGCGTCAGTTGGCCGAGCCGCTTTTGAATCGACTCACCGATCGAAATGCCGATGAAGTCGGCCTTGTTGCGATCCTTACTACGCGGGTTCGCATGATTGATGTCACCGCAGCATCCAGTACCAAAGATCGAAATCACATCCGAGCCAACCGACTTGCGCAGCGTCTGCTCAATGAAGTACGGATAGTCCGCGCTCCACTTCAGCCCGCCCACAGTGTCGAGATGCAACGCAAAGTTGCTCAGCACCGCCGTAGGTTGGGACTCCGTCCCGACCGCTTTCTTCACGCCAGTCGGGACGGAGTCCCAACCTACGACGAGCAGTCCAATCTCCGGATCAATCGGCCCGGCCGAGCGGACGACTTCAAGATTCTCAAAGTTCTGCCAAGTCTTCACGCTGCCATCGCGCATGACGAAGCGGCGATTGAACGACACCGGCGTCTCCTGTGTCGCCGATCCGCATTGCAACGCCGCAGGCTTCGCGTCGGCATGAGCCTTCGTGATCGCCTCCGTCACGCCATTGATGAGCTTGTCGATGTAAGCCGCACGCAGAGGGTCTTGCTTCTCGTTACCGAGCCGCAACCAGAGTTCCTTCATGTAATCAGGCGCGGTATGCGAGTGCGTCGCCGAGATCACGATGTCCGACACCGGAATCCCGGTCTTATCGGAAGCTCGCTTCCGCACCTCGCGCGACAAGTCAGTCGCAATCCCGATCAGATCGCACACAACCAACGCGGCCGAAGCGTTCGTATCACGAAACACAATCGCCTTCGCCTTGAGCCGATCCGTCGTGCCGTCCGCCAGCCGCTCGTGATAGTAGCCCGCAATTGGGAACCCCACCGGCGGCGTGATATCCACCTCGGCCAGACCAACCTTCAAAGGCTCCGCCGCGCCCAACATCGTCGTGGCCAGCAGCCATGAATACGCAAGAACAAGAATCCGGCAGACGTTTCGCATCGGAGACCTTTCAGTTTCGCCGACTTTCATTGATCCACAGACTGATCTCTTCGCTGCCAAATTGCCACCGTCTGGATGACCCCATCGAATCGCCCCGCGATCAGTGCCGTTGTTGGCGGCAAAGGATGATTGAATAGAATCCCCGCTCGTTCTTCCCGCTCCATGTTTCTGTGAAGAAACCCACCGATGCGAATGACTCGACAAACTGGGATAACTGCCGCGCGCGCGAGCAGTTTGATGGTGCTGTCGCTGGCGGCGTTCGTGATTCAGGGCCACAGCGCATGGGCTGACGAACCGGACGCTCCGAAGCGCGTGCAAGAGGTCGTCGCGGCTGCCGGGGGCGAGGAGAAACTTCTGAAACTATTCCGCTTCAGCGAGCGAGTCCTCATCACCTCGACCGTGACTCCGCTGAAGCCGGACGACAAGAGCAATCGGACATCGTTGGTTGAAGTCGGCAACCGCTGGTGGATCGGGACCGCACCGCGCGACAAGGACAAGGTCCGTGTTCTCTGCTGGGCCTGGAGCCTGCGAATCCTGCTCGACCCCAAGTCGAAGGTCACCAATCTCGAAGACATCAAAGTCGGCGAACGCACGGCGTTCGGATTGCGAGTCACCGAAGCGGTCAAAGAACCAATCGACCTCTACTTCGACAACAGCGACAAACGACTGCTGGCGATCGACTACACCGACACCCGGCACCTCTTCAGCGAGTGGAAGAAAACCGACGCCGGCCACTCATACCCATCCCACGTCTCCGGCATCCGCTTCTCCGACCGAGCCGCGCGAACGCTGAATGAGAAGCAGTGGTATCAAACCGACATCCTCGAACCTTCATCCGCACCAGAAACAAATCCCTGAACCTTGTGGCCCAGGAGCTCGACACACAACTCGATCACAAGTTCTTCGAACTGTCGATCGCTGAGGTTGTGGTAGGCGATGTTGGCGACCATACGATTCGGCTCCGACAGATTGATGCTGGTTGAAATCTTACGGAACTCGTTGGAATTCGCCACCGGGGCATGACATCGGGATAAGGTCCAAGAAAACGTTCGCCGTTGAAGTGGATGAGGTGGTCTGGGGCTTCGGCGATCCAGACTTCGGTTTCCCAGGAGATGTGCGAGAGGAAGCTGCGCATGGTGTCTCGCGATGAGAACGCCGTGACGAAGACCAAGCCGGCGGCCGAACCGGCGAAGAGTTCTTTCAGTTCTTTGCGGCGTTTGCCGTCCACCGGCCCGGCGCTTGTCACTGCTTCGATCAGGACGAGCCAGTTGCGGCGCGAGTCGTACACGACGACATCCGGCATCTTTGCGGCGGCGGCGACTGTCACGCCGAGTTGACTCAGCGACTCGGCATGGAGATGCAGGAACTTGTTCTCAGCATCGCCGATGTAGAGCACGACCGCCCCCGGCGTGAACCGGGGACAGAACTCTTCGATGACTTGCTTGATCAGCGGGTTCTGTCCGCCGGGTGACAGCGCGATGGATTCGCCCGAAGGCAACGTCACCGCAATTCGCGCGATCGACCGTTGCCGGTGCAGTTCATGTCGGGTGTGCTCGCGACTCGCGAGATAGGCGGCGAGCGTGGTCGGCCATTCGGGACTCCCGAACGACTGGCAGAGTCGCAACGCGGACGCTTCGACTTGATAGACCGTTTTGCCGCTGTTCGTTGGTCGCGCCGGATCATCTGGGTTGCGGACCACAAGCCCCGCATCGACGAAGTATTTCACAGCCTCGTCGCGAATCGTCTCGCGCGTGTTGGGCGCGTAGCGGACGGCGAAGACTTCTCGCACGAAATCGATGATCGGCGTGATGCCGCGCAACGGATTGGTCGCGGCGCTCCAAGAACCCTTCGGTGGCAGATCCAAAAGGGCGAGCAACGTGTAGGCGGCCACTTCGTTCGACTGCTTGGGGCCGATGCCGAGTGCTTTGAGAATCTCGGCGGCTTCTTCCGGTTTGGTTCGCGCCGGCTTTCGTGGTGTGGGACTCACGCGTTTTGCCATCACGCCAACTCGCTTTCCAGCAACTGGTCCAATTCCAGTTGATCGGGAAAGCGGTCGCCGAGGTTGACGCCCAGTCGTCGCAGCTCGGCGGCCGAGGGGTATGGCAGATTGCGAAGGTCCGTCGCGTTGACCTGCGTATGGCCGTTGAACTGCCGAAAGTATTGATCGACCGCCGTCGAATTCAGATACGCGGACAAGCCTCTGGCCAGGCTCGGTTCCAAGCCCATTCCGTCGGCGTGAAAGTAATTCAGATGATTCTCAAAGCCGACTCGTTCGCACGCGATCCGCGTTGGATCGAACACGCTCGCCACGATGCGCCGCCGTTCTTCTTTGGCACTGAATCGCTTCACCAAGACGTAAGTTTGATTGGCGACCAGCAACTCGGCCGTGTCGCGGATGTCGGCGATGGCGTTCGGTTTCTTGCTGGGGGATTTTGGCCAGCGGACATATCCCGCCTCGAAATGGCAGGGATAGATCAGCGGCACGGTTCCCGCTGCCGAGTCCAGACGGAGATGATCCTTCGCTCGAAAATCGACGACCCGTCCCGTCGAGACGTTCAGCCCAAGATCGCTCAGTGAAGACGTGAAGCGACGCACGCGATCGCGCGCTGCGGCCTGCAAATCGTCCTGCATGATGTGAATGAACTGCTCGGCGTCATCGGGTCGAACGACATCGGCGTAAGCCAGTCGGGTTTCACGGATCGTCGCTCCCGGTTCTCCGGAACTGCTGGAGATCACGACGTGGCCTGCATGTTCGCGAGACTTCACCGCGCGAACGATGAGGTTCTCTTGCAGCACGCTGTCGCGCTGAAAGGCGGCGGATCGGGAATCAAAAACGTGCAGCCGTTGCAGCGACATCGAATCGAGGAACTCACGTCGAAACGGTCGAAAGTAGGGGCCGTTGCAAAAACTGCGAGGAGTGATCGAGACCATCTCCCCGCCCTCGCTCAACAACCGCGCTACCAATGCGAGGAAGCCGGTGTAGAGGTTGCTCGTTTCGATACCGGCTTCTCGCAGCAGCCGTCGCGTGTGCGAGTCGCTGTTGATCTTGCGATAGGGAGGATTGAGCAACGCCGCGTTGAAGGGGACTGTCGCGGAGCTGAAGAGGTCTTCCTTCACGAAGTCCAGCGCCGACTCGATGAAATCCGCGTGACGAATCTCGCCGGCAAACTCGATGCCTCGCGCCGCGCACAGGGACTCGCAACGTTGCAACGTCGTCCGTAATCCGCTCAACACACGCGCATCCAATTCATACGCGACTACGGCCAGATGACTCGGCCTTTGTGGTCGCGAGCAGATCATTCGCACGAATGCCTCGGTCAATGCCCCTTCGCCCGCTCCCGCATCCAACAATCGAATCTCGTCATGCGAGCTTTCAAAAAGCGATGCCATGAACTCCGCAACCGGCCGTGGCGTGAAGAACTGGCCGAGTTCTTGCTTGCTCTCGGAAGTCGCCGGTGTTGGAAGAGTCGTTGCGGTCACTTTGATGGATGCTCCAGCGGCAGAGATTGAAGGTCTCAAACGGAACGGGCGAGATTCTACACCTTGCTCATTGAGGCGACATCCCCACCGGAAACGTGTACGGCGAGAAGCCGGGCGGGTTGATCGTGGATCCGATCGAGTTGGCTGATCCGCTCGCCGATGCGCTGGCGACGTATGCCACCGCGACGGGCGAAAGCGACAAGCCGATCCAGGAACTGCAGGACGAGGCGATCCCGGCGAGACGTCTTTCACACCGATGCGGTGTGAATCCGCTTCAGCAACTCGCCAGGCGAGATCGCTGGGACGGGGCGCTGTCTGTGAAGTCGGCGAGATTGCGAGTCACTATCACGTCCATGCCGAACGTCACCGCGCAGCGGATCGTGACGTTGTCCTCGTAGTCGCTGCCGGGCAGTGTTGCGGCGTCTTGCAAGATCGCTTGATCGACGGGCACAACGTCGAAGGCCGCGAGGCAGTCGCGAACTCCGCTCAAGGCGAGCGGTTGCCCGACCAGCTTTCGAGCGATGTAGAACAAGTTCGTGACAGTGGTCGCGACCACATGGCCGTGAATTTGTTGGCGGTGGTTGGCCTCCCTGACCGCCTGCGAGTCCGTCACCCACGGCGAGCGATTTAGCAGCAAGTCCAAAATCACGTTGGCGTCAATCAACACTTTCATGAAGCGTGCTTCCTCCGCAGTTCGTCCGCGAGGATGTGATCGCACTCGTCATCGGTCGGAGCCGTGCCGGCAGGATTCCACAAGCCGAGTACCTGCTGAGCCGGCGGGCCTTTGAATCCTGCGGGCGCGGTGCTCGAACCACCGTCTAAAGTTTCCAAGACTCGTCGCGCGAGAGCGATTCGAGTTTCGGGGGGCCATGACCTGATCTGTTCCACGACTTCTTCTACTTCAAAACTTAACGCCACCATGATGGACTCCTGAAGGAGCTGTGTGTTGCCGCCAGTCTGCTTTCGAGAAACAGCATACCGCCCCAAATCGTTGCGTGACACAGAAACTGATCTCGGAACTGTTTCCGCATCTCGCGCGGCAGGCCGACAAACTCTGCTTGCTGCATGGGATGCACTGCGATCAGCCGGCTCACGCGCAGGCCTTCATCCAGATGCACACGGGGAACTTTCAATCGGTACGCCCATCGCTCGGTGCGTGGACGCTGTACGGTCTGGGGAGCGAGAGTCAGAACCTGCCGGGTTTCATCTCGATCAATCCGCCGACGGCGACTGGCGGAGCACAGAACTACGGCAGCGCGTTTCTGCCAGCCGCCTTTCACGGGACCAAGTTCACGATTCAAGACGGTTCGCAGCGGAATCGGCGGATCGATCAGCTTCGTCGCGGTGAAGCGAACCCCTACGGCATCAACAACGCCGTGAACGAGCGACTCACTCGCCCGCAGCATCGCGACCAGCTCGATCTGATCAACGCACTCAACCACACCCATTCCAGAACACTAGGTGCGAGCCAATCGAACCGACTCATCTCAGGGAGTGCTTGGCCGATGACGTTGCCGAACGGTAATCTGCGGCCGACTCAATTGAGTGCTGTTGCTCATCCAGAGGACGATTCATGATCTCGCTGGTTTCTGCACATCGAGCGGATCGGATGAAGACCTACATCGAGACGTTCGACAACGGGCCGGGTGGTTGGTTTGGGTGGATCGACAACGCGCGCGGGCCGAAGCCGTTGGAGCATCGGGACGGTTGCGTCATTTCGCGCAGTCCGTGGTGGATCGACTACAACCACGCGCCGCCCGGAGCCGGGTACATGCACTTGCTGTTCATGCTGCTGACCAGCGGCAGCCCCGGCGAGCATCAGCGCGAGGTCAGTGGCGAGAACCGTTTCACTCAAGGCCGCTTCGGCACGAACTTCACGAACGCCGAATTCACTCTGCGGCTGAAAGGGGAGTTGCTCGCACGCGACACGCAGCTCTTGCTCTTGTGCCAAGGAGTCCATCAGGGGATTTGCACCGGCTGGTTGTTGACCGGCCAGCCGATCACGGTCACATCCGATTGGACCGAGCAGCGAATCGTGGCCGTGGACGATGAATCGGCTTGGACGTGTCTCGGCAGCCGGCATGATCGCGCGGACTACTACGGCCGCACGCCGCTGAAGACCGTGCTGAGCGACGTCAACGCCGACATCTTGTTGGTTCTCTTTCCGCTCGACATTGGCCCGATGGGTCCGATCGACGGCGATCCTCATCGGCTGCGTCCCGAAAAAGATTACCCCGTGTGGCGCAGCCGACTCCCGGAGGGCTACGTCATGCTGGATGAAATTCGGATTCAGTTCCCAGGAGCAACTTCATGACACCGTTGATTCGTCTCACAATCGTTTGCGTCGTGTTGATGTGCCCGATCCTTGGCCCTGCAGTTCACGGAGCGGAGCCGGAGCTGTTGCCATTCCGCGTGAAAGCAGAGCCCGTAGCGGAACTCGCCAGAGTTCCGATGGTGGAGGAAGCAAGGACGGAAGTCTGGCGACCGCCGCTACGACGGCCGACGGCCAAATGAAACTTTGATCTATGAGGAGTCCAATGATGCCGGTGTTGCGTTGCGTGAAAGTTGCCGTGTGCCTGTGGTCTCTCGTTGGGCTGCTGATGGTTGGTTCGATCGCGGTCGCGGCGGATGTCGCGACGCCGTGGGAGCAGGCTTACGAAGGGGCCGAAGCGACCGGGCCGCAGGTCATCGGCTTGTGGAAGTTCGATGCGGCGGATGGGAAGGACTCGACGGGGCGATTGCCGGTTGGCGTCTTGCGGAACGGGAAGCTTGTTGCGGAGGGTCGCTTCGGCGGGGCGCTCGAATCGTTTGCGGGGTTTCCTGAAAGGGATCAGTCGCACGGTTTCGTCGTGCCGAACAATCCGAGGCTGACCCCGAGCGGTGCGTTCACGATCGAGTTGTGGGTCAAGCCGAAGGAGGATTTCGCAAAGCGCGATTGGGCGGTCGTCATCGACAAGAAGTATGCGGGGCATGACGACTATCAGCTCAGCTTCGGTCCGGCGGATCCGAAGGGGCAGAAGCGATTGACGCTGTCGCTCGGCTTTGGCGGCGAGTCGCAGAACTTTCTCTCGGAGTACGGCGACTTCCCGGCGGGTGAGTGGGTTCACATCGCGGCGACGTATGACGGTCGCGGCCGCGTGCGGTTCTTTCGCAACGGCGAATCGTTCGGCGGCGCGGATGTGCCGGGACGCGGAGCGATCTCGGCGGGCGATCTGCCGCTGTCGATCGGCGACCGGCTCGGCAGCAACTACCCCGGCTTTCCGGGCTTCGTGGATGAAGTGCGACTCACGAACGGCGTGCGCGAGTTCGGTCGGCTGCGCGTCGCGGCCATGTTTCCTCGGAGAACGTTCGTTCGATTCGAGGAGGCTCCGAAGTGGACCGTCCGCGTGACGAACTTGCGGCGCGAGCCGATCTCGAACGCAGTGCTGGAGGTGAATGTTGGCGGGCGACCGGTCTTGCCACTGTCGAAGGACGCGACGATCAACAAGCTTGAAGGGGGCGAATCACACGATGTCGAGTTTGCGTTCGACACGACGCTGCGGCCGGATGCTTACACCGTGACGGTGAGTGCCGGCGTGGGGCACGTTTCCAACGTGCCCGTCAAAAGCACCGACTCGAAGAAATCGAAAACCGACAGCCCGAAGGATGGGCACGTTGGAAACGTGCCCCACGGGCGAGTCGTCGAAACCTATCCCGTCACGCTTGTGGCTCGCCCGTTGCCGGAGCGGATGCCGGTCGTGATGTGGGGGATCGGCGGGGTGAAGGATGTGCTCGTTGAATTGCCGCGGCTCAAGCAGATTGGGTTCACGCATTGCCTTGGCACCGAGGTCGATCATCAGCGTGCGGCGGATGCGACGGAACCGGTGCTCATCACGAAGCCCGAACAACTGCCCGCCGCGCGAGCGATGCTCGATACCGCACTGGCGAACGATCTCAAGATCATGGCCGCCACTTGGCCCGGGTACTTCGAGCCTTACCTCGGTGAGTTCGTGCAAACGGGACGCAACGGCGAGAAGCTCAAGCGGCGCACGCTCACGCCGAACGCGCCGAAGGTGATGGCGGCGTTCGATCGGCTCGGCGAGTCGATCGCGAAATCGTATGGCGATCATCCGGCCTTCGAGGGGGTGCTGGTGAACTCAGAGGTCCGCGACGACAGCGAGGTCTCGTTCACCGAGTGGGATCTGGCGGCGTATCGGCGCGCGTTCGGCCCGGACGCGAACATTCCCGATTTCGTGAAGGGCAAATACCCGCCGAGCTACACAACCTTGAAGGACTTCCCGGCCGATCGAGTGGTCTCGCCCGATCATCCGCAGTTGGCGTTCTATCGCTGGTGGTGGAGCAAAGGGGACGGCTGGAACGACGCGCACTCGGCCGTGCATCGCGGGTTCAAACGGGCGTCGAAGCGTGCCGATCAGTGGACCTTCACCGATCCTGTCGTCCGGTGCCCACCATTGTGGGGGAGCGGCGGTGAGGTCGATGTGCTCTCGCAGTGGACCTACACCGATCCCGATCCGCTGCGCATGTCACTGCCGGTGGATGAAATGTTCGCGATGGCGGGCGTAGGTTGGGACTCTGTCCCGACCAAATCCGCGACTCCAAAGGGCCTGCGTGCAAATGCGGTCGGGACGGAGTCCCAACCTACGAAGCGGGTCATGAAGATGACGCAGCTCTTCTGGTATCGCTCGACGACGGCACCGGCGGAGTCCTCGCCGCGAGAAGGGGAACTCCCGGCGAAGTGGGCCGATCAGGATCCGAGCACGAGCTTCATCTCGATTCACCCGCATCATCTGCGCGAGGCGTTCTGGACGAAGATCGCTCGGCCGGTGGAGGGGATCATGTATCACGGCTGGAGTTCGCTCGTTCCGACCGACGGCTCGCACGCCTACAAGTACACGCACCCGCAACTGCAACACGAACTCACGCGGCTGATTCACGACGTCGTCGAACCGCTCGGCCCGACGCTGCGACAAATCCCCGCCGTGAAGAGCGACATCGCGTTTCTCGAAAGCTTCACGACGTTCGCGTTCGCGTCGCGAGCCACCTGGGGTTACGCCGGCGGCTGGCAAGCGGATGCGTACTTCGCGATGCAACACGCTCGGTTGCAGCCGGAAGTCATCTATGAAGAGCACGTCCTGCGCGACGGGCTGGATGCGTACAAAGTGCTCGTGATGACCGACTGCGAAGTGCTGACTCGCCCGGTCGTCGATCGAGTGCTCGCGTTCCAGAAGCGCGGCGGCCTGATCGTCGGCGACTCACGCCTCTGCCCGGCGATCAAGGCCGACATCACGCTGCCGATCCTCGCTCGCACGAAGGACGCCGCCGCCGACAAAGCCGCGCTGCTGAAACTCGCGGCAGAAATTCGGCAGCAACTTGACGGCAAGTATCAGCGCGTGGTCGATTCATCGTCACCCGAAGTCGTCCCGCATCGCCGTCGATCCGGCTGCGCCGATTACATCTTCCTGGTCAACGACGCCCGCGAACCCGGCGACTACGTCGGCCAATACGGCCGCGTGCATGAACTCGGAGTGCCGACAGCGGCGGAGGTGACCGTCAACGGCGATGTCGGTGCGATCTACGATTTGGTCGAGCACCGCGCGGTTGAGTTCCGCAAGGTGGATGGGACCAATCGAAGTAGCGGAAGTCGCCAGACTTCCGATTCCGACGCTGAAGCAGCGAAAGGTCAACGACGTTCGGTCGGAAGTCTGGCGACTTCCGCTACGGCGACCGTTGTGCCGACGACATTAGGTCCGTGCGACGGTCGAGTGCTGATGACTCTGCCTCAACCGATTGCCGCGGTGTCGATCGACGGCGCAGCCGAGGTCGCTCGCGGCAAGCAGTGGACCGGCCGCATCTCCATCAACG
The DNA here is from genome assembly GCA_945905295.1 of Planctomyces sp. SH-PL62. Classification (GTDB taxonomy): domain Bacteria; phylum Planctomycetota; class Planctomycetia; order Planctomycetales; family Planctomycetaceae; genus SXKJ01. The sequence goes on along the minus strand of CAMDPX010000032.1, from coordinate 18,222 downwards.
ACGCGACCGGCAAGCCGGTTGACGCGGTCATCCCGCTGCACGTCGAAGTCCGAGACGGCGACGGCCGGCTCGCTGAGTTCAGCGGCTACTACGGAGCCGCTCACGGAGTGCTCGAACTCAAGCTCGATATTGCCGCAAATGACGCCTTCGGCCAATGGGAGATCCACGTGCGAGACCTCGCATCAGGACAACGACGCTCGCACTTCGTCCGAGTCACCAAGTAGCTGGAGTTCATCCGAGCGTCATTTCGTGGTCGTGCTGACTGAGCCGTCCAGTTTCTTGCCGACGAAGGATTCTCTACTTTCGTCGCTTGTAGGAGATTGAAAACATGGCGGCCTCTTTGCCGTCGGGGCCGGGGGCGAACATGGTGAAGAGCATCGCGTCCTTGCCTTTGTGTTCGGTCACCATTTTCATCTTCATGGGCTTGCCGTCCGGTCCGGGGCCTTCTCCGGTTTGGGTCAGCACTTTGCCCTCTTTGTCGAAGGTTCCTTCGGTCATCAGCGGCGACGTAATCATCGAATCCACCCACACGCTGATGTATTTCTTCTTGGCGGGGTCGTAACCGTCCAGCCCCTTGCCCGCGAATTTCTCGCCACCAAACTCGCCGCGAAAGTCGCTCGTCAACCACAGGCCGCCGAGGTCCATTTTGTAGATCATCGTTCCTTTTGATTCGGCGTCACCGAACTTCATCGTCGCGTCCCAGGTTCCCTCCAGCTCCTTGAGCTTCTGATGTTCCGGCCCCGGCTTGGGAGATTCCTGCGCCGAAACATTCAACGCGAAGACAGACGAGACGGACAACACAAACAGCAGATGACGAACTGACAACATGACTGATCCTTTCTGAGATGACGTGCAATCTAGATCGAGCGGTTTTCGATTCGTCCCGACCGGGGCGAATCCACTGCTCCGCATGAGCACATAATCTGCTGGCGTTCGCACGAATGACAAGGCTCGGACGTGATCGATCGACGCGAGCTTTGGACTTGCTTGATCCACGAAGCTGGATGGCAGATGCTGCTTCTTGTAAACGCGCCTCCAAGAAGAGCTCAGGGAGTTCATTGATGAGAACCATTTCCATCGGCCTGCGATGGCTGACAGTTGCTGTGCTGCTTGGGGTCTGTTCTGAATCAGCGATGGTTTGGGCGGATGACCTCTCGAAGTGGTCTGCTAAACCCAGTGATTGGAAAGGGGCCGCGGTTGCTGAAGGCAAGGTGGCGATGTCGGCGGACAAGTGGAGTTATTTGGTCGCGCCGGGCGAGTTGCCGCAGGTCGAGGTGTCGGCGAACGTCACGATCAGCGAAGCGGCGAAGCAGTTACGGTTCTTTGGCGAAGGCTGGAGTGCGTGGCCTGATCCGACGTTTGGCGACGGCGGGTTCGAGGCGGGAGTGCTTGTGCGCGGCGGAGAAGCCGTCTCGAAGATCGAAGGGCGTGAGTTGCGGCAAGAGTCGGGATTCCGCGTGCAGTTGTCGCACAAGTATCAGTGCGTGGCGCTCGTGAAGTTCCCGGACGGCGGATACCTGCGGGTCGTGCCGTGCGAGGTGAAGCTCAATCAGCCGATCGCGCTGTCGGTCGTGACGCTTGGCAACGCGGTGGTCGTGAAGGTCGATGGAAAGGAGAAGATTTTCTTCGGGGACATCGACGCGCCGCTCACCGGTGCGCGAGTCGGCATCGGGACGAGCAGCCTTGCGCGAGTGACCTTCGATGGCGTGACGGCCACTTCGCTGGCGAAGCGCGAGCCGCTTGTGGTGACGGCAATGCACTCGCCGAAGTTTTCCGTGCGGCGGTGGCTTGGCGATCGCCAGTGGGTGTTCGATGGGGATGAGCCGATTCTGCAACTGCACAACGAGCGCGATCCGAGTTGCTTCGCGAAGCTCAAGCCGGGTTACAAGCCGCAGCTCACGTTTGATTCGCACTGGGGACTGGAGAATCAAGGTGCGTTTCCCGACGCGGCCAGCAAGTGGACTGACCCGGTCGTCAGCGTGGGGCACGTTTCCAACGTGCCCGACAGTAAAACGTCAGAACCCAAGAAAGCGTCGAAGCCAAAGGACGGGCACGTTGAAAACGTGCCCCACGGAGACGTCGTCAAGGCGACTTGGTCGGCTCGCAACGTGAAGGATCGGTTTGTCACGAAGAGCACTCTGACGGTCGGGTTCGACTCGCAGCGGGGGACGTATGCCTACGACATCGACAGCGAACTGGAAGTCCTCCCCGGAGAGCCGTTTTATTTTCGGTACGGATTCGACTTCGAGCATCACACGCCGCTCGATCCGTTTCGCTGGCAGTATTTGATCGCCAAGCGGAAGAGCGGCGAGCTGTATCATCGGCCGGTGTACCCGATCGACCCCGGCCCGCAGAACGATCTCGAAATGTACGGCGGCCAGCGTGTCTGGTTCGGTCGGCATGGCGAGACAGTCCCAGTCGTCCCCGGCGTCGAGTACCGCATCAAGCACGATTGGCATCGCGATCCGAAGGACGCCACAAAACTGCTGACTCGCAAGTTGAACACGGCGGTCTGCGCGGCGTTCTACGACACGGGGGTCAGCTTCGAGCCGGAGACCGCCGTGCCCGGCACGAAGCTCCGCGTCGAGTACCGTTACACCGGCGTCCCGTCGGCCGAGGCCGAGTCGCTGTTCAAGCAGTCGAAGATTTATGACTCGCCGACGCTCGACCCAGAGCATCACTACCTCTTCGCCGACGAGTGGCCGAAGCTGACGTTCCGCCAATTCGTCCCACTGAGCGAAACGTGGATCTACGGCCGGACGCCGTTCATGACGGCTCACAACACGCGGCCGGCGTATGAACTCGAAAAGAACTGCGGCGCGGGAAGCGGCTTCGCGATGAAGCTCGGCCCCGCGTCGTTCGGCAAGGCGAACTTGCCCGCCCGTAGGTCAGGCTTTCAGCCTGACTCGCCTCAAGCCGCCGGCCTCGACAAAGGCCGCTACGTCGTCACCGCTCTCGTGAAGTCAATCAACGCCCACGGTCCCGGCGGACGCATCGAACTCGAAGCGGTTCAAGCTAAGACCAACAAGCCGCTCGCGACGGCGAAACATTTCGTCGGCAACGGCTCGTTCGATTGGAAGAAGACCGGCTTCGTGTTCGATGTGCCGGAAGAGGCCAGTTCGCTGTCGATCGCGTTCGGCAACTCCGGCACCGGCGAGATGCTGGTCACCGATGTCGAATTCAAACGCCTCGCCGACGGCGAAGCCCCGCCGCCTGATGTTGCCTCCAAGCCAAACGATCAACCGCCGAGCTTCGGGTCCGCGCCGGTCGGTGCGATCGCCGATTATCGGATGCTCGAAGGAAAGGGGCTGTTCGTTTTCAACCACGCGAGTGTGTGGCTCGACGCTCCGCGTCGAGAAGCCGACGCGGAGCGTCGGCCCACAATGCCGCTCGGACATCTCGACCTCGCGAACCTCGACTGGGTCGTCGATTCCGGTCGCCCGGCGATTCGCTTCGCTGACAACCTGACGAACCGAAAAGACTACCGTCGCGACAGCGGACTCGGCCGCTTCTATCTCGGACATTCCGCCTACGCCGACAAGGACACGCTGCCGCTCGCGCTGACCGGTCATCACGGCGGCGGAGCACCAATGAAAGGAGTGACGCTCGCCGCCTGGATCAAACCCGCCACCGAGATGGGCAAAGGGGGACACGGAGCCAGGGGTGACGTCATCGGTTTCGGAGCACGCCGCTTCATCCTCGGCCTGCACGGCCAGAAGGCTCCGTATCAGCTCGCCTCGCGGATCAACGTCAACGACGTGATCGAGTCACCAACGAAGATCGAAGCCGACCGCTGGACTCACGTCGCGATGACGGCCGAGCCCTCCGCCGGCCAGTGGCTCATCCGCCTCTTCCAAGACGGCAAGCGTGTCAGCGAGGGGATGACGAAGAAGTTCCCCGCCGATTCGGGGATCGTCCCGTCGCTGATCCTCGGCGCGGAGATTTTTTACTTCCACGACGCCTACTACCGCGGCCTCATCGGCCACACTCTGGTCTTCGAGCGAACGCTGTCTCCGGCCGAAGTCGTGGAGCTGGCCAAAGAGTGATCTGGCTTCATCCGTGGGCAATCGGATTCTGCCCACGGATGGCAAGGCTGGGCTGCGGATGAAAGTGAAGGATCGTATGACCGGACCGTTCTGCATTCGTCGTCTTTTTCCATTCGTTGGACTCGTTGGCTTGTTGATGGTTCAAGGCTTTGCCGACGAGCCTGCGTCGCCTGTCAAGCGGGCGGGGTTCGACCGCTGGAATGCTGAGCGTCAGCGGTTGCTCGATGATCGCAGCGTCATTGCCTATTACGACTTTCAAGAGGGGGCGGGGACGGTCTTGAAGAACAAGGCCAAGACGGGTGCCGCGTTGGATGGGACCATTCATGACGCGGGTTGGGAGCAGGGCCGGTGGCCGGGCAAGAAGGCGATTCGATTCAATGGCAAGTCGAGCGTTGTTGAGATTGCCGCTCATGAGCTGCTCTGTCCTCTGGATCGAAAACAGGGAGGCGGCGGTGAGATGACCATCGAGGTGTGGATGCTGGCCAAGGTTTGTGGCAACGGTGGCATCCTCGACAAGTCCTCGAATGGAACGGCGGCGAACTCACCCTACGCGATCTGGATGAGTGGCTCACGGCTTGTCGCCTACCTGGGGCGGCAGTCGGGAGGCAAAGTGCTGGTCACGGCTGATGACGACGTGATGGACAAGGACGAGTGGATCCACATGGCGATCACGATCAACGACCAGCAAATGTCGATCTATCGAAACGGAGTGCGAGTGGGCGTTGCGAAACGGGACGCCGTCGAGATTTCGGACAATGGCCAGCCGCTGCTCATCGGTGCCATCGGCAAGGGGTTCTGGAATTTCAACGGTTTGATGGATGAGGTGGTCATTCACAAGCGAGCGCTGTCCGAGGTCGAAATCGAGAGGCGCGCTTCGTATGTGCCGGACGCCATCGAACCCGTTGGCCCGCCGACCATCACGTTGCTGTCGCCTCGCGGAGGCGAGAGCCTGAGTGGCGGAAGTTGGCATCGCATCCGGTGGTCATCTCAGAAAGTCAGCCCGCGTGATCTCGTGAAGATCGAATGGAGCGGGGATGACGGTAAGGCTTGGACAGAGATCGCCCCGTCCGTACCGAACTCGGGCGAGTTCGTTTGGCAAGCACCCTCGACGCCATCGACCCAAAGTCGCGTGCGTGTATCCACCAGCCCGTCGAAGTTGGTCGCTCAGAGCGAGCGACCGTTTTCGATGGTGACCGCGCCGGACGTTCCCGCTTACGAATGGGTCAAGGTGACATTGGCCGCCCCCTTTGCGCCTCGCGACGGTCTGGGAGCACTCACCTTCAAAGGACGCATGTGGTTGTTGGGAGGCTGGAACCCGAATGACAAGCAACATTTCCCTCGCATCTGCAACAACGAGGTCTGGAGTTCCCAGGACGGCGCGGCATGGATTCTCGAAAAGCCGAATACGTTCAAGGACAGTCAGTTCGATTCCCGGTCGGATTGGGAGGGACGGCACACGGCGGGACACGTCGTGCATCGGGACAAGATGTGGATCGTCGGTGGTGACTCGAACCAAGGGCACTATCAGCCCGACGTGTGGAACTCGGACAATGGCAAGGAGTGGAAGCTGATCAATCCCGCCGCGCCGTGGGGTCAGCGAGCGTTGCACTACACGGTCGCTCACGCCGAGAAAATTTGGGTGATGGGAGGTCAAACGATGCCGAATCACGTCCAGTCGAGCGAGGCGTTCTATCGCGACATCTGGACGACCACCGATGGTGCCGAGTGGACTCAGATCGCGCCGCAGGAGCCGTACTGGTCCGCGCGCGGCATGATTGGCGGAAGCGTGGTGTTCAAGGATCGGATGTGGATTCTGGGTGGCGGCACCTACGACACACCGGAAACACCGCGTCGGAAATTCTTCAACGATGTCTGGAGTTCCTCCGACGGCGTCCACTGGGTTCGCCATCTCGAAAAGGCTCCGTGGGAGCCGCGTCAATATCATGAAGTGGCCGTGTTCGATGGTCGCATGTGGGTGCTGGAGGGTTATGGGCCGGCCAAGAAGCCAGCCAATCGAAACGATGTCTGGCACTCAGCCGATGGTGTGAATTGGCATCCATGCCCCAATACTCCCTGGCATGCGAGACACGCCGCCGGGGTCTTCGTGTACGACAACGCCCTGTGGATGGTCGCCGGTAATAATATGGCCCCGGATGTGTGGAAGCTCGTGCGAAGATAGCGGCGGTTGAAAATGGCGGCGCGAGGGAGTGTCATCGTTGACGGCTTGCGCCTATGGCCGATCGCTCAACAATCGCACATGGCGAGTTTGTTGAGGTTGGTCTTGCGCGCCAGGAACGCATGGCGGTGGCGAAGGCACGGGCCGAGGCCAAGGCCGCTGAGGAGCATCGACGACTCAAAGTTGCCGAGTACAGACAAGAACAACGTGCGGCGCAGGATCAGAAAAAGGAGCAAATCCGCGTGGACCGAATGCGCGAGCGTCTCGAAATCGCCAACGCCACGGCTCGGATGCGTGAGTTTCTGATGACCGACCTTGAACAGCAGCGGGAACGCGATCAGGAAGAGGTTCTCGCCTTTGTGGTGCAATCCCCGCTTTCGAAGTTGAGATGGAAGTCGTCGAAGTCGGCCAAGGCATCGACAAAGCCGCTCGTTCTTTCGATGCCGCCAAACCACGCGGAACGATCCGGTGCATACACAACGACGTATCTCGACCGGGTGAATCTCGTGGCGACCTCCGAGGGGGGCGAGCATTTCACGGCGGTTTTTGTCGGCTCTGAAGTTGATCAAAACCAAGTGAGCGTCCCCGACCTCAACGTCTACGATTGGAGCATGTTGACATGAGCACCAACGGGGCGATCTATGAAACCATCGTCAAGAATTGTGATCCCTACACTTTGAAGTTGGGCGGACCCATTGATGGCGTCGTCGCCGATTTTTTCAAATCACCGGAAGACCCCAAATCGCTGACCGGCAAGTTGGCCACGAAGTTCAACCAGCAGCAACTCCAAGATGCCGGGGTATTGAGAAAGAAGGTTCATCGGGATTCTTGGGGGCTGGTGCCATAAATCTGACATCGTCGTTCACCAGAACCATCGCTCGCCGCCTGCCGATCAAAGCTTGGGTTTTCATTCCGATGATTCCCACGGATGGCATCGCAATACCACGGATAAAACAGGGCTTCCCGTTTTTCATCCGTGGTATTGCGATGCCATCCGTGGGGATTTTCGGGCTCTATGACCGTTCAATTGCGATCCTTGGCACTACGATCACAGTCCCTGTGAAACGACATCTGCTTCCTGATTGGAGAGTGGCCACGACGATGATTCTGAGAATGTGTGTTTCGCCTCACGGGCGATTGTTGTGCGAACCGATCGCGGACGGAGCCGAAGACTCGAGTGGGACTGCGGCGGAATTGACGGACGGATCGGCGCGGCTGCTGTGCGAGTCGTTTCGGCGATCATCGGCGGAGGGATTATTGCTGCTGGCGGAACCGCGCGTGACTGAGACTCTGCCGCCGGATCTGTTGTTCTGGCGCGAGGACGCGCGGCGTTTCTTTCAGGCGGTATGCCAACTTGATGAGGAACGGTTGGCGGAGTTCGCGGCGGGGAAGGACAGAGTCGGGACGCCTCTGCTACGGCGGGATGATCTGGCGCTGGCGGTTTTGATTGCCGAGGCTCCGCCGATGCGCGGGTTGGAGTATCTCACGCCGGAGGTGCTGCGGCGGTTGTGGGACGATTTGGCGGAGTTGGTGCGGCGGCGCGGCGCAGAGACGGACGGTGGATTGCCGGCGTTTTTGCGAGCGGTCAATCCGTTTCAACATTTGCTCGGCCGAGTGACGTTTCATCTGGCCGAGAACAAACGAGACGAGTCTCGGCCGTTTGCGTTCATGGCCACGTACTCGCATCGGATGTCAGCGCGGGCGGCGGTGCAGCATCTGCCGTTGGCTCAGGCGCTCAAGCAGTATGCGGGAGAGCGGGATCAGGCGAAGCTCGCGGAGTTGCTCACGCCCGTGCGGGGGGCGGCGGACGGGAGCGCTGTCGTGAAGGAACTGCTTGCCTCGCGGGCGTTATTTCAACCGCAAGCCTGGCCGATCTCGCAGGCGTATCGGTTTCTGCGCGAAGTGCCGGTGATGGAACAAAGTGGGCTGGTCGTGCGCGTGCCCGATTGGTGGAAGGCCCGCAAGCCGCCGCGACCGCAGGTGCAGGTGCGGATCGGCGATCAGCGTGCGAGTCAGATCGGTGTCGATGGGTTGCTCGATTTCTCGGTGGACTTGGCACTCGATGGCGAGCCGTTGTCCGACGCCGAACGCAAGAAACTGCTGGCCGCGGCAGATGGACTGCTGCTGCTGCGCGGCAAGTGGGTCGAAGTGAATCGCGATCAACTGCAAGAGGCGCTCGCACAATGGCAACAGTTGCAGACTCAGCACGCGGGGGGCATCGACTTCTTGAAGGGGATGCGGTTACTCGCCGGAGCACAGCTTGATGCCGATGACACGTCGGTCGATGTGACGGCCGATTGGGTCGGTGTCACGGCCGGAGACTGGCTGCGCGAAACGCTGGCACAACTCCGCGATCCGAGCGGTGTCGTGGGCTGTTCGCCGGGCGACGGGCTGAACGCGACGCTGCGTCCGTATCAAACAGACGGCGTGCGCTGGTTGTGGTTCATGACGCGATTGGGACTCGGTGCGTGCCTGGCCGACGACATGGGTTTAGGCAAAACGATTCAAGTGATTGATTTATTGTTGCGGCTGCGTAGCCACGTTCGCCAGAACGTGGGGGATTTGGATCTCGCACCCCCACGTTCTGGCGAACGTGGCTACGTGCCGAGTCTGCTCATCGTGCCGGCATCGCTGGTGGGGAATTGGAAGCAAGAGTTGGCTCGGTTCGCGCCCCAGCTCAAATGCTTCTTCGCGCATCGGTCGGAGTGTGAGGCCGAGGCGTTGGAGCGTGTCGCCAAGAAACCGAAAGAGGAACTCAAAGAGTTCGATCTCGTCGTCACGACTTACACGTTGGCTCGCAAGGCCGACTGGGTCGCGAAGCTGAAGTGGAAGCTGGTCGTGCTGGATGAGGCTCAGGCGATCAAGAACGTCGGCTCGGCTCAGACGAAGGCGGTGAAAAAAATCGACGCGGCGGGGCGGATCGTGCTGACCGGGACGCCGGTCGAGAATCAGCTTGGCGATTTGTGGTCGCTCTTCGATTTCTGTTGTCCGGGGTTGCTCGGCTCCGCGAAGCAGTTCAAGGATTTTGTGAAGCGGCTCAACAAGCAGCAGGATGCTCACGCTTACGGAGCGTTACGGCGGCTCGTGCAGCCGTACATTCTGCGGCGGATGAAGACCGATCCGAACATCGTCCCCGACCTGCCGGAGAAGACCGAGATGCGGGCCGAGTGCGGCCTCTCCAAGAAACAAGCGGTGCTGTACGAGCAATTGGTGGATGACCTCGCGAAGCAATTGAAGAAGGCGAAGGAGGCTCGAGAGTCGGGCGAAGCCGGCGACATGCAGCGTCGCGGGCTGGTGTTGTCGATGCTGATGAAGCTCAAGCAGGTCTGTAATCATCCGTCGCAGTATCTCGCTCAACCGGAGTTCGCGGCGGACGACAGCGGCAAGTTCCTGCGTCTCGCTCAAATCTGCGAGCCGATTGCCGAGCGGCAAGAGAAGGTGTTGATCTTCACGCAGTTTCAATCGGTGTGCGAACCGCTCGCGAAGTATCTCGGTGAGGTCTTCGGCCAACCGGGACTCGTGCTGCACGGCGGCGTGCCGGTCGGCAAACGGAAGGAATTGGTCCGTCGCTTTCAGGAAGAAGACGGTCTGCCGTTCTTCGTGATCTCCGTGAAGGCAGGCGGCACGGGGTTGAACCTGACGGCCGCGTCGCACGTCGTTCACTTCGATCGCTGGTGGAATCCGGCGGTCGAGAACCAGGCGACCGACCGAGCGTTTCGTATCGGTCAGAAACGCAACGTGCTGGTCCACAAGTTCGTCTGCCGAGGCACGCTCGAAGAGCGCATCGACCAGATGATCCGCGACAAACAAGAACTGGCCGATCAAGTGCTCGGCGCGAAGAGCGAAGGCGAGACACTACTGACCGAGATGAGCGATCGCGAGTTGTTGAACTTCGTCGCGCTGGACATCACTCGCGCGGCGGACGAGTAGGCAGCCTGCAATTACGTAGCCGTCATCGCTCCGCGTGACGAGCCGAGTGCTTCACGGCGGCATCTTCCGGTGATTGTGGTCGTGTGAAGCATTCGGCTCATCACGCGGAGCGATGATGGCTACGTTGGCTCATCACGCGGAGCGATGATGGCTACGTTGATCGCTTGCCAATCGAAACATCGCTGCTCACTCTTCCGCGAAATGTTTCACCCCCCTTCGGAACGGAGTCAATCATGGGTTGGGGCTACAGCCAATGGGCACCGTATGTGCCGGTCGCTCAAAAGAAGAACAATGCCGTGAAGCACGCGGCGCAGGTGGCCAAGAAGCAAGGTCGCCAGCCGGCTCCGGTGACGCTCGAAGGCCGCAAGATCGCGACAACGTTTTGGGGCCAGGCGTGGTGCAAGAACCTCGAAGCCTACAGCGACTACGCCAACCGGCTGCCGCGCGGAGCCACCTACGTCCGCAACGGCTCGGTCGTGGATTTGGTCATCAAACCGCGCAACATTGAGGCGATCGTTGCCGGTTCGGAAACGTACAAGGTCACGATCAGCATCGAAGGACTCACGAAGCCGACGTGGAAGAAGATCAAGCAGGATTGCTCGGCCTCGATTGATTCGCTGCTCGATCTGCTGGCGGGGCGCTTCTCGGATGGTGTGATGCAGCGGCTGACTCGGCAGAAGGAGGGGCTGTTCCCGTCGCCAAAAGAAATCCAAATGAAATGCAGTTGCCCCGACTATTCGTACTGTTGCAAGCACCTCGCGGCGGTGATGTATGGCGTCGCGGCACGGCTCGACAAGCAACCGGAGTTGCTGTTCGTTCTGCGCGACGTCGATCATCAAGAACTGGTCTCGCAGGCAGTCGCCGAAGGCAACCTTGATCGGGAACTCAGCGGTGTCAGCAACGCACTTGCCGGCGAAGACCTCGGAGCACTCTTCGGCATCGAACTGGACGTGGCTCCCGCGCCATCAAAGCCAACTCGCACGAAGTCCAAGCCGAAGCGTGAGCAAACCCGCCAGCCGGCGACGAAAAAGAGTTCGGTGGCCAAGAAAGCCATCGCGACAGCAGCGGTGACAAAGCGGGCAACAACCGGCACCAAAGCGGCGGCGAAAAAGAATTCCAAGACGGCCGCGGCGAAGACTCGGATCAAGGCGGCGATCAAGAAACGGTCGACTCGGAAAATTGCTGATTGAGTCGGCGTCTCGAAGACGAGTGATGGCGCACCCGAATGAACTCGCTGCGAACGAATCGTTGATCCGTGTGCGCCTCTCGCATCCGTATGCGAAGCCAACCCCGTTGCAAATCAAACTGCCAAAGTAATGAACTTGGACTGCGGCAGCCTGCTGCCGCTTTCCGTCCAACATCCTGCTGTTGGACGAACACTTCCACGATCCGCCCTCACTCCCGGCAGCAAGGCTGCCTGACACCGTAAGCGGCCGCAGTCCCAAAGACAGGAGTTCCACATGTTCCGCATCACGATCTCTCACGCCGCTTTGCTAGCCTTGTTGATTGTGAGCTCAGCGGCGCTCGCGCATCCCGGCCATTCGCATCGCAAGCCGACTGCAAAGTCGCCGGATGCTGTGGACTCCGTTCTGGACGTGGCAGCCGACGAAAAAGAATCCGATGAGCAGATCGCCGTGGAACTCCCGCTGTTGCTCGCTCAGCTTGATCAGAAGCCGTCGCGAGCCGCTGCCGAAACCGTGCCGGAGATGGCGAAGGCGTTTGCAGCATTCGCCAAACTCAAAGCGATCAGCACTCGCTGGGACGACCGCTTCTTCTACGTCGAATCGAACGGAATTCCCGATCACCGGATGATGGTCGGCATCACCGCTTGGCAGCAGCAGGTGCCGTTACCTCAGAAATACTTCGGTGAGAACTCGTGGCAGATCCCGCGGCATCCGGTGCCGGCGAAGAATCCGCAGTCGGCGAACGGCAAGTTCCTGCGCGGAGCGATCGCGCTGGCGGCGAACGGAATTCCGATCTTCAACCCGCTCAACAATCGCGGCGATGATTCCTACGCGATCGGCGAACTCGACGAGTTCGGCGGGCACTGCGGCCGAGCCGACGACTATCACTATCACATCGCTCCGGTGCATCTGGAGAAGACCATCGGCAAGGGCTTGCCGATCGCATACGCACTCGACGGCTATCCGATCTACGGCTACGACGAGCCGGATGGTTCGCCGGTCGTCGGGCTGGATGCCCTTAATGGGCACAAAGACAAGCAGGGCAACTACCACTATCACGCGACGAGGAAGTACCCATACCTTAACGGCGGCTTTTTCGGCGAGGTCGTCGAACGCGACGGGCAGGTCGATCCGCAACCGCGAGCGGAACCGCTCCGTCCGTCATTGCCGCCGATGCGCGATGCGAAGATCACCGACTTCAAAGAGACGAATCCCGGCAGCTACGTCCTGACCTACGACGTGAAGGGCAAAAAGGGGACGGTCAGCTACACGCTCGCCACCGATGGCACCGCCAATTTTTCATTCACCGACACCACCGGCAAGACGACCAACGAAACGTACTCGGCCAAGCGACGCGGTCCAGGTGGTGGGAAGAAAGGTCAGCCTCCTCCTCCTCCTCCTCCGCCGCCGCCGCGTAAGGGGGACAACCCCCCTCCGCGCGACGAGAAGCGTCCGCCGCGCAATGACGATCGTCCGACAGCAAGTACCACTCGCGAAGAATCCTCGAAGCCGCGCAGCAATCGTCCGCAACTAGCGGTGACTAGTTCTTCGGTCGATGCGAAAGGTTTCATCTCGATCGACTGCACTTGCGACGGAGCGAGCCAATCTCCCGCCGTCGAATGGAAGGACGCTCCACAAGGAACGAAGGCGTTCGCTGTCAGCCTATGGCACACGGCTCCCGATCAAGAGAAGTCCTACTGGCTCATCTACAACATCCCGGCCAACGTCACGAAGCTGGCAAAGAATGGCAAAGGGGTCGGCAAGCTGGGCCTCAACGACCGACGCCGGGCCGAGTACGACCCGATGTGTTCCAAAGGCCCCGGCGTGAAGGAGTATCACATCACCGTCTTCGCATTGTCCGCCGAACAGATACCAAAACTGTCCCCCGACAAAGCCAACCGAACCGGACTGCTCGAGGCCATCAAAGACATCACGCTCGCCGAAGGAACGTTGGACTTTCAGTACGAGCGGAAGAAGTAATCGTCGCTGATCGTTCAGTCGGACTCATCCGCCGCAGTGCGCTCGCCCCGGTTCATGCCGGTCAAACGCAAACTCAACCGACAGTGGCGTGAGCGCTCGGCTCTTCGGAACTTTTCTGTCGTGGTTGTCCAACCGAAGTCACTCCGTGAAAACCGTGTCCTTCGCCAGTCCATCGCTGCCGATGTACCAGCTCGCGCCGCATTCCGAAGTGGTCATCGAGTTTCTCGAACATGCGCTGCAGCAGGATCTGACGTTCGTTGGAACCGAGTCACGGTTGCGGCTGGTGATACAGACGCTCGAAGAATTGTTGGTTGGGTCGTCGGATGACCCGAAGGACTGATCGCAATCCATCTCCGCCGCCGCACCTCACTTCCGCCGAGTTGCTCGCATTCGATCTTTGTCGACAAGAAAACCTTCGCATCGAACAGGAACGCCATCCACTGCCCGATTTCGCCAATCCGCGGAGCGAATGACTTCGTGATTGTGGGTTACGAAAGAATCTCCGTGACCACGCGGCCCGCGACATCTGTCAGGCGGTAGTCTCGGCCGGCGTGGCGGTAAGTGAGGCGTTCGTGATCGATGCCGAGTAGATGCAACATGGTGGCATGCAGGTCGTGAGTGTGGACCGCTCCTTCGGTGGGCAGGATGCCGTACTCGTCCGACTTGCCGTGGACGAGGCCACCTTTCACGCCGCCACCCGCCATCCAGGATGAGAAGACCAGGTTGTGATGCTCGCGACCGGCGTGGTTGGCATCCTGGTGGAACGGAGTGCGGCCGAACTCGGAAGTCCAGACCACCAACGTGCGGTCCAACATCCCACGCTGCTTGAGATCGGTCAGCAGACCGGCGATCGGCTTGTCGATCGCCTTGGCCAGACGTTCGTGGTCTCCCATGTTGCCGTGCGAGTCCCAGTTGTTGCTCGACCCGACGTCGATCAATTCGAGAAACCTCACGCCGCGCTCGGCGAGTCGCCGCGCGACGAGACACTGCCAGCCGAAGCCCTGCGTCGCGCCGCGCTCCAATCCGTAGAGCTTCAGTGTGGCTTCCGTCTCGCGGGAGAGGTCGAATGCTTCAGGAGCCTCGCGCTGCATGCCGAATGCCGTCTCGAAGGAACGGACACGGGCATCGAGCGCCGCATCGGCCGCTCGTGGTTCCAGGTGCCGGCGGTTCAGCTTGCCGAGCAGTTCGAGTTCCATCTGTTGCAGTTCCGCGCTGGAAACTCGCGGCCGAAGATTGGGGAGCGGCTCTTTGCCCGGAATGACGTGTGTCCCTTGATGGCACCCCGGCAGAAAGTCGCTGCCCCACGTTTGAGCTCCGGCATACGGAGCCGCTGGGGCAAGCACCATGAACGATGGCAGATTGCGATTGGCCGTTCCCAAGCCATAGCTCACCCACGAACCATGACTGGGCCGAGCGAACTGGGCCGACCCGGTATGTGCCGCGAGCGTCGCCTTGTCGTGGCCATCGCTCTCGCAGTGCATCGCGTTCAAGACACACACATCGTCGATGACCGAACCAAGCTGCGGAAACAGATCGCTGACCCAGGTGCCGCTTTGCCCGTACTGCTTGAATGCCCAACGTGGCCGAATCAAGAACCGTTGAAACTGTCCCGGCTTATTGAGCCACCGCGAAGCAGTGATCGACTTGCCATGATCGGCAGCGAGTTGCGGCTTATGGTCCAGCGTATCGACTTGCGAAACTCCACCAGTGGAATAGAGGAAGAGGACGCGATCGGCCCGCGCGGCGAAATGTCCCGGCCGAATCGCCAGAGGATCGATCGAAGCGGCTTGCGCTTCGTCGGCCATCATCCCAGCCAAGGCCATCGCGCCGAAGCCGCCCGATGCGGTACTCAGAAACTCGCGGCGAGAGATCTGGTTCATGTCGGTTTCCTTGAGGGTTCATTCGTTGATCGGGCCACAGATTGATGTTTACGCCCTCTCTGCGCTCTTCGCTTCTCTGCGGTGAGTCCAGAGTTTTCTTTCACCGCAGAGAAGCGAAGAGCGCAGAGAAGACCGTGTCTTGACCAGTGCAAAGATCAATCTGAGTCCCAAAAAACGATTCAGTTAGTCCACGTACAAAAACGCATTGCCGGTCAACAAGACTCGCGCGAACGCTGACCAAGCGGCGAGAGATTGCTGATCCGGCGGAATGTTCTGAGTCGCCAACTTGTCGCGGTAGGCGGTGATGAAGGTCACGGCGTCGGTCACATCGGACTCCGAGGGAATTCGGCCGTGGGCGAGTTCAAACGCCGACCGGACTCGCGTGGCGGCATCACCTTCGACAGCCAGCAGTCGTTGAGCGAAGGCCGCCGACTGTTCATGCACGAATGGGGAGTTCATCAAGAACAGCGACTGAGTCGGTGTCGTCGTCGGCTGCCGTTCGGCGATGCTCTGATTCGGATCGGCCGCATCGAACAGCGCGAGGAACGGATGCCGCCGATTGCGCTGCACCATCAGATAGATGCTGCGATGGTTCGAGTCATAGACCGCATGGAACGGCGCGTGGATCGTGAAGCCCCACGTATCGACCGGCGGAAACGGATGCGGCGACGCGGGCGAACGATCCAACCGGCCACTCACGGCCAGCATCGCATCGCGGATCGATTCGGCATCCAGCGACCGGCGCGAGGCACGCCACAGCCAGCGGTTCTCCGGGTCCAACTTGAGGTTCTCGGCGTGGTCGTCGCTGGCAAGCTGATAGGTTCGCGATCGCATGATTAGTCGATGCAGCGCCTTCACCTTCCAGCCGGAGGCGACGAACTGCGACGTCAACCAGTCGAGCAGTTCGGGATGAGACGGCGCTTCGCCGCGCGTCCCGAAATCGCTCGACGTGGGGACCAGTCCCTGCCCGAAGTGCCATTGCCAGACTCGATTCACAAACACGCGAGCGGTCAGCGGGTTGGTCGGTCGAGTCAACCACTGCGCCAATTCCAGACGCCCGCTGCCGGTTGAGTTCGTCGGCAGCGCATCGCCGCCAAGGATTTCGAGGAAGCGCCGCGGCACTTCGTCACCGAGCTTGTCGGGCTCGCCGCGCTGCTGAATCCGCACGTTGACCGGCGTCCCTTCGCTCACGCCGTAGGCGACTTCGTAGGGCATCCGAGCGGCTTCCGCCACGCGCGATTTCGTCAGCGCCGCGAGGTCCAGTTCAACCTTGGCGAGCTTCTCCTTCGCGTCTGCCGAAAGAACCGGAGAAGTCACCGGCCCCGTGCCAGGCGCGCCGAACGGTGTCTCCATCAAACCGATGTTGTCGAGATCTCGCACCGGAGCCGGACCCTCCACATGCCCGATCCCATCGCAGATGAACGTGTCGAGGATGCCGTCCCAGTTCGCCGCAAGTTGCTTGTCTTGAAACGCAGTGAGGCTAGGCGAGCGGGGTGGCGTCAGCCCCCTGGTGGATTCATGGGCATTGTCGCTGTTCATTTCACGAGACAACCGGGGGGCTGACGCCGCCCCGCTCGCCGATGCGATGATGCCGGAATATGTTTTCTTCTCCGGATCGAGCGTCAGTCGCAGCGTGTGCCATGTACCCGGTTCGAGTTGCCGAACGACCTCCCACTTGGCACCGTCTCTAATCGCGAACTCGGTCGCGGTGACGCTGCACTCGACCGCCAACGAAGCAATCACGCCGCGCCCCAGATAGAAACGGTACGCGCCACGCTTGTCGGTCGGGGCGACCGTCCGGAAGTCGATCGTGAAGTGCATCTGCTTGCCGGGCGTGGCACGCAGGCCGTGCTCAAAGACGTATCGAATGCCGCCAGTCTTCTGGCCCGAACCCAGACGCGCGCCGCGCGTCCCGGCGGGGTGCGTGTGGACGAACGGACTTTGAGCTTCGGCGATGACCGAGTTCGGTCCGGCCGACAACCACACTCCTGCGGGCGGCTTGCCGAGTGTCTGCCCTTCAAAGCCGAGATCCACTCCCCCGGCGAACGACTTGCTATCGAGAGTGCTTCGTTCGGACTTGAGCCGTCCGATCTCGGCATCCAAGCGCGCGAGTTCCGCCGCCTTGAGTTGATCGAGTCGCTTGGCCTCGTCCGGCGGAACGAGCGGCGGAAAGTACACGGGCCGCTTTTGCTCCTCGCCGCCAGGGAAGGCCCACGTCGAACTCTGCAAGATTCCGTAGAGCGCGTAGTAATCGGCCGCCGTCACCGGATCGTACTTGTGGTCATGGCATCGCGCACAACCGAGCGACAATCCCAGCACCGATCGCCCGACCGAATCAATCGCATCGGCGAAGTCGAGATGTTGATAATCAGGCGACGGCTTGTAGCCATACCGCTTGCCGATCGCGAGAAATCCCGTTGCGGTGACTCGGTTGGCGTACTGATCCGGCGGGCCGGACTTCGCGAGAATGTCACCCGCGATCTGCTCGCGCAGGAACTCGTCGTAAGGCTGATCGGCATTGAAGGAGTTGATCACCCAGTTGCGATACTTGCCCGCTTCGCGCACCGGATAGTCGGCACCATCGCCCGCCGTGTCCGCATACCGCGCGACATCCAGCCAGTGCCGCCCCCAACGTTCTCCATACGCGGAAGACGCCAGCAGCCGATCCACCAACTTCGCGAACGCCTCGGCAGAGTCGTCCTTCAAGAAGGTCTCGATCTCGGCGGAGGTCGGCGGCAGCCCCGTCAGATCGAACGTGGCTCGGCGGATGAGAGTGCGCTTGTCGGCCGTCGCCAAGTGACTCAAGCCGCGCGCTTCCTGCTGAGCCAGAATGAAGCGATCGAGGTCGTTGCTCGGCCACGCAGAATCTTTGACAGTCGGCGGCTCGACCTGTTTCAACGGTTGAAAAGCCCACCACCGCCGAGCCTCTTCAACCGTCAAGCCGCCCAGCCGAGCCGTGGCCACGCGCGGATCAGGCGCTCCGCGCCGGACCCACTCCACCAGATCAGCAATCTGAGCCTCGGAAA
>CAMDPX010000031.1 GCA_945905295.1 Planctomyces sp. SH-PL62 | reverse complement strand
ACCGCTCGAACCGCCCACGCCACTCCGAAATCTTCCGCCCATTCGCTCGACGTGACATGACGCCTCCAAGTTGAAAAGGTTGTGAATCAACAACCCCGCCAACTTACTCGACGCGTCAAGATTGGTGCGGATGGGCGCTCACCGGACATGCAGCAGATGGGGCCGAACCCCTTGCGAGACATCCAACGTGAAGCGGACCCGAATCAGAATGGCTTTGTCACTCGCGCGGCGGCTCGGCGGTTTGTTGAGATTCAGTTGGGAATTCGCCGCAGTGACGGATCGCTGACGCGGTTTCCGAATGGCAATGTCGCGAATCACTCGCTGTGGCTGCACATCGACCTCGACCGCAATGATCGGCTCAGTCGCATCGAGTATCTCGATCGGTCGTATGCCGGTGATAAGGCGGCCGAGGAATTTCAGAATCTCGATTTGGACCAAGACAGCACTCTGTCGTTTGACGAATTCCGCCGCCTGCCGTGGCGCGGGTTCACCGACACCGTGCTCGAATTTCGAACGATGGATAAGGACTTGGATGCGCGGCTCGATCGGAATGAGCTGCTGCTCGGCACCCCCGATTGGAAGAAGCGGCTGGCCGAGCATGCGCTTCCCGGCTTCGATCTCGATCAGGACGGACTGTTGTCGCTCGCGGAATACCGGCTGACTCCGCAATCCAACATGGTCTTGCCGTGGTCGTCGCTGCTCGCCGATTCCAACGGCGACGGCCAACTCTCACTCGCCGAGTTCAAGTTCGATCAACTGCAGTTTCCGCTGTTGCGGATGTTGTACTTTTCTCGGCTCGACACCAACGGCGACAAGCAACTCTCGGTGAATGAGTTTTATTTCAAGTTCAAAACCTTTAACGAGCTGTTCGTCTTGAATGAGGACGGGACCGGCTGGGCTCCGTTCTTCAAACTGGAGAAGCGAGACGTCGGCTCTCCGTCCGTGTCGTCCGACGGCAAGACGATCGGCTTCGATTCCTACACGGGAGTCGCCGCAACGAACGTTTTTTTTTTGATGGACATGGTCGACCGCAAGCCGAGCGAACAGAAATACGGACTCATGCCCAATTGGGCTCCCGACGGCAAGCGGCTGACGATCTCTCGCGGAACTCCTCAACGCGGTGCTTGGATCGTGACGCGGGACGACTCCGGTCGCGCAGCCGGCGAGTTCGCGGCCCCCGGCTGGGGAGCTCAGTGGTCCCCCGACGGCAAATGGATCATCCAGACCGATCTCTCCGCACCCATCATCAGCTTGTACAACGTCGAAACGAAAAAAGTCGAAGTGCTGGTCCCCGCTCAAGAGAGCCCGTATCAAAAAATCATGGAGAACATGTCCTGGTCGCCCGACAGCTCCAAAGTCTGCGTCAAAGGGAATAAGGCGGACGCCACTCAAGAAATCGCGATCCTCGATTGGGCCGCGAAGCCAAAGCCAACTCTGAAAACGCGCGTGAGCACCAAGAAGTCACTGATCGCCGACTCGGCCTGGCATCCGAAAGGCCACCGAATTGTCATCGGCATGCACTGCGAAGAACGAAACCGATTGCAGCTCTACGAATTCGACCCGAACAACGAGGAACCCCCAACGCTCGTCAAAGGCCAAGACCCCACTCGTCACAACGGCGGCTGCTGCTGGACCCCCGACGGCAAACGCCTGATTACCGCCAGCCGACCCGATTGATCGTAGGCGAGTCCGCTCTGCGACTCGCATTCCCAACGTCAACCAACACCCAAGATCACGCTGTCCGGTCATCGGTGACACATTGGGAATCTCAGTTGCGGAGCAACTGAGCTACGTGCGGGCATTCGGGACGTTCACTCTCACGAATTGCTCCCTTGCTTGCCGGCCCAGAAGGGGCAGAACGGGCAGTCTTCGCCGAGTGGAAAGTCCTCGCCTTCTTCGTGCGGGCAACCCATGTTGCCCTCACTCATGGCGACTTCTTTGACGCCGTACCTCAGAAAGAAGTCCTTGATCTCTTGTTGTATTTTCGGGTTGGTCGTCACATCCATGGCCACCCATCGTTCCATGATCGGCTCGGCCTTTTCGTGGAGGATGACCCCTGCGGCGATTTTGGTTGGCCGTTTGTCGTCGGGGCCATACATCGCCACGGTGCCAATCGGATACCGCATCGGCTGTTGACCTGGTGCCAAATTGCTTTCGCTCTCGGCGTGCTGACGATAGCAACAGTGCTTGTACTTTTTGCCGCTGCCGCAAGGACAGGGGTCGTTGCGAGAAGTTCTTGGGGGTGACATCGGCGGCGTCCTTTCATTATTCGGCGACCGGCGCGAATTTGAAGTCCAGACTCGGTTGATGGATTGCCTCTCAGGTCTTCTTGGTGCTTCGGCGAGTTTTCGTTGCCGCCGTTCGAGTGGGCGTCATCGTGGGAAGTCGTTCCAATTCGCCGAGCAGTCGCACGTCGGTTTCAAACTGCGTCAGACGACGTTCGTAGCTGGCTTGAGTCTTCGTGCAGACCAGCGTTTGCGGAGAACCTCGGCGGTCGGTCACATGAGTCACGTCGCAGTGATGCTTGTCGATTTCACGGTGCAGGTGTTGTCGCAATTCTTTGCGGCGAGCAAAGCGGCGAACCGGTTCGTCCTTGTTCTTGAGGAACTCGGACAGCTCACGACAGTCAGCACATTTGCAGTCGAGCTTCGTCTCACGCGACCAATCGGCAGGAGGTTGCGGTCGCTCGGCCGTGCGAGTTTGTAGTTCCGCCAGACAATGTCGATGCAGACGCGCGGCAGCCGCTTGGCCGATCAAGGTTCTCGCACTGTCATGAAACGTGCGGTCACTCAACAAACTCGTCACGGCGGGAATCAACACCGTGTGCAGGTCGTAATGTGTTGAGTCGGATGTTGCTCGCGAAATAAAGCGATCGAGCGACTCGTCGGCTTCGATCGCAGCCAACGCGCGAACGACCGGCTCGACAATGCCGGCGCGATGGTCTTGTTCTTTGCTCCAGGAACTCCATGTGCGGCGATCCCAGCGTTCGATCGCTTGCTCCAATTCATCCGCAAGTGACCGGCAGACGGCGAGCCGCTCCTTGGTCAGCTTCGGAGCACGGCAACACAACGCTTCGAACAACGCGACCGGTGTCATCAACTCGCAGCCGTAATCGCTGGGCGTCTGCTTCGCGAAGACCTTTTGCAGCGGTTCGGCAAACTTCCGCCAGCCAAGCTGTTCGACTAGCCGAGTCAGCTCCGGCCCCTCGGTTCCGTCACAGGCCGTTGGCAGGATGTCTCGCACGAACGCCAGTGCCAGCGTCTCGTCGCCGATGGCTTGAAGCACTTTCAACAGTCGAGTCGTCAGCGATTTCTCGCTCCCTTGACCCGCGCGCGACCGAGCGGCCCACGGATCGAAATTGGACTGCGCCTGCGTTTGCCAGCGAGTGATGATCTCCTTCGCGAACCGGCAGCATTCCTTGTCATGAGTCGGCTGCTTCGTACGGCTGACCAAATCTTCCAACGCAGGCACGGCGTTGACCGGCCCCGCTCCAGCAAGGATGCCGAAGTACCGGTCCTGCGGCCAGATCACGACGACCGCTTGGTGATACCAGCGCTCCATCGAGGCACCGGCATTGCCAGTCGCTTCGTGGATCTCTTGCCGATAAGGCCGATCCTTCGCCGCGACATCGCTGACGACCTCAGCGTCTTCAAGGTTCAACGACTGAAACGGCACCGTGAGTCCCGCTGCGTCGAACCAATGGCTTAGTTCCATTGACTCGTCGTCGACCTGTTCAAACTCGGCACTTGAATCATCGGGCGTGTGTCGACCGCGACGCGACCCCCACCCAGAGTACTCGTCATCGAACGAGCTATAGTCGACTGATCCCGATTGCCAGTGCGTTAGCAAGGCCACATACGCTCGGCAGCCGATCTTCTCGGCCGCTCGCGCCAACACATCCATCCGAGCCTGATCGCCCCCTTTCAGCCGTAGCACAGGCGGCTCGCCTGTGCCTCCCTTTTCTTTCGCGGCGGGCGTGTGCTTCGCAGCCGGTTTCGATTCGACATCCGACTCGTCATCCAGACGGTCCTCGTCGTCGTCCCAGTCATCGTCGTCATCGAAGTCGTCATCGAAGTCGTGGTCGCTGCTGTTGTTGGACTCGGTCAAGGCTTCGACGTCACCCAACCCCGCTTCTGTGTATTGATGCTTGAGCGGAATCGCGATCTTGTCGCGAGACGTGTCTGCAAAGATGTTCGTCAGCGCCGTCGCCGCCAAATCCACTGCCCCGCCGCTGACTGGCGCGGAGGGCTGCTGTTTCGACTTGGCAATCGCCAAGTTGTAAACGAGACAGACTCGATACCCGCTGACCACCGGCGTGATCTCGTGCTGACAGTCGGCATAGAACGCCGCGTACTGCATCTGAAATCGAGACGCCTCGCCGCCGAAATCAATCCGCCGAGTCTTCCCGTCATGCGAGACGATCAACGTCCCACCTTCATGCTTCGACGGCAAGCAAACCACCAGCGTCGCAAACATCCGCTCCGCCTTTTCAGTGTCTCGATGGGGCGCGAAGAAACTTCCCTTCTCATAGACGAGCAACTTGTAAAGCTGAGCCTCGACCTTCTGAGCGATCCCAAACTCGCGCCGCACATCTTCCACGATCAGCGCGAGACACGATTTCCACTCCGCATTCCGCAACGCGAACTGCGACGGTTCAAGCTGCCAAACTCGCCGCACCTTGGGATCAACGACTGTCTCCTCCCCGCGCCCATACGGAGCCTGTGCCGCCGCCTTGATGAGCCGCTTCGCATCCCCCGCCGACACCGGCACTCCGACATCACCAACCCCAATTACTTCCAACCCCGGCAGCACAGCCCCAACGGTCCCCGTCGCGCAAAACGCCGCCGAATCTCCCAACCCGTTGAGAACCTGAAGCAACTCTGTCGCCATGCTATCCATGAAAATCATTCCTCGTCTTGCTGTTCAACGTCCGTTTGTTTCATCTTGATCGCGGTGTGTCCTCGGCGCGTCTGGAAGCGTTCCTTCCAACCGCTTGATCTCGCGGTCGAAGTCGGAGACGTATTCCACATCCTGACGCTGACGATAGACCTCGAATTCCCCTTCCGCTTTGAGCTTCGCTTCCAGCGCGCTCACCATCCCCTTGTCTTGAAGGATCGGATAGTTCGACAGCTCCAGAAAGTTGTGCAGGAACGTGACCAAATCGGCCATCTTCATCAGGATGCCCCGCTCGGCCCGGTTCTCCGCCAGATCGAGGTAGGCGGAGACGATCCGGTTCAGCTCCTTCACATGCGCCTCGCTCAGGTAGTTCTTCGCGACCGACACGTCGGACTTCAGAATTTTTCCATTCGGCGCACGCTTCCATGTCGTCAGGCCCATGTAGATTTTCGTGGCATCGGCGGAGGCATAGATCAACTCCGCCGCCGTCTGGCCGGTGATCGCCCAATGCAGTTTGTTCTGCACTGTGGCAAAGAACTCTTTGGTCACGGGCGCATCCGCGTTGTAATCCACCGACAGCGCGTAGATGTCCGTGATCTTCTGATAGAACCGCCGCTCACTCGCCCGAATCTCCCGGATGCGTTCCAGCAGTTCGTCAAAGTAATCCTTGCCGAAGACCTGTTTCCCCTGCTTCAGCCGCTCGTCATCCAGCACGAAGCCTTTGATGATGAACTCCCGCAGCGTCTTCGTGGCCCAGATGCGGAACTGCGTGGCCTGGTAGCTGTTGACTCGGTAGCCGACGGCAATGATGGCGTCGAGGTTGTAGAACTCGACCTCGCGGGCGACGTCGCGATCACCCTCGGCGCGAACTATTTCCATTTTGGAAACAGTTGCCTCACGAGCCAGTTCCCCCGACTCAAAGATGTTCTTCAGGTGCTTGTTGATGCCCGGCACCTGTACTCCGAACAGCTCCGCCAGCCCCTTCTGCGTCAGCCAGACTGTTTCGTCCTTCAAGAACACGTCCACCTTCACGACCCCGCCGGGCGCGGTGTAGAGCAGGAATTGGTTCTGGTCGCTCATGGTGTCATCTCTCGACCGCTCGTCGTGGTGGTCACAGCCCTTCGGTCCTTCGCGGAAGATACCGCCGCTCAAAACGATTTCCGATGGAGTGAGTTCCGCCGCTTCTCGTCATTCGCAACACTCATTCGATGAGCCACGACACCGCACTCGATGCCGAGCAGACTGCCAACCCGACGTTGTTTCTGGGATGCCCGGTTTGGGCCTGCCCCGCATGGGTTGGCCCGTTCTTCACGCCGGATGCCAAGCCTCGCGACTTTTTGAAGCAGTACAGCACCGTCTTTAACACGGTCGAGGGAAACAGCACGTTCTACGCGATCCCCAGCCGAGACACCGTGCGTCGCTGGGCGAACGAGACCGCTGACGGCTTTCGATTCTGCCTCAAGTTCCCACGCACGATCAGCCACGACAAACAACTCATCGCCGCCGAAGCCGAGACTGCCACATTCCTCGAACTGCTGTCGATCCTGAACGAGTCCCACCGACTCGGCCCCTCGTTTCTGCAACTCGGCCCGACATTCGATCGCCGCCAATTCGAGCCGCTCGCTCGGTATCTCGAAGCCCTCCCGCGCGAACTGCCCTTCGCCGTCGAGGTCCGTCATCGCGACTACTTCGACAACGGCCCCACCGAACGCGCACTCGACGAACTCTTGAGCCGCCTGCACATCGACCGAGTCCTCTTCGACAGCCGAGCCTTGTTCTCCGCCCCACCCACCACCGACGCCGAAACAGAAGCCCAACGCCGCAAGCCTCAATCCCCGTTCCGCCGCACCGTGACCGGCCGCCACCCACTACTCCGCTTCATCGGCCGCGACAACCTGGACCTCATCCAACCCTGGATCGACGACTGGACTCCCCTCGTCGCCGAGTGGCTCCAAGCCGGCCTGTCCCCCTTCGTCTTCACGCACACCCCAAACAACTTCTTCGCCGCGGAGTTCGCTCAACGATTCCATCGCCGACTAAGCGAACTCGTCCCCACTCTGTCGCCGCTTCCGAAACTGCCCGCAGAATTGCAGTCCCAGAAACAGCCCCAGCAGCGGCAACTGTTTTGATTGTGTCAATCGATACTGACTCGCAAAAACTCGGCCAGCCGCAGTCACAACTAGGCTCCGACTTTCGACACCAAGCTTTGATGGAGGATGGCGAGATCGCAAATCTGTGCTTGTCCATCATCTTGGCCGCTTCCGATAAGTGCTGACCGAAGCTCTCCGGTCAATCAAGAGTTGTGTAGACTCCGAGGATCAGCCGTTCTCGGAAACAACGGAGCCAATTCCATCATGGAAATCGTTCGAGTCGATCCGTCGTCCCCCTACCTAGCTGAAGTCAAAAAACTCTGGAGGGTCAATAGCGACACTCTTGGCATGATGCCGGACGGAGCCTTTGACGAACACGCAGGGCTCGGACATGTGCTAGGTGTCGTCGAAACGGATCAACTTCTTGGATATCTCTTGTTCCGGAGTGCCAAGGGCAAAGCAAAGATAACTCACCTCTGCGCAGCGGCGGCGGCGCGCGGCAGAGGAATCGCCAGGCTTCTGGTCAACGAGTTGGTGAAGATCACAAGCCACTTAAGCGGAATTGAATTGAAATGTCGCAGGGACTTCGACGTCTCGAATCTTTGGCCGAAACTCGGTTTTTTCCCTGCAAGAGAGTGTGTAGGTCGCGCGGTTAGTGGCAGCAAGCTGACGGTGTGGTGGATGGACTATGGAAAGCCGTCTTTGTTCTCGCATAAGGCATCAACGACGGCCATCGACGTTGTCATTGACACAAACGTCTTGATTGACATCGTTGATCGACGAAATGACGAGTCGCTCGGTCTGCGCGCGGATTGGCTGCAAGATGAAATTCGCCTATGCGTCACGGAAGAAGTGCTCGTTGACTTTCATCGTCAAGCCGACGAAGCATTGCGGTTGAAGCGTTTTTCGGATTCCAACGAGTTTCCACGTCTCGCTGCTCATCCGACGGAATATCAGCGAGCCGAGAATTTGATCAAGCCGCTGTTTCCAAACACAAAGTCGGCTCGTGATGAATCCGATGTTCGCCAATTGATTCACGCAGTCGCGGCTGATGTCACGGTTTTTGTTTCGCGCGACGGCCCACTGCTGGATCGTGCCGAAGAGGTCTACACCGCTTGTGGGCTTTCGATCGTGCGCCCAGCCGAATTGATCGCACGCATTGACGAATTGGTACGAGAAGAAGAATACCAGCGAGCATTGGTCGCAGGGACGAGACAAATCTCGCGTCAACGCGTCGGAACGACCAACGACGATGTGTTAGATGCGATTCGTTGTCCGAATGAAACAAAGCGCGAGTTGGAGACGTTGCTTCATTCCTTTCAGGCTGACCCACACCGTTTTGATTGCGAACAGGTCACTGACCAGGGCGACAAAACATTGGCGGTTTATGTGGTCGATACTCGCGAGTCATTTGATCGTTTACCGATGTTTCGAGTTTGTTCCCATCGTCTTGCTGGAACACTCTCACGGACAATTCTTACCGGATTGATTCAGAACGTGATCCGCCGAGGTAAAGCGGGCATCGTCGTGACGGAGCCGAAACTCAACGACGTCCAATCGTCTGCGTGTTCCGACCTCGGTTTTCTTGCCGGAGAGGAAGGCTGGTTCAAGCTGGCCTTCACGGGGATTCATTCGCCAAACGAGTTAGCCAATCGAGTTGAACAATGTGGGCTGAGTGAACCCACAGTCGGTCAACTTGCCTCCAGCCTGAGGTTGGCATTGACGCCGCAGGACGAGTCAGAAATCGAGCACGTTCTCTGGCCGGTCAAGGTTGGTGGTTCGCAGCAATCCAATTTCATTGTGCCAATCCGACCTGAATTCGCGCAGGACTTGTTCGACGAACACTTGGCTCGACAGACGTTGTGGGGGGCAAACATTGACCTCGCCCTCAATCCGGAATCAGCCTACTATCGCTCTGCGCGGTCGCAAATTGTGAAAGCCCCAGGACGAATTCTCTGGTACGTCAGTGACAAAGGAAACCTTGAAGGCCGAAAGGCAATTCGCGCATGTTCCAGAATTGCTGAAGTCGTCGTCGACAAACCCAAAACATTGTTTCGGCGATTCAAACGCCTTGGGGTCTACGAATGGTCGGACGTCTTCGAGACTGCAAAGCACAGCCTCGATACCGACATCATGGCAATCAGATTCCACGACACCGAACTAATTCATCCGGTTCCTTGGGACACGTTTCAAGAAGTGCTCAGGCGAAACGGGATCAACACAAATCTTGAATCTCCCATTTCAATCACCTCTCAAGCGTTCGAGGAGATTTATGCTCTTGCTCTCAATTCACCCGCGCTTCGCTGATGCGATCTTCGCTGGCACAAAGAAAGTGGAGTTGCGTCGCCGTGCGCCGCGAATTGCGAAAGGTGATGAGGTATTGGTGTATTCGACAATTCCCACTGCGGCAGTCATCGGCACCTTCACGGTCGAGAATGTCACAGAAACTCGACTGGAGCCACTTTGGCGTCGCACTCGCGCAACTGCCGCAGTGACGCGAGAACAATTCAATTCATACTTCGATGGGCTCGAAACGGGAATTGGGATTTGGGTCGGCCAAGTACGACCATTTCAGTCACCAATTTCGCTGTGGTCCCTACGCAATCTTTGGCCGGGGTTTCATCCACCACAGGGATTTCGATATCTCACGCCTCAAGAAATCGAATTACTGTTTGATCTCACCGACAGTTCGGCACGAGCGCGTGCGGCTTGACTCCGCATGACTCCGTTGAAGTCACGGACTCGTTTGATCCGTTTGCGAGAACTGCCAACTCGGCGCTGATCCGAACAATGGCTGCGACTGCGTCACCTGTCTTCATCAGCGTCGATTAGCGGAGATTAGTGTTCGTTCCCGTGACTTTTGCGGCGGCGTCGAATGCAGGTCGGACAGGATGTAGCGTTTCCATTCCAACTCGACTTTGCGGCCGAAGTTGATCAGGTCGCCGAACGAGTTCAGTCGAAGCACTTCATTTCGTGCCGCTCTTCTTCGTTGTCTTCTTTGTCGTGAGCCGTTTAAGCGATGGCTTCTCTTGCGGCGTTTCCGTCAGTTCCGCTTCGATGGCCTCAATCGTGGGGAGGCTTGATTGCAGTTCGCGAGGCAACGTGCGGGTGAGTTCGTATTCCGAGATGCCGATCGGCTTGTCCATACCTCACAGAGCGTATTCGACGACGACGTGGTTGCGGTCTTGGCAGAGGATCAAGCCGATGGTCGGGGAGTCGGTGGCGTGGCGGAATTTGTGCCGCAGGCTGTGGCACTTTTGCCGAAGTCGGCAGTTTTGCCACAGCCTGTGGCAAAAGGTTGGAAATGGAGTGTCAATCGGTTGCGAGGAACACTAATCGACGCTGATCTTCGCTGATGGGAACAGATCGGAAACTCCGTGTTGCCCGGCCTGATTAGCGGCGATTAGTGGAGATTAGCGTTCCAAACCTCATGCTTGCGCCGGAGTCGGATGCAGGTCGGACAGAATGAAGCGCTTCCATTCCAACTCTCCTTTGCGGCCAAAGTTGATCAGGTAGCCAACCGGCTGCCGAGCGATGCGCATGTAGTTGAAGAGTTGGGCTTCGTGGTCTGAGGTCAGCTCGGTGACCGCTTTCAGCTCGACAACGATTCCTTCGAAGACGAACAGGTCCGGCTTGTAGACGGTTTCGATTGGATGCTCTTTGTAGATCAAGCGAAGTTCGTGCTTGGATCGAAACGGGATGCCGCGCAACCGCAACTCGATTTCGAGGCACTGCTGATAGACCTCCTCCGCCATGCCATAGCCAAGCTGGTTGTAAACCTCAAACGCCGCTCCCATGAACTTGTAGCCTTCTTCTTTGAACATGCTTTGGTCTCCAGGAAAGAAAACGGAAAGGGTGGGAACACTAATCGACACTAATTAACGCTAATTCGGGCCAGTCAAAAAACAAATTCTGAATCCGATTAGTGTCGATTAGCGAAGATTAGTGTTCCCAGCTTTGGCCTCTTTCTTCTGTTTGATTTCACGTTCTTTACCAACGAAAAACGCCCAGCCGTTTGAAGGGCTGGGCGTTCGTGGTTTTGGTTTGAGTGGTGGGTCTCGATGACTCGACCCACCCTACAAGGCTACTTCTTTTCCAATGCCGCTTGAGCCGCGGCCAAGCGGGCAATCGGCACTCGGAACGGAGAGCAGCTCACATAGTCGAGGCCGGCGTTGTGGCAGAACTTGACGCTGTCGGGGTCGCCGCCGTGTTCGCCGCAGATGCCGACTTTGAGGTGCTGGTTGTGCTTCGCTTTTCGAGCCGCACGACCTTTTGTCACGCCGATCTCGATCAACTGGCCGACGCCGTTGACGTCGATCGACTGGAACGGGTCGACCGGCAGGATCTTGTCCTTCAGGTACGTTGGCATGAAACCCTTGATGTCGTCGCGGCTGAAGCCGAACGTCATTTGGGTCAGGTCGTTGGTGCCGAAGCTGAAGAACTCGGCTTCCTCGGCGATCTTGTCGGCGGTCAACGCGGCTCGTGGGAGCTCGATCATCGTGCCGATGAGGTACTCGACTTTGACTCCGGCTTTCTTCATGCAGTCTTCGGCGACGGCGATCGCTCGCTTCTTCAGCAGGATCAATTCTTCGACGACGCCGACGAGCGGGATCATGATTTCTGGCAGGACCGTCTTGCCCTTCTTCTGGACTTCAATCGCGGCCTCGATGATCGCGCGGACCTGCATGTCGCCGATTTCGGGGAAGACGATCGGCAGACGGCAGCCTCGGAAACCCATCATGGGGTTCATCTCGTGCAGCTCATCGACTCGCTCGAAGATCTTCTCGACGCTGACGCCAATCTGCTTGGCGACCGCTTCCGCACCGGGGAGGTTGTCCTTCTGCGGCAAGAATTCGTGGAGCGGCGGGTCGAGCAGGCGGATCGTGACCGGCAGTCCGGCCATTGCTTCGAAGATGCCGACGAAGTCCGCTTTCTGAAACGGTTCAATTTTCGCGAGCGCCTTTTGGCGGTCTTCGACCGTGGTGGCCAGGATCATCTCTCGCACGGCGGTGATGCGGTCGTCACCGAAGAACATGTGCTCGGTGCGGCAGAGGCCGATCCCTTCGGCTCCGAACTCGAGCGCCTTCAGTGAGTCGGCCGGGCTGTCGGCGTTAGTCCGAATCTTGAGCGTGCGGAACTTGTCGGCCAGGGTCATCAGCGTCGCGAAGTCGCCGGTCATTGTCGGCGGAATCGTCTCGACTTTGCCGATCATTACGTCGCCGGTCGTGCCGTTGATCGTCACGAAGTCGCCGGCCTTGAGCGTGTTGCCCGCGATGTTGACGGTCTGCGACTTCTCGTCGATCTTGACCGCTTCGCAACCGACGACGCAGGGCTTGCCCCAGCCACGAGCGACGACGGCCGCGTGGCTCGCCTTGCCGCCGGTGCTGGTCAGGATGCCTTTGGCGAGGTGCATTCCCGCAACGTCTTCCGGGCTGGTCTCTTTGCGGACGAGCATGATTGGATCGTTCGGGAATTTGATCGCGTGTGCGACGGCCGCTTCGGCCGAGAGAACGATCATGCCGCTGGCCGCTCCCGGACTGGCCGCGATTCCTTGCGCGACCGGCTTGACCTTCGACTTCGGGTCGAGCTGCGGCTGCAACAAGTGATTCAGCGATTCTGGATTCACTCGCTTGAGCGCGGTCACTTCGTCGATCAGCCCTTCCTTCAGCATCTCGACGGCGATGCGGACGGCGGCGGTGCCGGTTCGCTTGCCGCTGCGAGTTTGCAGCATGTAGAGCGTTCCCTCTTGGACCGTGAACTCGATGTCCTGCATTTCCTTGTAGTGCTTTTCGAGGCTCGCTCGGATGCCACAGAGTTGTTCGTAAACCTTGGCGTTGTACTTGGAGAGTTCCGCGATCGGTTCCGGCGTGCGGATGCCGGCGACGACGTCTTCGCCCTGCGCATTGACGAGGTAGTCGCCGTAGAACAGATCTTCGCCGGTGTTCGGGTCGCGTGTGAACGCGACGCCGGTTCCCGACGTGTCGCCCATGTTGCCGAACACCATCGCCTGCACATTCACGGCCGTGCCGCGCAGGCCGCTGATGCGTTCGATGCGGCGGTACTCTTGAGCCTTGTTCCCCATCCACGAGTTGAACACCGCGTTGATGGCGAGCATCAGTTGCTTCTTCGGCTCTTGCGGGAAGTCATCGCCGACGTGCTTCTTGTAAACCGCCTTGTAGCGCTTCACGAGCTCTTTGAGATCGTCGACGGTCAGGTCGGTGTCGAGCTTCACGTTCTTCTCGGCCTTGAGCTTCGAGATTTCGTGCTCGAACTCTTCGTGCTCGACCCCCATCGCGGTCGAGCCGAACATGTCGATGACGCGGCGGTAGCTGTCGTAAGCGAACCGCTCGTTGCCAGTCTTCTTCGTCAGCCCTTCAACGCTGGCATCGGTCAGGCCGAGGTTGAGAATCGTGTTCATCATGCCGGGCATCGAGAGCGCCGCACCGGAGCGAACGGAAACCAGCAGCGGGTCAGCCGGATCGCCGAACTTCTTCCCGGCAATGGCTTCGGTCTTGGCGAGTGCCGCGTCGATCTCCGGGATCGCTGCTTCCGGGATTTTCTTCCCCTGGTCGTAGTAAG
Source organism: Planctomyces sp. SH-PL62 (assembly GCA_945905295.1). Lineage (GTDB taxonomy): Bacteria > Planctomycetota > Planctomycetia > Planctomycetales > Planctomycetaceae > SXKJ01. The sequence goes on along the minus strand of CAMDPX010000031.1, from coordinate 31,729 downwards.
CGGCACAGACTTCCGTCGTGATCGTGAATCCTGGCGGAACCGGGATGCCAATCAGACACATCTCGGCGAGGTTGGCTCCCTTACCGCCGAGGAGCGTTTTCATCTTGCCGTCACCATCCGCACTTTTGCCGCCGAAGAAATAAACGTGCTTGTTCCCAGACATGAAATTTTTCCCTTGAAGTAAGCGCCGCACCGCCGTCTCAAAACACGATCTGCCCAAGTCAATCAACCACAAAGTGGGGGCGAACGTTGCCCAACCGAGGCCAGCCGTGGCGCAGCAAGCGGGGGAAATTAGCGACCGCCACCGGCCTTCTCAAGCAACCCCCCTCCGCTGCTTGACAGTCAGCCGGTGCCGTGGAACAGTGTCGGAGCGACCAAGTCGATGACACGCAAACGGCATCCGATTTCGCAGATGAGCAGGGCTTCACAATGTCCACACTTTTGTCACCAACACCGACGAAGACCGAGCGACCGGCGTGGCCGTTGCGTTGGTTTTCGGTGGGCGAGTATCGCCGGTGGACGGAGGCTGGTCGATTCGCGGAAGACGACAACTTCGAACTGCTGGAAGGGTGGATTGTCGAAAAGATGCCCAAGAACCCGCCGCACGACGGCCGCGTCTCTTGGACACAATCAATCCTGCAACGCGAGTTGCCTGCCGGTTGGCATTGCCGCAATCAATGCTCGCTGGAGACGGCCGACAGCGTGCCGGAACCGGATCTCGCGATTGTGCGCGGGAGCATCCTGGACTACGCGGATCGGCATCCGAACGGAGCTGATGCTGCGCTGGTCATTGAAGTGGCCGACACGTCGCTCGCCACGGATCGCGAAAAGCGGCATCTCTATGCCCGCGCGGGAATCCGCGAGTATTGGATCATCAACCTGATCGATTCCCTGATCGAAGTTTTTCGAGACCCGATTGGAACTGGGCGAGATGCCGACTATGCCAGCGAGCAGAGCTTCTCACGCTCGGAATCCCTCACGTTGCACATTCCGGGAGAAACTGCACGGACAATTCCCGTTGCGGAACTTGTCCCGTGAGCTTCCCGTTTGGGCCTCAAGCTTTCACGGATCGACAATTTCGGACTGACCGCTGGACTTCGGCCACGCATTCCAATTTTTCAGAAATCAGTTCCCCTTAATACCGACTCGGCAGGGTATCCTTATGACGAATCCAACTATGGCATGACATTCGATGCTTTGAGGCACAACTATGGAAGCCAAGCTGATCTCCACCGATGGCGAGCGATCGATCCGTCTCAAAAAGGACGTGACGATCGTGGGCCGCAAGCGCGGCGTCTGCGACATCTATATCGATCGCAGCAGCATCTCGAAGTTGCACTGCATCATCGTGAAGACGGACGGGCTGCTCTTCATTCGTGACTTGGGCAGCACGAACGGCACGAAGGTCAACGGGCAACGAGTCACTCGCGGCGCGTTGCTCCCTGGCGATGAACTGGCCTTCGCCAATGCCAAGTACAAAGTCCATCTCGGCCCAGACGATCCCGATATGGTGGAACATGACGCTGGAACGGAAGTCATGATCGCCATGCCGCCTCGTCAGGTTGACGAGGAACGGCTCGACGATAGCGACGATGATGTCCGGCCTGACAAACGGCTTTCAGACAGCAGTAGCGACGATGTCGCCCCCGTCGCCCAAAAACCTTCCCACAGCGATGTCCGTCTGCTGACCGACTCCGAAGCCCATGACGGCGGTCAGGAAGAATGACGCGTGAGCCTCTTCCTCTCGCTCGACTCGCACCCATAAGCTCGAAACGTCGATGTCATTTTCCGACTGGGACCGCCGTCTCGCCGAGACCATGCAGAGCGACCGGCAGCGGCTGCGACGGATGCTCCGTGAGTTGATCGCGGCCAAACAGGCACAGCGTCCGTTCGACAAACTGCTTGCCAAGTTTGAAGACGAGTTCCGTCGTTCGGCGGAGCGACGCGAACGCCGGCTCGCCTGCGTCCCGAAGATCGCGTTCGATGCTGAGCTGCCGATCTTGTCCAAACGTGTCGAGATCGAAGCGGCCATCCGCGATCATCCCGTCGTCATCGTGTGCGGCGAGACCGGGTCGGGAAAGTCGACGCAGTTACCGAAGCTCTGCTTGTCGTTAGGCCGCGGCGTCTCCGGCTTGATCGGCCACACGCAACCGCGTCGCGTCGCCGCGCGGACGATTGCCGCTCGCGTGGCTGACGAATTGAAGACGACGCTGGGCAGCACGGTCGGTTTCAAGATCCGTTTCACCGACACGACACAGCCCAACACGCTTATCAAACTGATGACCGATGGCGTGCTGCTGGCCGAGACGCGCAGCGACCGGTTCCTCGACCAGTACGACACGCTCATCATTGATGAAGCTCACGAGCGAAGTTTGAACATCGACTTCATGCTCGGCTATCTGAAGCGTCTGCTGCCGAAGCGGCCGGACCTGAAGGTCATCATCACCTCGGCGACGATCGACGCGGCGCGGTTCGCGGAACATTTCGGTTCGCCGAGTCATCCGGCTCCGATTCTCGAAGTCTCCGGGCGGATGTTTCCGGTCGAAACCCGCTGGCGTTCGCTCAACGATAACAGGCGAGCGGGGAGCGTCAGCCCCCCGGTTATGAGCGGCACAGCGCTAGCCGCCGGTAATTCGCCAGAAAACGTCGATCCCGAATCACCGGCGGCTAGCGCCTTGCCGCTCAAAGTAAGCACCGGGGGGCTGACGCGCCCCGCTCGCCAAGACGTGGGTGACATCGACCCGCAGCAGGCGATCCTCGACGCGGTCGATGAACTCGTCGCCGAGGGCTTGTGGGACATCCTGATCTTTCAGCCGACGGAGTGGGACATTCACGAAACGGCGAAGTTGCTCCGAGCGCGGTTTCACATCACGGGCGGACGCAAAGGGACGAAAGCCGATGTCGAGATCCTGCCGCTCTACGCTCGGCTGACGCTCGCCGAACAGCAGCGAGTCTTTGAACCGAGAGCCGGTCAGCGACGCATTGTCATCGCCACGAACGTCGCTGAATCCTCGCTGACGGTCCCCGGCATTCGAGCGGTGATCGACACCGGCACGGCACGCATCAGCCGGTACTCGGCGCGCAGCAAGATGCAGCGGCTGCCCATCGAACCGATCTCGCAGGCGTCGGCCGATCAACGCAAAGGTCGCTGCGGACGCATCGGGCCGGGAATCTGCATCCGGCTGTTCGATGAAGCGGACTACAACACGCGCGAGCGATTCACTCCGCCGGAGATTCTGCGCACGAATCTCGCGTCGGTGATTCTGCAAACGCAGTCGCTCAACCTCGGAGCGATCGAGGATTTCCCGTTCCTCGAACCGCCGAAGCCGACGGCGATTCGCGACGGCTACAAAACACTGTTTGAACTGGGAGCGGTCAACGAACGAAACGAACTCACGGAACTCGGCCGCAAGCTGGCGCGTTTGCCGGTCGATCCGCGCATCGCTCGATTGATCGTCGCGGGGCACGACGAAGCTTGCCTGCACGACATCCTCATCATCGCCGCCGCGCTGGAGGCTCAAGACCCGCGCGAACGGCCGCTCGACAAACAGCAGGCGGCGGATGAGAAGCACAGGCCGTTTCAACATCCCGACTCGGACTTCCTCAGCCTCTTAAAGCTGTGGGATTTCTTCCATCACTTGAAGGACACGCTTTCGAAGAGTCAGGTGCGAAAGGCATGCTTGCAGAACTTTCTGAACTTCAACCGGCTGCGCGAATGGGCCGACGTGCATCGGCAGTTGGTCGAGATTGCGCAAGAGAACGGATTGAAATCAGGACCAAGGCGATGGGAGGGCGAGGCTCCCGCCGAGCGGGTCCGAGATTCACGTCCTCTCGCCCATCGCGGCTCGGCGGGAGCCTCGCCCTCCCGGAACGAAGCTGTCGTTGCGATTCATCGTGCGTTGCTGACGGGGTTCCTCGCGAGCATCGCGAATCGCGAGAGCGAATCGACCGAGTACACAGCGGCCGGCGGAATGAAGGGAGTTGTGTGGCCGGGATCGGGGACGATGGGCTCGAAACCAAAATGGATCGTCGCGGCGGAGTTGATCGAGACCAGCAAGCGGTATCTGCGAACGGTCGCGCGAATCGACCCAGCCTGGATCGAATCGCTCGCCGAGCATCTCGTCACGCGGACGCACAGCGAGCCGCATTGGGACCGCTCGGCAGGCTCGGCGATGGCGTTCGAGCGTGTGTCGTTGTTCGGACTGACGATCGTGCCGCGCCGCAAAGTGCGGTTGGGACGGATTGATGCGGCCACCGCGCGGAGGTTGCTGATTCAGCACGGTTTGGTCGAACGGGACTTCGACTGCACCGCTCCGTTCTTCGTTCACAACTCGAAGCTGATCGACGAACTCGAAGCATTGCGAGTGAAGTCGCGCCGCGCGGATTTCCTGAAAGGTGAAGAGGCGCTACTGGAGTTCTACGAGCAACGCATTCCGCAAGACGTCGTCGATGGGCCGAGTTTGTTGAAGTGGTGCCAACAATCACAACCAACAAAACAGGCGAGCGGGGGGCGTCAGCCCCCCGGTGCGAGCGGCACGGCGCTAGCCGCCGGTGTTTCGTCTGGGACATCGACATCAAGACACTCCGTGCCACCGGTGGCTAGCGCCATTCCGCTCAAAGAAAGCACCGGGGGGCTGACGTCCCCCGCTCGCCTGTTCTTGTCACGCGAAGACTTGCTGAACCCGGAGCGTGCCACCGCGTCGGCCGAGGACTTCCCGGAGACGTTGAAGCTCAAACACATTCAAGTCCCGCTCGCCTACAAGCTCGATCCGGGCGAGGCGGATGACGGAATCACCATCACCGTACCGCAGGAGGGACTCAATCAACTCGATCCGCTGCGTCTCGGCTGGCTCGTGCCGGGGTTGCTCGAAGAGAAAGTCATCGCGCTCATCAAGTCGCTGCCGAAGGAGCGACGGCGGTTGTTCGTCCCTGTCCCGGAGACGGCCAAGGCGGTGCTTAAGCAGATCAAGTTCGGCGAGGGAGACGTCAACGCGGCGGTCGCAGCGGTGCTCACGAAGTTGAGCGGCCAGCGGATTGATCCCAGCGAAATTCGCGAGGACGGCTTGCCGCCGCATCTGCGGATCAGCGTCAAGCTGCTCGGCGCGGACGGCAAAACGTTGGGAGTCAGCCGCGACCTCAATCAACTGCGAACGCAACTGGGCGCGAAGGCGTCAGCCAGTTTCTCGGCGATCGACCACTCGCAGTGGAACCGCGATGGGTTGACTGACTGGGACTTCGATGTGCTGCCGCCGACTGTTGATCTCGAACATGGCGGCCTGAAGTTGAAGGGCCATCCGTCATTGGTCGATCGTGGTGAGAGCGTCTCGTTGCGCTTGGCTGATTCCGCGGAACGTGCGGCGTTCGACACGCGGCTCGGCTTGCGGCGGCTGTTTGTCATCGCGGCCTCGAAAGAGCTTAAGAAGCAGGTGCAGCACCTGCCCGAGCTTGGCAAATGGCAAATGCTGACGGCAACTCTGCCGGACAAAGGCCGGTTGTCACAGTTACTGATCGAGCTGATCGCCGAGCGGGCGTTCTTCGGAAGTCGGACAGACAATCCTGTCCGTCCCGAATCGGCGAACGTGAGGACGGACAGGATTGTCCGTCCTACAACGAAGTCGCAATTTCACGACCGAGCCCGCGCGGCGAAGGCGCAAATTCCGGCTGCCACCCAAGAGGTGATGCAGCTCATCGGCCCGCTGATCGCTGCATACACCGAAGCACGTCAAGCGATCTCAGGCTGCCGGCTGCCATTCGCTCAGACCGCCGTCGCCGATTGCCGAGAACAGCTCGCGCGACTGACCGAGGCGGGATTTCTCACAACGACCGCGTGGGATTGGTTGCAACAATTTCCGCGTTACTTCCAAGGCATCGCGATCCGGCTCAAAAAAATCGCCGCCGCCGGGCAAGCTCGCGATCAACGCGCGATGACCGACATCGAACCGCGCTGGCGCAAGCTGCTCGCGCGACTGAACAGCGTGAAGCAAGCCGGCCGCCACGAACCGGAACTCGCAACCTGCCACTGGATGCTGGAGGAATTGCGCGTGTCGCAGTTCGCACAGGAACTGCGAACCGCAATCCCAATCTCGCCGCAACGCTGGGACAAACAGTGGGAGCAACTTCGGTAGCCTTGGGGTTGGAAGACGCCATGCACCAACTCTCGACTTTGCGGAGCATCATCCTGGACTTGCTGGTACTCGTCCGCAACGGCACGCGAGGTTCCGCAGACGGTCTCGCGTCCTGAAGTTGAGGCAACAAAAAGCCCCGGATTTCTCCGGGGTTTGCGAATCGCCGCGAGGCAGTGCCTTCACGACGACTCAATCAAAGTGAGCAAGACAGGAATCGAGCCTGCACGGGGTTAAGCCCCACTGGCCCCATCAGTCTGCTGGGTTGTCTTGAATGCGGTCGAGAGGATTTGAACCTCCAAGCCCTTGCGGGCGCTAGCACCTCAAGCTAGTGCGTCTGCCAATTTCGCCACGACCGCGAATCTCTGTGTCCGACTGAGTCTCCCACCGAGCGCGTCTGCCAGTTCCGCCGGTGTTTTGCGCCGGTCGGTAATCTGATGATCGCCGCCCGACGCGAGAGGGGACGGAGTATAGTTGCGAAGAACCGCGTCGCAAGTTGGACAGTTCCAAGCGGCTCGGATTTGTGCGAATGGGTTACTTCAAGCCCGCAAGTAATGTCGTCGCTTCTTTGGCTCGGACGTGATTGGGGAAACGTTTGGTGACGGTTTCGAGAGACTCGCGGGCTTTCTCTGTGTCCTTCAGTTCGATGAAACACTTCGCGGCCTCGAAGTGGCTCTGGCATTGCCATTCTTCGTAGGGGTAGCCAAAGGCGGCTTCGAGGAAGTGTTCGGTGGCCTCGGCGTTGTTCTTCGCGGCGAGAGCACATTGGCCCATCATGAAGCGGGCCTTCGCGGCGGTTTCCGTGCGAGTTTCCTTGGTGACTTGCAGGTAGGTGGCTTTCGCGGCGTCGATTTGGTTTTGGTTTTGTTGAGCGAAGCCGAGCCCAAAGCGAGCTTCGTAGAGTTGCTCGAATTGTGGGAAGGCTTGGATCAGCACCGTGAAGTGTTGTTGGGCTTGTGGCCATTGTTTGAGTTGCGTGGCGCAGGTGCCGCTGCGGTAGAGAGCTTTCGCGTGGAAGCGTTCGCTCTTGGCGGTAATGACGGCAGCGTAAAACGGCAGAGCTTCGGCAAACTTGTCCTGGCGGAATTGGCATTCACCGGCGAGGAAGTTGGCATCGCCGAGCAGAGTCCCCTGCGGGAACTCTTTGATTTGGTTTTGAAACGTGGCCAGCGCGGCGGGGAATTGTTTTTGGTCGTGCTGGACCCAGCCGAGTTTGTAGTGCAGTCGCTCGCGCAGTTCGGGCGTCTTCGCGGACGTGAGGCCGGCCGTGAAGGCTGCGATGGATTCCGTCGGTTGCTTTTGAGTCTCGTGGAACTCGCCGACTCGGAACCAAGACTCGGCGGCGAGCGGACTGGTGGGCAGTTTCGTTGCGAGCAAGCGGAAGGCGTCGGCGGCTTCCTTCTCTTTCTTGAGTTCGAGGTTCGCGAAGGCAATTTCGTAGTGGCACTTGTCGGCGTCAGGGTAGTCGGGCTTGGCGGTGAGCAATTGCGTGAGCGTCACGATCTCCGGCGCAAACTGTTTCAGCCCGGCTTGGCAAAGGGCCATCGCGAACTTGGCGTCGAGGGCATCTTTCTCGGCGGCCTTGTTCGTAGCGATGAATTGCGTGAGGTCTTTCAATGCGGGGTCGAATTGTTTTTGGCGATGCAGGCAAAGACCTCGCAGGAAGAGCGCGGCGGGGACGAGTTCGCTTTGCGGTTTCTCGGCGATGAGTTTTGTCAGATGCGTGGTGGCGTTCGGGTAGTCGGGCTTCTCGAAGAGTGCGGCTCCGCTGCCATAGATCGCGGCGGGGACGAGGTCGCTCATCGGGAAACCGGTGACAACTTGCTGGTAGAACGCAACGGCGGTGTCGGGCTTCTTGAGTCCGCGGTCAATCTCGCCGAGATGGAACAACGCTCGGTCGCGCAGCTTGCTGGCGGCGATTTGGTTGAGCTTCGTGAGTTCGACGGTGGCGTTCGGCGCGTCGTTGACAGCTCGCAGGCTGACGCCGAGCGCGAGCAGCACTTCGTCAAGGCGATCCCAATCGGGCTTGGCTTGTAGAGCGGCTCGGAAGGCGACGACGGCATCGGGATGACGTTTCATTTCGCCGTGTGCTCGGCCGATGAGGTAACGCGCTTCAGCGAGCAGCGCGGGGTCTTTCAACGTCGCGACGATTGGGTTGAGGTAGGCGATGCACTCCTCGAACTTCGGCGGCTGATTGGCGGCGACGCCCGCCGAGTACAAACAGAGGCCGATGCGGACTTGGGCTTGCGGAGCGTGTGGGTTCGTGGGGAACTCGGTGACGAGTCGACGGAAGAGCGGCTCGGCCTTCGCGAGATTCGCTTCCGGTTGATTGAGCAAATACGCCTCGCCCGCGACGAAGACCACTTCCGGGACGAGTGCGTGCTTCGCGAACGGAGCGGTCGCGATGAATTGCTCTGCTTGGGCCTGCGCGTTCGGGAAGTCACTGGTCTGCAACGCAGCGAGTGCGGCTCGGTATTTGGCTTCCGGCGCGAGTTCGTGCGCGGCAAACGTCGCCGCGAACTGCGAGTAGAGCGGAATCGTCTCTTTGCGACGTTCGGGGATTTCGTAGATCGAGTCGATGCGGACCAACTGCAACGCGGGGATGAATTCGCTCTGAGCGTTCGCGGAGATGACGGGATCGACGGTCGCGACCACAGTGGCCGGTTGCTTGAGCGCGATCAGCGTGCGTCCGAGCCAATACGCGGCTTCGGGAGCGGTCGGCAGCTTTTGAGTGACGACCGTGGCCAGCGCGGTTTGAGCCTGTGGGAATTGTCCCGCTTTGAAACGGGCTTTGCCGGTGGCGGTAAAGGCGGGGCCGATCTGTTCGCTCTTGGGAAACTTCGTCGGAACCGTATCGAGCACGGCAGCGGCTTCGGGGAATTTGTTTTGATCGAACAGTGCTTGGCCCTGCTTCAACGTAGCGACATCAGCCAACGGAAAATTGGGGACGGCCGCGGCTTGCACGAAGTGAGGCTCGGCTTCGGCGTGTCTCTTCTGCGCGACGAGCGATGTGCCCAGCCGCAGCTTGGCCTCTGGGACGAGCGGACTCTGCGGGAAGCTTTGCAGCAACTTCGTGAACGTCGTGACCGCTTCGACATGCTGATCGAGGTCGGCCTGCGTGGTGCCGAGTCCGTAGAACGCTTCCGGCAGGACCGTCGCGGCGGGATACGTCGCAATCACCTTCTGATACGCGACGATCGCGTTCGGCTTATCGGCGGCGAGATACAAGCTCTCGGCCTGATAGTACGTCGCGTCGGCCGCGAGCGGACTCGCCGCGAACTTGGTTGGGACGTTGGCGAACTCAGCGGCGGCAGCCTTGAAGTCGTTCGGTAGCTTTGAAGTTTGAGCCGTTTGGAACAGCGTGAGGCCGAGATTGAATTGTGCTCCGTCGAGATGCTTGAACTGCGGATACGTCGCCAGGATGAGCTTGAATGTGGCCGTCGCCTCCGGCAGCTTCTTCTCGTTCAACTGGCAGACACCGAGTTGGTAGTGCGCGTTCGGGACGCGCGTGTCTTGCGGGAACGTCTTCAAGAATTCGGTCCAGCGCGGCATCGCCTGGGCGAAGAGCTTCTTGGATTGGAAGCCGTAAGCCACAGCGTACTGGCGAGTCGCCTCCGGGTTCGGATCATCGGCGGCGAGACTCGGACACGGTGCCAGCAACGCGCACTGAAGAGCGATCGCGAGCAGAACTTTACCTGCTGGGGACATGGAAGCCTCCGCCATGTGAGAGTTCGGATTTTGACGTTGAACGATGACTAGGGCATTTCACGGGGCGGCATCTTGTCCGTCAGCACAGCGCAGGAGCAAGTCTGTCGGCAATTTGAGTTCCAGCTTGAACCGGCTCGCTCCAGCTCCTCAATTGCCATTGCTGTTTTGAAGAGCGCGGTCGCTCAGGCAGTTCGTAATTCTCAGTTCGTCGAAGCTGAGTTGGTTCCAAGTTCGCACGTCGCGCTCGGCCAATTCTGAATTCTGAAATGCCAGCCCCTGAACATGACACACATAGAACTGAAGTCGGAACTGATTCAGTTCAACTCAGCTCACTGACATCGCCCACGTTTTCGCGGCGCAGTCCCAGACGACTCGGCATTCTGGAAGTTTGTGGAAGAACGCCAATCCCACACGACTGGGGACGCCCGCAACTCCGCGTGCAACGTGAATGCGGATGGATGGCCCCAGCGGTTGATTTGCCCCAGGCGTCGACAAGCTCGCATCGACCGCAGCGCAAATCAACGGCAAGCACTGTCCTCCCGCGTCCTTCCGAACGCGCAATGCTCGTTGAGAGAACTTTCCAGTTTGCTGCAACACGTCGAACAGTTGCGGTTCCAGTTCGATGCCAACCCGCTGTTCTGGATCGACCACCCCCGTGTCGATCATCAATGGCACCGGAAGACTCCCAACCAGCACATCGAGCCAGTAGCGACCATTCGCGGTGCATTGCCACGTTGCGGTCGCCATCAATGAACCTCTCCGCCGAAATCGTCGATGATCTCAAAAGCTGGCTCTTCGTCAGCGGGAAAGACCGCATAGTGCGCGGGCGGAGGGTCCAGCGATTGGATCGCCTGAACGGCATCTTCAAAAGTCGCCACGAGCGCGATCAGTTTGCCGGCAGCGATCGCCGCATAATGGCCGCAGCCCGCCTGACGAATTCGCGTCCGGTTCTCTTCATAGGCCGTGCGATTCATTTCCAATTCGTCTTCGATTGTTGCTGGGCTCATGGCAACGCCTCCGACACGGGACAGGCCGTTGAAATCGCGCGAATACTTGAGCGATCCTACCCAACCACCGGTGTCACGTCACGCGGCACTGAATCTGTCTTCTCCGTGACTTCCGCGATGTCTGTGTCCCACAACGCGGGGGTCAGGCACTTCACAATTCACAATGGGCCGAAGCGGAGTTGGTTCCGAGTTCGCACGGCACGCTCGGCCAATTCTGAATTCTGAAAGGGCAGACCCCGGACGATTCAAGCGGTTTTCGCGGGAAGGTGGGTTGGCTTCACGGCGGGGCGAGGTTCTCGGCGAACGACCACTCGGTCACCGGCAGCGTCGCGCTGTTGCGCGTCACGCCCAATGGCGGCAACGTCGTCATTGAATTTGGCGGCGAGGCGTTCGCGGATGATGCGGATTTCGGCCACAACGGGATCAGGTTGCATCGTTGATCTCCAACAGTTCCTGCGGTGTGCAAATCACGGGAGGTTCGTAGCCCATTTCACGGCAGACGAATTCAATTCGCGCTCGTAGCGCCGGGTTGGCAATGTGTCGGCAATTCCAAGTCGTCAGGTATTCTACGCCATGAACTGCCGCCACCGAAATGTGATAAGCATCAATGGCCGCTTTGGGCGGCAACGGCACGTTTTTGAGCAGGGCTTCTGCAAGCGTCACGGCCGCGTCGCTGACTTCCAATAATGGAATGCCTTCGAGAAAGACGAGCCTCTCCTGAGCGGCGACGGGGTCGCCATCCGAGCATTCATCAACCACATAGCGTGACACGAACAGGTCGTATCGCTGTCGATGATTGTCCCACCAGTCGCGCGTGGTTTGCTGATTGGCTGCGATCCGCAAGACGCCGCTCAGTCGCATCGCCAAACATCCAATGACGCTCGTTTCGAGGTAGATCGAAGGCTGCATCGCAAATTCCTTTCACTTCTCCGCGTCTTCCGTGTTGTCCCAACAACGCGGAGGTCAGGCACATCACATTTCACAATGGGCCGATGCGGAGTTGGTTCCGAGTTCGCACGTCGCGATCGGCCAATTCTGAATTCTGAATTGCCAGTCGCTCTTAGAACTTGTCCAAGAACTATTCCGTGTTTTGTAGCCCGACCCCTCGTGGGTCGGAGGATTGATTTCGATGTACGCGAGGCAGAATCCTCCGTGCCACAAGGGCACGGGCTACAGGGCAGCGAAGTTGATCTTGGACAAGTTCTTACGCCTCGAGGGACTTCGCCAGACGCGTGTTTGAGACCCAGCCCGTCAGCGGCTCGTCGGGACTGCCGCCTTTTGTCACGAAGATATCCTGACAGCCTGGAATCTCCTCGATCTTCTGCTTTGCGGAAGCGATCGTGCATGCCTCTGAGATGACGATGAATCCCTTGTTGACGCCGTATTCCCGCTGCCTTTTGCTTTCCTCGTCGATGAATGTTTTGAGGTTGTCGTCCAGCTTCCCGCCCTGCTCCACATACTTGGCAATTCGGCTGTCGTGGATCAAATACTTGGGACGTTTCTTGGAGTCCACGACCGGCAGTCGAGTCACCTTAGAATTAAACTTGCCGTAGAGTTGCTGAAGCTTGTAGTCCGCATCGGTCTTTCCATCCTCGATCACGAAATTGATGATTTCTTTTTCTTTTCGCATGATGGTGGTGATGAGTGCCTCGGCACGCTCGGCAGGGCTCAGACGCTCGAACATGTCGCGCACCTGTTTGTTCGCCGACTCGAAATTATCGCGCCCGAAGTAGAAAGCGATGACGGTCCCGACCCATGCAGAGAACACGGGCAGCAGCATGTTCAAGACGGTCATGGATTGGTCGGGGTTCATCCAAATCACGAGACCACTCAGAACCACGATGCCACCGATGGAGAGGAAAAAGATCCATCTCGCCACCGTCTCCCGAAACGAACCGTCTGAAGAGTCATTCATGCTTCACCTCACCGACTGATTGTGTGTGCCAGACGAATAATCCTGATGTGCTGGTTCAAGGTGAATTGAACGCCGTTGCGACAACTTTTCATCCCCCTAACGAACCCTGACAACTTCGATCCTCTACTTGCGTGTGTCGGATCGTCTTCGCTGCGAATAGATTTGATCACAGATCCGTCTCACGGCCTCAACGTCGCCTTGAATTCCAAACTTCGGAGGTTCCCATTCCCAACAGGTCACTTCCTGGTTCTTGACCACTTCCTTGCTCGAAAAGTCAACCGCGACGTATTCGTAAGCAGTCCGAAACCACCTTGGAAGACGTCGATAGACGCGATTGGTGAGCCGAATACGCCCGGCGAGAGCTCCGTCTCCGAGTCGGCAAGCATTCACAACGCCCTTGCCGACGGTGACCGGATGAAATCGGCTATCAATGTCCCAATGCGCAGAGGCGTAATCAATGCCGGCAGATCCACCGAGAAGTCGTGAATCGTGTGTGAGAAATTGCTGAAGTCTGGGAAGGTGGATTCGCGTTGCCTGAATAAAATCGACAGCACACCGGACCGCACATTCGATGGGATCCTTTTGATAAACCTCACGACACTCGTCCGCTAAAAAATGCACGAGTGCTCCGTCTCCGGTGAACTTATCAAACACGCCACCATGCTGGTGCGCAATCTGATGAAGAATCTCTACAAAATCGTCCATCCACCGCGCGAACTTCGCCGGGGGAGTATTCTCCATACAAAAGGTGGACTTTCGCAGATCGAAAGACAGCGTTGCCGTCAGTCGAGAAGTGGATTTCTGCCTCAGGAGCTTGGATGTGGATCCAGCCTCAGAACTCTTCCGGCCTATCCACGGAGGCTCGAATGCCGGCTTGCCGGGAGTCGCGGTTCGTCCTCCCGCTGTATCCCAGTAGAGACGCGATACCTTCGGCGGGAAAGACGCAAACAGCCGAATGCGATGACGCAAAATCAGGAACACTAGGCTCAGCACTGGAAACACGAGATGACGCCGCCAAACTTCGTAGTCGTGAGACGTTGCTTCACCATTTCCCGGAAGGTGCCGCTTTTGAAAAACAACCAGAGAGAAACTGTCGCTCAGATCGCCCAATGGATCGGCACGATCATTCCCGGTTGGAAATGGCGCAGCCAAGATCACAGAGTCAGAACCCCACGGGATCACGAGGGGCAGATGAGACAAGCTGGAAGAGTCCGCAGACTGACGAATTTTTTTGAGTTCCGTCAAAACGAGGCGAATGACATCGTCTTCATGCTTACGCATACTGCGGCCCGCCAGTGCGTATGTGCTCAACGCTATGTTGTATTTGTCAGAGTAGACGACAATCGCGTCCGCGCTGATATTGGCAATGCACTGACACAACGGGCCAAACAGGCTCTTGTCGAACGACCGCAAATCACTAGTTCGATAGCAAAGTGTTGTCATTACGCTCCCAAGCGACTCCAACGCCCTGCTTTCCATCTGAGAGCGAAAACGTGGTTGAACATCACTCATTGCAATCTCCGTCTATGGCAAAAATCCGATCAGCGTTTCAAAAAAGGCGGTTAAATTAACGGGCTTATGCCAGATCTGCTTTGGCTCAAGGTGCTCACGAATGTCGTCGGGAATATCGCTTGCATAGGACGTCAGAAATAGGATTCGGTTTTGCAGAATACTTTTTACTGCAACCATATAACTGTCGACCCCATGTACCACAGGATGGCCTTCGGGGGAAATCGACATCAAATCAAGCAGCACGAGGTCATGCGGTTTGACTTCTTCCGGGAATTGCTGCTGGAATACTTCTAGTCGCTCGTATGACAAATGTCGTACTTGGATTGAGCTACTGTCCTGAGCACGTCGAAAGACAAACGAATGCTCTTTTCGATCCGGTGACACGTGAATGGCACCGTCACCAAAATCTCCATCTGGATGTTTTAACCACAAAGTGTTGAGCAATGTTCCGAGAATCCAACGCACAGATTCCGGCTCATCCTCGAAGTGGTGAATTGTGATGACGACATCAATCTGCTCTTGCATGGTAGATATCTTCTCCGCTTCGCTAAGAAGGTGATCGGGGCATAATCACAGTAAAAATCGTTTCGGCCGGAGCATCAACGGTGTCTTGCAACTTGATCGATGTGGCCTCAATGCGACCGCCATGTGCTTCGGCGATCGCTTTCGCGACCGGAAGGCCGAGTCCCGTACCAGGCCGTGGTGTGGAATGTCCTCCTGGCGAGCGACGCTCGTAGGGACGAAAAATAGGTGCGAGGTCTTTCGCTTGGATGTGTTCTCCGTAGTCAGTGACCGTCAACACCCAATTCGAGCTACGGAATGTCAAAGCCACAATGACGTCCTTGTCGCGATAGGAATACTTGATTGCGTTTTCGACAACATTGAAGACCATCATATCGATGAGTTGCTGATCGAAATTCACTTGGTCTCGTCCCTGCGGCAGTTGATCGACTAATTTCAAATCGATTCGGCGATCCTCGGCCAGCGGACGGAGCGAATTGATGATGGTGTTGATACTTGTTCGAAGCGATGCTCCGTTGAGTTTCAGCGAATCACGCGTGATGTTTCCGAGCAAAAACCTCGTGGAATCGAGAAATGTGCTAGTCCTAGCGGCGTAAAAATAAGCCCACCCGAAAGCCTTTCGAAGTCGGGTTTGAACTGCTGGAATCATCCGAGCCTGCTGCGTTTGAATTTCCAGGCTCGATTTGGCCTCCTGAATATATCCCACCACACCCATTAGGTTGGCTCGAATGGCATGGCGAATTTGCGCAAAGTCGCCTTTGACTTTCTCGGAATGATCGTGTGTGCGTAACACATGGCTCAATTCTTTGACAAAAAAAATCAAGATCGCTTTCGCAAAGTCGCTGAGCCAGCTTCTTCGCAGTGCGAGATAGAGGAATGCTCTTCCGTTTTCGATCGTCGGTATCGTCGTCGCAAAGTAGTAGGGAATGTCAGGATCGCGAATCTGACTTTCTGGGATCGGAGCAACATCCGCAGTTGGTCCTGGAAGTGGCGCATTCGGGTCGAAGCATTTTTCACCGACTTGTAAGAGCAGCATCCCTTTGGGAGATTCTTTGATGTGCGGCCAATGAACAATTGCTAGCGAAGCGATGCCAGTAACAAGATTTCCGATTTGCGAAAACGCCTTTTGTTGAGTTCGCTCGTTATCCAACAAATCCGAGTAGTCCACTTTTGAGAGCGTTTGAATGGCTTGGTAACTCTCCACACTTGGGAGTACGTCCCCAAGAAATTTACAGGCCGCCTCAAGAATCGAGGAATCCGTGTGGCTAAATGAGCGTGTCAAACCAGTCGTCTTATTCCAAAGCATGATGACCGCACTGGTCCGCCTTCCAAACTTGACCGTCATCGCGAGCCATGACTGCGGTGGTCCTTTGAGAGCATCCGCGATGGCTTCTGCTAACTTGTGATCAAATTCGGTATGGCCGAAGACACGCAGCAGTTCATTCGGGTCTTGGAATGTTCTTAGTCGAACACGAAGGTGTTCCTTGCTCTGCGAGATCCTGTGCGTCAGGCTATTTCGATGAGCCACGAACCCTCGCAGCGAGGCCGTGAGTGGATATGTGGCCTTGGCTTCAAAATTCATGTCCGCCCGGGGCGCAAGAGCCAAGGCGAATTGTGCCGAACAGCGTTTGGCAACCTGCACAACAGCCAACTGTAACCACTCTTCCTTGTTTCGGTCTAACTGAGCATCTCCCCGGCTCAGTTCTCGCAATACAGCAAAATGGCCTTGCTCTCGCTGCCGAGTGATCGCACTTGCCAGGCCAGCTCCCCAAAACCGCAGGCAATCTGAGATTTCATCACTGAGTTGAGACTGCGAAAGGAACTGCACGAACCCAATACAAATCTCTTCTGGAGAACCGGTCGGCGGTTGAGGTTTTCGAATCGACAACGGCGTAAATTTGCAATTCGCTGTAATTCCCAATCCTTCTGCCCAGGCCAAAACCTCTGGCTGCTCATGGAGATTGACCCGCCAAAAGTCTGTCTTTCCAGGACAAAGTTCCCCGTTGCCGGAAAGTAACTCGTTCCCCGAATGGTTCGGTGTTGCTTCGCGACGCATTAACTCTGCGGGGGCTTCGACATCCAACATCGGTGAGTGATAGCTATTGAGCACTAGGACTCTCCATTCGGGATCCCAGAGCCACAGCAATGCTGCACACCTTTGTTCTCCGTGGAGTTCACAAACTAGCTTCAAAAAATCAAGACGAAGTTCACCCTCCTGGATACTCGACAATTCGAGTACTTTCTGCATGGCGTGACAGGCAATGGGGTTTGGCATGCTGAACTCCAAACAAATCTTAAAGGAGATAGAAAAGGCCACGCTTCGGTAGTTTTCATAATCACTGATGTGCAAAATCGCAAGCAAGGGGTGCTGCAGCGAGCTTTCTGCATGACCTCATTCCAGAGGGATTAACCGCGTGAAGAAAGCGGCACAACTTTGATTCAGTCTTTAGCGTCAGACCGTTCTGACAACATTTTCGCCAATGGCTGGCGATCGCCAGCCGGACTACTTTTGCGGCAGCTCTGGTCGCGGTAGAGCACGAAGTTGCCCGGCTTGATGTCGCGATGAATCACCCCGCGTTTGTGAGCGTACTCCAACCCGCGCGCCGCCTGTAGAATCGCGTCGAGGGCCGCGTTCACACTCAGCGTTCCGCCCTTCTTCACCAGCGCGTAGAGGTCGTCCCCCTCGATGTATTCCATCACCAGGAAGTGCGTCCCCTTGGCCTCGTCGGCATCGTGGGCGTTGACGATGTTGGGGTGCGTCAACTTCGCCGCCGTTTCGACTTCGCGATGAAAGCGTTGGACCGCATCCTTCGACTTCATCGCCGCCGCCGAGATCACCTTCACCGCCACCAGCCGCTTCATGCGCTTGTGCTCGGCCTTCAGCACCATCCCCATGCCACCCTGGCCCAGCTTGTCGAGAATGACGTAGTTGCCGAGGACCAGCGACGCCCCTTTGCCCGCGTAGATTTGGCTGGCCTGAAACTTGGTCAGCTTCTTCTGCTTGACCAACTCGCGCGCGAGCTGCTCGCCATCCAACGGAACCTGATCGAACGACTCCGATTTGAACCACGCCCGCAACCCGTCTTCGGTCATCAGGCCGGACGAAGACACCTGGTGAGTGAATTGGTCAATGGTCAACGGCATGGAGGACTCCCGAGTCGGGGCGATTGGCGAGCAATGGTGTCGCGGCCAGGAGAACGGGACAGACATTCGAGAATCACTTGATCGCGGGCTGCTCGGCTAAGAGCTTTTCAACAGCCGCCTCCAACTCGGCTCCCCGAACATCGCGATAACGAATGACTCCGTTGTGATCGAGGACATACAGCGTGGGATACGACGAGACGTGCCAAGCTACGCTGATCGGTCCGCCCGGACCATCGGACCAATTTCGCCAAGTCACCTGCTTCGAGTCGATGACCTGACGGAATCGGTCGGCTTTGTCCGCGTTGATGCCCAGCAATGCAAATGGGCGTTTGGCATGTTTCTCAACCAGGATGCGTTCCAGCGGATACATCGCCACGCAATGCGGACACCAATCGGCCCAGAAATCCAACACGACGACCTTGCCTCGAAAATCGCTGAGCTTGAACTCCTGGCCGTCCTGGTCTTGTCCGAAGATGTCCTGCGCGGTGCAGCCGATCGACAAGAATTTGGCATTGAAGATCTCGGACTCGCAGATGTCGGAAATCATGTAGCCGTTATGTTGCAGATGTCCGTAGTCCCGTTTCATTTGCTCCAGGACTTCGATGGACTCCGCAGATGGCTTTCCAGGGCTGGCTTCTCGCAAGGAACCGGCCAAGGCATACAGCGCCCAGGCTTTGATCTTGTCTTGCTGGCTCTCTTGGCTGAGACGCTTCAGCAAGGCTTGAGCGGACGGCAACCGTGAATGCCTAAGAGACAACAGCGAATTCATGATCCGCTCGTCATCGCGATGCGTCTGGCAGATGCGATCCGCCGCCAGGCGGAACGTCTCATCGCAGGTCGCCGGGCACGAGGCATCGACCATCCGGCACATCACGCTCCACGCCGGCAAGGCGACATGTCCCTGACGAAATCGCTCGGCTAACGCATTGATGCGCGGCAGCACGTCCACAGCGGGGTGGTTCTGTTGGATGAACGCGATGGCCTCGTCCCGCGATTTGGAACGCCTCGCTCCATCCATCAAGATTTGCATGTTGTTCTCGAACTCTTTCACCAGACTGACCAGATCGCCGAACGGACCAGTCACCTCCGAAAGCGCGACGGCCGTGGGTTGGCGTTGTGTGTACAACTGCCGCAAGTGGCGCACATCAATCGCGAAGTTCAGATTCTGAGCCCCTTTGACGACCCAGGTGATGATGCCAATCACTTCCCCTTGCCGGTTCATGAGCGGGCCGCCGCTGTTGCCACTGTTGATCGCGGCGTCGATTTGCAACCAGGTGTAATCGTCAGGCGTGCGGAGCTCCTGACGATATTCTTCCGGCAACTGATCGGTGCGATGAATGGCGCTGATGATTCCAGGAGTAATCACGAACTTGAAGCCCTGCGGATGACCAATGGCGACCACGTCGATGGCTCGTTCGCGGCGGACCTCCTTGTTCAGCGGCAGGACTTCGATGAACCGGTCCACTTCCGCCAACTCCAAAATGGCCAGGTCACCGTCCTGGTCCCAGGCTCGCAAGCCCTTGATGTCGACCGTTTTCCCCTCCTCAAACGTAGCGGTCGCCTTCGCGGCCAGATCCACCACATGAAAGTTGGTGGCGATCAAGCCGCTGTCGTCGATCACGAAACCCGTGCCGTGCCCCAAGGGTTGGTTGCTCGCGTTGAAGGTGTCGATGCGAACGATCCCGCGATCCACTCGCTGGACGAGTTCCGGAAGTGGCAATGCCGGCGGCGGCTGAGCGTCCTTTGATTTCTTCGAGGCACTGGCTGACGTCACTTTCTTGGCGGTGTTCTTTTTAGTCTTTTCCTTTTTCTCAGCCTCTTGTTTCGCGACGCTGGCCTGCGCTGCTTTTCGTTTGGAAGAAGACGAAGTCACGAAGACATAGATTGAGCCCACAACTGCCAGACACACGACGGCCGCTCCGATCCACACAAGCTGCCGCTTCTGGCTGACGGGAGCACTCTTGGCGGCGCGTGGAACTTTCTGGGACGGCGATTGAAAGGCCGCCGCCAACCCAGCGATGTCATCAATGGATTCGGCAGGGCTAGTCTCTGGAGGCGTCTGATGTTTCGCAGGCTGCTTCCGCGAGCTCCCGTCATCGGCAAACGCCGCCAAGACGGAATTCGATTCGGTCGCTTGAAGCTCAGCCAGTGGAGGTGGCGGAGATGCAGTCACCGCAGCCTTGGGCACCATCGGCGGCGTTGGAGCGGCGGCGCGGCTGGGTTCGAGCAATTCCTTTCGGATCGTGGCGAGCTCCTTCGCCAAGAGTGCGGCTGTCGGCATTCGATGGATGGGGTTCTTCGCCATCAACGATTGGAAGAGATTGTGTACGGAGTCCGGCACGTCCGCACGCATCGCTTTGAGATCGGGAATGGGCTCAAGGGTGTGCCCCTGCATTTTGGAGAACACCGATTGGTGCTGGCTGTCGCTGTAGGGAGCGCGGCCGGTCAGCAGAAAGAACAACGTGCAGCCCAGAGCGTACACGTCCGCCCGCCCATCAACCGTGTGCGAGCCTTCCCACTGTTCGGGGGCCATATAGTCGGGCGAGCCGAGCATCTGCCCCGACTCGGTGATCGTCGCCAAGTCTTTCTTGCCTGGCATGTCACCTTTCAAGAGGGCCACACCCAGGTTCAGAACTTTTACCTTCCCCTGCTTGGTCACCATCAGATTGTCCGGATTGACGTCGCGATGCACCAATCCGTGCTCGTGAGCATGTTGCAGACCTGTCGCCGCTTGGCGAATGACCTCGCACGCATCCGCCACCGAACGGGCTCTCCCGTCGGCCACTAACTTCGCGAGCTTGAATCCCTCGGCGTATTCCATCACCAAGTAGCGCAGGCCCTGCCATTCTCCGGCGTCGAGTGCGCGGACGATGTGCGGGTGATCGAGCCTGCTGATCGACTGAGTCTCCCGATCAAACCGTTCGAGAAGCTGCTTGTTCTGCGTCAGCCGTTCGGGAAGCACTTTCAAGACGACGTCCTTGTCGAGCGCGACGTGCCGCGCCTTCCAAGTCGTCCCGGTTGCGCCGTCCCCCAACCGTTGCACGAGCCGATAGGTCAGCACCGTCGAGCCAACTTCCAAACGTTGCGCTGTCTGAGACGTGGCCGGCAATTCCACCTCACTCGTTCCGGGACCGTCACTGGCTCGCGCCTTGGCGAGCAACGGCAGCAGCCGATCCTTCAACGCGGGAAAGCGAGCGGCATATCCCCCCTCGGCCGGAGAGTCGCCACACTGCCGCCGCAACTGAAACTCGCCGACGACCAGTTGGAGCAATTCCTCGTCGTTCAACAACTCGCTCGGATGCTGCCGCAACAGAGCTTCGACAAGAACCCGCTCTCCACGTTGCCAAGCCTCACGCTGCACTGAACTCAGAAACTCGAGGCGGGTCATGTTCTCGGGACGAGAGAAGTTCGACATCGCTGACCTCCAACACGGTGAGGACCACTGTCTGAGGAATGCACACGAACGGTAAGCGGAGAGGCTGTGAAGTTTTCGTGGAGCACGTTTTCAACGTGCTCGAAAACAGCCTGATTGGGCACGTTGAAAACGTGCCCCACGTCATTTATTCACAGGCTCGGAGGATCAAGAACGACAAGAGATGCGATGAACGGTGTTTTTACAAGTCAGACACACTCTTTCATTCTTCTTTGTCTGCCTGACTTTTGTTGTCTCTGTGTCTTCCGTGTCCAGCAACGCGGGGGTCAGGCACTTCACAATTCACAGTCGGCCGAAGTGGAGTTGGTTCCGAGTTAGCACGTCGCGCTCGGCCAATTCTGAATTCTGAAATGCCAGACCCTGGACGATTCCAGGGAGGGAATTCCGCGTAAACAACGACAACGATCTTGTTCTGGCAACCGATTTGAGTAGAGACCACCGGCTTCGCGTCGGTGGTTCCCACGCTTCTGCACGACTCGAAGTTCTCCGCGTTTTCGGTCGTGCAGAAGCGCGGGAACCACCCCGGCGAGGTGGGGCGAGTAAATCGACAGTTCCCAAGCTCGGTGGGGGTTGTGTTGCCGATCGGCAACATGCCGGTGTGATTGACGCGATTGGTTCGACAAGAGGTCTCGGCACTTTGCACACGAACGGCCTCGGTCTGAGCGATCCGTGCGAGTCGGCGGAGATGCGCGCTCGACGAGTCCGGTGCAGCGTGTATGGTTTTCGCACTTCGTGGAACCGCTCTCCTCTGAGACGAACAGCACCCCATGTCCGCACCAGAACTCACATCGAAATTCGCACTTGCCAGGGACACCGATCTCGCCGCGATTGTCGCCGACTACGCGAACGCGGCAGAGCTGCCGCCGGCGGATTGGCTGACTCGGCTGGAATTGGAACGTCCGCAAACGAACCTTCGCAGCATCGACCTGTGGACTCAGCAAGCGAAGCGTGTGATGGATGTGTTCTGTGCGGCGGTCATGTTCGTGCTGCTCGCCCCCGTGATGCTGCTGGTCGCGCTGGCGGTCAGGCTGACCTCGCCCGGCCCGATTCTGTTTCGGCAGATTCGGACCGGCTTGAATCTTCGCACGTCGCGAGACCGGCGAACTGACGCGGCCGCCAAGAGTGGGAATCGTCGTCAGCAATCGAATGATCGTCGGCAGGCGACCTGCTATGGCAAGCCGTTCGTGCTCTACAAATTCCGGACGATGCGCATCGACGCCGAAAAGAACGGAGCCCAATTCGCGACCAAAGGCGACCCGCGAGTCACCTCGATCGGCAGGTTCCTTCGCAAGACGCGACTCGACGAACTGCCGCAACTGTGGAACGTGCTTCGAGGCGAAATGTCGCTGGTCGGGCCGCGGCCGGAGCGGCCGGAATTCATCGAACAACTCTCCGAGGAAGTCCCAAATTATCTGTTGCGGCTGGGAATCAAACCGGGACTGACCGGCTTGGCTCAGGTGCTCAACGGCTACGACAACGACATCGCCGGGTTCCGCCGGAAGGTCGCCCTCGACCTCCTCTATCTACAGAACTGCTGCTTGGGGAATGATCTGAAAATCCTGTTTCGGACGGTCGGCGTTGTGCTGACGGGCAAGGGCGCACTCTGAATCCAGCCACAGGTCTTCGGCGGTACCTCGTTGACAAGATGTTCCGCAAACTTACGATGCTCACCGCAACGAGCCGGAGCGCTTGGTTTCTTGAACATGGTTCGTCGCGTTTGATTTGCATCTCGCCTGGTCTCCTCCGCGAAACGGACCGCCCATCATGGTCGCCCCTTTGACTCCCGGAATTCACAAGTGCGGCAGCGTGACGGTGATCACGTTTGGCCCGCAGTTTGAAACGCTGGACGAATTCACGCTGGATCAGGTCCGAGACTTTGTGCTGGAGGCAGCGAAGGCAGCGGACCCACCCAGAATCGTGATCGACCTTTCCCATACGAAGTTCTTCGGCTCGTCCTTTATCGAAGTGCTCTTCCGCGTTTGGAATCGAGTGAATGGAGCGGGCGGAAAGTTTGCGCTGGCAGGTCTGACGTCGTACTGCCGCGAAGTGCTGGAAGTGACCCATCTCGACAAATTGTGGCCGTTGCTTCCCACCGAAGCCGAAGCCGTCAAGGCGATTGAATAAGTTGCCATCATCGCTCCGCGTGATGAGCCGGACGCTCCACACGGCTGGAATCACTGAAGAAGTTTGGCTGTTGTGAAGCACTCGGCTCGTCACGCGGAGCGATGACGGCTACGTAATGCCAGGCTGAGCCAACATGCTTCCCAATTCGGAACAGACTCAGCAGTTGTTGAATGCCGCGCGGGGCGGAGATTCCGCCGCGATCAATGATTTGCTCGAGCGGCATCGCGACTCATTGCGACGCATGGTTCAAGCTCGGCTGGACCGCGCCGTCGCTGGGCGAGTCGATGCCAGCGATGTCGTGCAGGATGTCTTGCTGGAAGCCCACGGGCGGCTGAGCGACTTTATTCAGAACGGTTCGATGCCATTTCATCTGTGGCTGCGGCATCTGGCCAAAGACCGGATGATCGACGTGCATCGCCGCCATCACGCTCAACGTCGTAGCGTGGATCGCGAGCAGCATGCACCACAGTCGGCGGATGTCTCATCGGCGTTTGATCTGTTCGCGCAGATCAGCGCTCAAGAACTAACGCCGGCAGCCGCCTCGATCCGTAAGGAGATCGAGGTACGCTTTCTCGGTGCCCTCGAACAACTCGACGAGACCGATCGTGAGATCCTGTTGATGCGGCATTGCGAGCAACTCGGCAACAGCGAGGTCGCTGAACTGCTCGGCCTCTCGCAACCGGCCGCCGGGATGAGATACTTGCGGGCACTGCGACGGCTGAGATCGGTGCTCGGCATCGAAGGATCAGCTTCCGGAATATGACTGCTCATCATTCTGTTCCCCATCATTTTGCCAACCTGCCTCACAACGAACTTGGTGGCATCAGTCATGCCTGATACGATCCTCAGCCGATCTTCTGAGTGAAACGCCCCGATCCATGTTCCGCAGGAAGGTGCCCCGAAAATGCTGACGCTTCTCGGCCAGTCGGATGACCAACAATTCTGCGACGGAATGTCGCGCCGCAACTTTCTGCGGATCGGCGGGCTGGGCTGGGGCGGATTGACGCTGTCGCAATTGCTGGCGGCCGACGCGCGAGCGGAATCGACGACCAAGCGACCGAAGTCGGTCATCATGATCTATTTGGTCGGTGGTCCTCCTCACCAGGACCTCTTTGATTTGAAGCCGTTCGCGCCGTCAGAGATCGCTGGTCCGTGGAAGCCGATCGCCACCAATGTGCCCGGCGTCGAGATCGGCGAGTTGCTCCCCAAGATGGCGACGATGATGGATCGGTTCGTTCCGATCCGCTCGCTGGTCGGTGCTCAGGCCGAGCACGATGCCACGCAATGCTTCACCGGCCGTCCGCCGCGCGGCGCAGGAGTCCCCACCGGAGGCTGGCCGCAATTCGGATCGACGGTGTCGAAGGTCAAGGGGCCGGTTGATCCGGCAACTCCGCCGTATGTCAGCCTCTGCTACACCACCACTCACGGGCCGTACAACGAACCGGGACCGGGATTTCTTGGAGTTGGTCAGTCGGGTTTTCGCCCACTGGGTTCGACACGCGATGACATGGTGCTCAATGGCGTGACGCCGGAACGTCTTGGAGATCGAAAGGCTTTGCTATCGAGCGTGGATCGCTTCCGTCGCAATGTCGATGCGAAAGGAATGATGGACGGACTCGACACGTTCACGCGGCAAGCGATGGACTTGTTGACGTCGTCTCGCTTGGCCGAGGCACTTGATCTCTCGAAAGAAGATCCGCGCATCGTCGCTCGATACGGGATCGGCAATCCGAAGATCATGATGGACGGCAACGGCGCACCGCGCGTCCCACAGAGCATGTTGATGGCTCGGCGGCTGATCGAAGCGGGCGTGCGAGTCGTCACACTCAATTACAGCAAGTGGGATTGGCACGGCGGCCTCAACGCCGAGGGGCGAGCGAACAACTCGATCTTCCTCCGCGAGCAAGAAGACTTCCCGATCTTCGACAACGCAATGACGACGCTGGTCGACGACCTGCAAGTGCGCGGGATGCTCGACGACACGATGGTCCTCGTCTGGGGTGAGTTCGGCCGCACACCGGTCATCAGCAAGCAAGTCGGCCGCGATCACTGGCCGCGCCTTGCCTGCGCGTTGCTCGCGGGCGGAGGCATCCGCGCGGGGCAAGTCATCGGAGCCTCCGACAAGATCGCTGGCGAAGCAGTCGATCGTCCGGTCACGTTCCAAGAAGTCTTCGCGACGCTGTACCAGCACCTTGGAATCGACGGCGCGAACACGACGGTTCAAGACTTACAAGGTCGCCCGCATTACCTCGTCGATGCCGGCGTGAAGCCGATTCACGAATTGCTGTGATTGATCGCTACGCCGTGTCCGATGATCGCGACGAAATTTTGTTTGCCTTACTCGAACGGCTGGTCGCCTCGTCGCGCGATGGCCGGATGCCGGATTTTGCCGACGTCACTCGCGAGCACCCGGAACTCGAAACCGAACTGCGCGAGTTGTGGGCGACCGCAATGATCGCCGAAGACTTCGGCAGCTTCACCCGTAGCTCGGGCGGCCCGCCTGAGCCAGAAGACGATAGAGACGGAAGCAGGCGAGCCGCCTGCTCTACGCCACGGCGAGTCGGCGACTTCGAGTTGCTGGAAGAGATCGGCCGCGGCGGCATGGGGGTTGTTTATCGCGCGACGCAGATCAGCCTCAATCGCGCCGTCGCGCTGAAGATGATTTTGCCCGGCCGGTTGGCATCAGCGACCGACCTATCTCGGTTTCAAGCCGAGGCCGAGGCCGCCGCGAAGCTCAAGCATCCGCATGTCGTCTCGGTGTATGAAGTCGGTGAACTCGACGGGCAGCCGTTCTTCATCATGCCGCTGATCGAGGGGACGACGCTGGCGAAGCGGCTGACGGACGGACCATTGCCAGCACGCGAAGCCGCCGAGTTGCTGGTTCCGATTTGTCGAGCGGTCGCCGCCGCGCATCGGCATGGCATCCTGCATCGTGACCTCAAACCGTCGAACATTTTGATCGACCGCGAGGGACAGCCGTATGTCACCGACTTCGGACTCGCGAAACGCCTCGTGGGGCACGTTTCCAACGTGCCCGCATCGAAGCACGTTGAAAACGTGCTCCACGGCGAACAAGTCACGCAACTCACTGCGAGCGGCGCGATCCTCGGTACGCCGAGCTATATGGCTCCCGAACAGGCCGCAGGCCAGCGCGGTGAAGTCGGCCCGGCCAGCGATGTCTACAGCCTCGGAGCAATCTTGTTCGCGATGCTCACTGGTCGTCCGCCATTTCAAGCAGCCTCGCCCGTGGACACCATCTTGCAAGTGCTTGAACAAGACCCGATCCCACCACGAGTGCTCAATCCCGATGCCGATCCCGACCTCGAACTCATCGCGCTGAAGTGCCTGCAAAAGCCCAGCGACTTGCGCTACGCGACCGCCGATGCGCTCGCCGATGATCTACAAGCGTTCTTGGCTCACGAGCCGATCTCCGCGAGATCGGGGCACTTCTCGCAAATCCTCAGCCGAGCCTTTCGCGAGACGCATCACGCCGTCGTCTTGCAGAACTGGGGTTTGCTCTGGATGTGGCACGCCGCCGTCATCTTCGCGATGAGCATGCTGACCAACGTGCTGTTGCTCTGTGATGTGAAATCACGCTGGGTCTATCCGGGCCTCTGGGTCGTGCTGCTGGGCATCTGGGCCGCGTGCTTCTGGAGCCTGCGCCGCCGAGCAGGTCCGATCACTTTCGTCGAACGCCAAATCGCTCACACCTGGGCCGGCAGCATGATCGCCAGCACCGGCCTCTACGTCGTCGAGTGGTCGTTGGGATTGGACGTGCTGTCGCTCTCACCGGTGCTGGGCCTCATCAGCGGCATGGTCTTCCTGGTCAAAGCCGCGATCCTGTCCGGCCGGTTCTACATCCAGGCAGTTGCGATGTTCTTGATCGGCATCGTCATGGCGCTGATGCCTCTGTGGCGCATTCCCGATTTGCGGATCGCACTGTTTGGCGTGGCCTCTGGATTGAGCTTCTTCGTGCCGGGTTGGAAGTATTACCGGCAACGACGCGACGGAGAGATGCGTCGATCTTGATTGTCTCTCGTTGTCAGTCGCCGTCGCCCGATACTACCATGTGCCCGCATCGGCTTTTCCTGATGTATCTCCGATGACTCCTGCCTAATTCCTCCCGCCTTCTGAATGCCCACCATGCTGAATTTTTTCGGATCGAAGAAGACGCTGTGCGATGGAATCTCTCGTCGCGACATGCTCAAGGTTGGAGCGTTGGCCGTTGGCGGTTTGACGCTGACTGATTTGCTGCGAGCCGAACAACTGGCCGGCAAGAAATCGGCGAAGTCCGTCATCATGGTCTACATGTGCGGAGCTCCCGGTCATCAGGACATGTATGACTTAAAAATGAATGCCCCGGCGGAGATTCGGGGTGAGTTCCGGCCGATCCCGACGAACGTCTCCGGCATCGAGATTTGCGAGCACATGCCACGCATGGCCGCGATCATGGACAAGCTCGTGCCGTTGCGGTCGGTCTACGGATCGCCGGACGGGGATCACGATTCGTTCATTTGCTACACCGGCCGCTCGAAGCGGCAGCAGCCTCCGGGTGGTTGGCCGTCGGTCGGTTCGACGGTGTCGAAGGTGCTTGGTCCGCGCAGCAAGTCTGTTCCACCATTCGTGGGCTTGTCGCCGGACACGGGGCATCCGCCGTATGGCTCGCCGGGATTGCCCGGCTACTTGGGAGTTTCTCACGCGGCGTTCCGTCCGTCGGGGCCGGGGCGAGCGGACATGGTGCTCAATGGAATTGATGCGACTCGACTCGGTGATCGCAAAGCATTGCTGGCTTCGGTCGATCAGATTCGCCGCGAGGTCGATGCTTCGGGGACGATGATCGGCATGGACTCACTTGCTCGTCAGGCGTTCGAGATTCTCACGTCGAGCAAGTTGGTCGATGCGCTCGATCTGTCGAAAGAAGACGCCGCGACGCGCGAACGGTACGGCAAAGGGGACGAGAAGAACTTTGGCGACGGAGCACCGCGGAACCTCGAACATTTTTTGATGGCTCGGCGATTGGTCGAAGCGGGTGCTCGCGTGGTGACGCTGAACTTTGGCCGCTGGGATTTCCACAGCGATAACTTCAACGGCATGAAGAACACGCACCTGCCGCCGTTCGATCAAGGACTTTCCGCTTTGATCGAGGACTTGCACGCTCGCGGCCTAGCCGACGACGTGATGGTCTGTGCGTGGGGCGAGTTTGGCCGCACGCCACGCATCAACCCAGACGCCGGCCGCGATCACTGGCCGCAAGTCGGTGGCGGAGTCCTCGCTGGTGGCGGCATCCGCGCGGGACAAGTGATCGGAGCGACCGATCGACACGGAGCCGAAATCGCCGAACGCCCAATTCACTTTGCCGAGGTCATCGCAACGCTTTATCAGCATCTTGGCATCGACCTCGAAACGAAGCTCAATGATCTGGCGGGGCGACCGCAGTACGTCGTCGATGGTAAGAAGCCGTTGCCGGAATTGGCGTGAGTCTCCGCAACGGGGTCGGGAGTCTTTTTCATGCCGCACGACACGAACTCGACAACTGCAACTCTCTCGACTGCGGCATGAAAAAGACTCCCGACCCCTTCACGATCATCGACACAACTCTTCTGATCCACGAGACGGCTCATGTTCGACGTCGGTTCATTTCGGACGAAGACTTGCGGGGCAGTCGGGCGTCGATCGTTCTTGCGAATGGCCGCGTCGGTGCCGATCGGCATGGGGTTGTCGCAAGCCGTCGGACAACAAGTCGTGCGAAAAGAGCCGCGTGCGAAGTCCGTGATTTTCGTGTTTTTGTGGGGAGCTCCGAGTCACGTCGATACGTGTGATCCAAAACCGGACGCACCGATGGAGTTCCGTGGTCCGTTCCATTCGATTGCGACGCGCACGCCCGGTTTGAACTTCACCGAGTTGCTGCCGCGCATGGCCAGCCGCAGCGATCGGTTCTCGATCATCCGCTCTCACGCGACCTCCGAACCGGGACATCCCGACGGCGGAACGATGGCGCTCACCGGATTCAAGGAACTCCCCGCTCCGGTGCAGCCGAACTTCGGGTCGATCGTCGCCAAGCATCGCGGACACAAAGGGAATCTGCCGCCGTTTGTGTCGCTCACACGCGGCGCCCTGGCGGATAGCGGACGGCGCATTGAAGGGTATGGTGGTGGAACGCTGACGCAGGCGCATGATCCGCTACTCGTGGGTTGCTCGGCCGAAAGTCAGGTCGAGATACCGGCGCTGCAACTTCTCGACGGCTTGAACCCGGTGCGGATTCGCGATCGAGCAACGCTGATGCGCGAGTTGGACGTCGTACCGCGAACGCTCGAAACCGTCGGCTTCGATTCGTGGAACCGCAAATTTCAATCGGCCTACGATCTCTTGCTGACGCCGCAGTCTCGCCAAGCGTTCGACCTGACGCGCGAGTCGGAGAAAACGCGAGCTCGCTTCGGGCACACGGTCTTCGGGCAGAGCAGCTTGCTCGCCTGCCGCCTGGTCGAGGCCGGCGTGCCTTACGTGCAACTCAATTACAGCCGGCATCCGGAAGCGCTCAACACGGGCTTCGAGTTTGGTTGGGACACGCACCTCTACAATTTCGAATTGCTGCAAGACCATCACTGCCCGATTCTCGACCGAGCGTACCCGGCGCTGCTCGATGAACTGCAAGAGCGCGGGCTGCTCGATCAAACGCTGGTCGTGTTGATGGGCGAGTTCGGTCGAACTCCCAGGATCACACCCAACGCGGCTCGCGATCACTGGCCGCCGTGTTACTTCTCGATCTGGGCCGGCGGAGGCGTGAAGCCGGGACGAGTGATCGGCTCCAGCGATAAGCGCGGAGAACAACCAATCGGCTCACCGATTTCGCCGCTGATGGTCGGAACGACGATCGCCGAGTTGGCCGGTCTCGACACGCAAGCCCGCGCCGAAATGAATGTCCTCGCCGGAGGCCAGGTGATCGATGAGCTGCTGTAACTCACTAATGCCACAGATCAGAAATAACCTTCCACCGGAACCATCGCTGGCTGCCTTCTGATCAAAACTTGAGTTTTTAGACCGATGATTCCCACGGATGGCATGGCGATACCACGGATAAACCAGGGCTTCTCGTTTTTCATCCGTGGTATTGCCATGCCATCCGTGGGGAGTTTCATGCTCCATGAAAGTTCAACTGCGATCTGTGGCACTAACCTGTAGCATCAGCGAGGACGCACGCTTCACAACGCATTGAATTCGTGAGTTTGTGAAGCGTTCGCCCTCGCTGACGCTTCGGGTGACTTTGGCCGTTCAATCATTCGGTTTTGGATTATTCATGTCGAACAGTTTCAGAGTCGGCTTGGTGTTGTGCCTCGTTCTCGCAAGCGTGCCACCACTGCATGCCGCCGAACCGGTGCAACTGACGCGCGATGGCCGATTGAAACTCGCGACCACCGTATGCTCGGCAGGCCGCGAAGTCGTGTACTGCGAGTTGGCAAATCCAACGCTGTACCGACTGATGAAATTGAACTTGCAGGACCGCACGTCGCAGCCGCTGCACCCGAAGGCGGACTCTTCGGAGTTCGATCCGATGTTTTCCGCCGACGGAAAGTCATACGCCTTCATCAAGACGGTCGGCGTCTTGCGAGCAGCGATCCTGATTCACGACGACATGGGGAACAAACTTGGGGAAGTCGCTCCGGGCGGCGGATTCTCCGGCCTGCGAAGTCCAGCGATTGGTCCCGATCGCTCGCGAGTTGTGTATTCGTTCGGCGAAGGGGGACGGCAGCAACTCTTTGCGGTGAAGCTCGACGGCACCGAGCGACAGGCATTGGCTGATACGCCGGGCATCAACAACTGGCCCGCGTTCTCACCCGACGGCCGGACGATCGTGTTTGGTTCGAGCCGCGATGCCGACTTCGAGATCTATCGCATGAACGCCGACGGCAGCGCCCCGCAGCGTCTCACCAACAGTCCGGGTCAGGACATTCGCCCGAAGTTTTCTCCTGATGGAAAGCGAATCGCCTTCACCAGCCATCGCGATGGCAACGCGGAGATCTATGTGATGCAGGCTGACGGCTCGCATCCGCAGCGAGTGACCGACTCACCGGAACGGGACGACTACGCCGATTGGCTTCCCGACGGCGAACACCTCGTCATCGTCCGCGAACACGACGGATGGCACGATCTGTTTTTGGTCGATGCGCCGCAGCCATCCGTACCGCGACCGTGAGGGAGCGGCCCGGTTGGATACGGTAGGAAGCGTTCGTAGCGGGCCGCTCCC
>CAMDPX010000030.1 GCA_945905295.1 Planctomyces sp. SH-PL62 | reverse complement strand
GCCCCCCGGTTCCGCCGCGAACGTACCGGGGGGCTGACGCCGCCCCGCTCGCCAATTGATGCCGCTCAACCGCCCGGATGTGCCGATCACGCCGGGCGTTTTGTTTGCGCTCGTGAGGAGGACATTGCTGACGTGGAACAGACCGTTCGGTCGATTTCTCTTCAGCCATGACTCCCACGACGTCTCCCCAATCACCGGCGTCTTTGTTGCCCCCCGAAACCGTGTGGGGACGCTGGCCCTGGCTGCGCCGAGCCGTCTCGGTCGGACTTGTCCTGCATTTGTTCGCGCTGGTGATTGCACCGCTGGCGGTCGCTCCGACGTCGCCGCTCTGGCAGCGGGCGTGGTTGGCCTTCCGCCCGTACCTCGAAGGGATGAACCTCAATCACGGCTATCACTTCTTCGCACCGGAACCGGGACCAAGTCACCTCGTCCATTACGAACTCCGCTTCGAGGACGGTCGTGTCGAACAGGGACTCTTCCCGAATGCCTCGCAACATCAACCGCGACTGCGCTATCACCGCCACTTCATGCTCAGCGAGTTCTTGAATAGCCTCGCGATCGACGACAGCCGCCGCGAAGTGTTCGACGCCGTGACGCGATCCTATGCCAATCATCTGCGGTACGAGCATCACGCGGCCGAAGTCACGCTCTCATTGCGCCGGCATTACGTCCCCAGCCCGCAGCATGTCTCGTCGGGCAAACGTCTGAATGACGTCTCGCTCTTCGCCGAGCGACCGCTAGGCACGCATGGCTCGGAGAGGCGGTGAATCATGCTTGGGCGACTGCGTTGGATGTTGGAATTGGCGATCACATTCGTCCGCGATGCTGCGGCCGCGACGGCGAATGCTTGGAACCGTTTCTGGTTCACACCCGCCGATCCGACAACGCTCTGTCTGATTCGAGTGCTCGCCGGCTTGATGTTGTTCTACACGCACGCGGTCTGGACGCTCGACCTTGAAGCCTTCTTCGGCGAACAGAGTTGGCTGTCGCGCGAAGTGATCGCTCAAGCGAATCAGGACGGATACTCGTGGAGCGTCTTGTCGTGGTGCCGCAGTTCATCCGCGTTGTGGGCCATGCACATCGTCGCGCTCACGACGTTCGCCCTGCTGACCGTCGGCTTGTGGACGCGAGCGGCTGCCGTGCTCGCATTCGTCTTCACGGTTTCCTATGCCCAGCGCACTCCAGGAGCGTTGTACGGCCTCGACCAAATCAACGGCCTGCTGTCGTTGTATCTAATGATTGGCCCGTGCGGCTCACGATTCTCGGTCGATGCTTGGCGCGTACGTCGCGTCGCTCGACACGTAGCTCGACTCTCTGAGTCGAGTCCGATTGGCCCGGCGACTCGACTCGGAGAGTCGAGCTACGTTACCGCCAACCTCGCGATCCGCCTGATGCAATGTCATCTCTGTGTGATCTATCTCTTCGCGGGGCTTTCCAAACTTCAGGGCTTGTCATGGTGGACCGGCTTCGCGTTTTGGGGAGGCATCGCCAATCAAGAGTATCAAACGCTCGACCTGACCTGGCTCGCCAATTGGCCGCTGGTGATCAACGCTCTGACGCACCTGACCGTCGCCTTTGAGCTGTCGTACTGCGTGCTGATTTGGAACCGCTGGACGCGCCCGCTGGTGCTGCTCGTCGCGGTCGGCCTGCATTTGGGGATCGTCTTCGCGCTGGGAATGCCGACCTTCGGCTTCGCGATGCTCATCGCGAACGTCTCGTTCATCAGCCCCTCTCTGATCCGCACGCTGATTGACGGTCCCGCTCACCGTAGTGCAGGCGGCCCGCCTGCATTCGTGCAACAAACACCCGCCGTGTCGTCTCCAGCCACCCCGCACTTCTCACGTCACAGGAAGCGGGACGCAGAATTCCATTCGCCCAGTTAAGATCCGCCCCTGGATCGCACACGGAAACGAATGAGACTGACGCCGCCCCGCTCGCCAGAACGTCCCACGGATGTTTGTTGTAACTGAGACGTCACCATGAAACGCTGGCCGCTCTTGCTCCTGCTCAGCATTCACATCTGGCATGGCGGCGACCTCTTGATGGGCAGCGCCGTTGCCCAAGAGAAGTCGGCGGCCGCAGTCCCGTCCTTCGGCAAAGACGTTCGCCCGTTGCTCAAGTCGAAGTGCTGGAGATGTCACGGCGAAGAAGTTCGCAAGGGTGAGTTGGCTCTGCACACTTCGGCCGGCATTCGGAAAGGGAGCGAGTCGGGACCGGTCGTCGTGCCAGGGGAGTCGGCCAAGAGCCGGCTCTATGAGTTAGTCCGTGACGGCGAGATGCCGCCGGACAAAAAGAATCCATTGACCAAACCGGAAGTGGAAATCATCCGCCGTTGGATCGACGGCGGTGCTCGGTTTGAAAACGAGGCGGCGACGAAACCAGAAGTCACTCAGCACGACATCGTGCCAATCTTGTTGCTGCGATGCACCGCGTGCCACGGCCGGCAGAAGCGGGAAGGGGGACTCGACCTGCGAACTCGCGCGGCGATGTTGCGCGGCGGGACATCGGGACCGGCATTCGTCTCCGGCAAGCCTGACGAAAGTTTGATTCTCAAGCGTCTTCAACGTGAGGAGATGCCCCCTCGGCAACGGCTGGTCGAGGCGATGGTCAAGCCGATGGAAGCCAGTGAGATCGAGAAGCTCACGCGCTGGATTGCGCTCGGCGCACCGGAAGCGGCCGACGAACCCGATGTCGCAGGGACTCCCGCTGATCCGCTGGTGAGCACCGAGGATCGCGAGTTCTGGTCGTTCCAACGGCCTCGCCCCGTCACCGTACCGAATGTGGCACACGCGGCTCGCGTGCGAAACCCAGTCGATGCGTTCGTCCTCCAAAAGCTGGAAGAGAAAGGTCTCTCGCTGTCGCCGGAAGCCGATCGACTGACTTTGTTACGACGAGCATCGTTTGATCTCACGGGACTCCCACCGGAACCAGCCGAAGCCGAAGCCTTCTTAGCCGACGACGATCCGCGTGCTTATGAGAAGTTGATCGAGCGTTTGCTTGCATCGCCGCGCTACGGCGAGCGTTGGGGGCGGCATTGGCTGGATGTCGCTGGCTATGCCGACTGCGAAGGCCGACGTGAACAGCATCTGCCTCGGCCGTCCGTGTGGCGGTATCGCGATTATGTGATTCGCTCGTTCAACGCCGACAAGCCGTATGACCGCTTCTTGCAGGAGCAACTCGCGGGGGATGAACTCGCCGATTACGAACACGCGCCGGAGATCACGCAAGAGATCGAAGACAATCTCGTCGCGACGGCGTTCCTGCGCATGGCTCCCGATCCGACGTGGGCAAACCTCACCGGCTTCGTCCCCGATCGGCTGGAGGTCATGGCTGATTCGATGGACGTACTCGGCTCCGGGGTGATGGGGCTGACGTTCAAGTGCGCTCGCTGCCACAGCCACAAGTTCGATCCGATCCCGCAGCGCGACTATTACCGGCTGGTCGCGATCTTCAAAGGAGCCTACGACGAACACGATTGGCTCAAGCCGCAACTCATCGGCTACGGCGGCGCGTTAAGCGCGAGTTTCGGAGAGCGTTACCAGCCACACGTCACGACCACCGAACGCAAACGGATCGACGAACAGAACGTCGCGCTCCAACGCGACATCGACGCTCTCAAGGCTGGGCCACAAACGGCAGAGACCGCGAAGCAGATCAACGAACTCGCGGCCAAGCGATTGCCTGAACCGCGTCTCTTCACCCTTTGGGATCGCGGCGAGCCGTCGCCAACTTACATCTATCGCCGCGGCGACTATCAGATTTCTGGCACGCTGGTTCACGCCGGTCCGCCTGCGGTGCTGACCGATGGCCAGACGCCGTTCGAGTTCGTGCCCCCTTGGCCCGATGCAAAATCGACCGGCCGCCGCTTGGCCTTCGCTCGCTGGCTGACGCAACCGAATCATCCGCTGACCGCGCGTGTGATGGTCAATCGCGTTTGGAAACATCACTTCGGTCAGGGTCTGGTGAAGAGCGTCGGCAACTTCGGAAAGACCGGAGATCGGCCCACGCATCCCGAACTGCTCGACTGGCTGGCTCAAGAATTCGTCCGTCAGCGATGGAGTCTGAAGGAAATGCACCGCCTGATGATGACGTCGAGCGTCTATCGGCAAAGCAGCCAGAGGGGGAGCGAGGGAGAGGGGGAGAGGGAGAGAAACACAAACAACACAGCCGCTGGTTCGTCTCCCCCACTCCCCCTCTCCCCCTCCCCCCCTCTTCATCAAGATCCCGACAACCGCCTGCTCTCACACATGCCGCTGAGACGCATGGAAGCCGAACTGCTGCGCGATTCGTTGCTGCTCGTGGCGGGGCAACTCGACGAGACTCGCTTCGGTCCGGGCGATGCAGTCACTGTGCGACCGGATGGGCTGGTGCTCTCCGGCAAGCGACGCAGCGTCTATGTGCAACAACTCCGCAAACACCCGGCCTCGCTGCTGGAGAGTTTTGATCTCCCCGCGATGAATCCGAATTGCCTGCAACGGGCCGAGTCCCTGGTCGCACCGCAGGCGCTGCATCTGATGAATGACGCCGCCGTCCGAGAACTCGCTCGCCAATTCGCTGACCGAGTGCAGCGTGAAGCGGCTGACGATCCGAAACGCCAAGTTCAGCGAGCCTATTGGATCGCGCTGACTCGCCCGCCGAGCGACGAAGAACTCACCGCCTGTTTGCAGACGCTGACGGCTCTGACCGAACAATGGACGAAACAAGTTCCCGCCGCCGAAGCCTCGCGAAAAGCGTTGGTCACACTGTGCCATACGATCATGAACTCCGCATCGTTTCTCTATGTCGATTGAGGCCGAAAGCCGTGAGCCGGTTACGGGGTCGGGAGTCTTTTTCATGCCGCCAACGACTGACACAACATTTAACGCTCAAGAAGGCGGCATGAAAAAGACTCCCGACCCCTTCACTCGCCGTAGTTTCTTCACGAGCGTCGGAGCCGGCCTGCAAGGAGCCGCGCTACTGCATCTGCTCGGAGATGATCTCTTCGCATCCGAACCAAAAGTTGCGACCGATTTGCGAGCTCGCCCCACGCACTTTCCGGCGCAGGCGAAGTCCGTCATTCAGCTTTTTATGAATGGTGGTCCTAGCCAAATGGACCTGTTTGATCCAAAAACGGAACTCGACCTGCATCACGGCGAGGCGTACTTCAACAAGATCGCCGGTGAGGTCGAGAACGTGACCGATGCCGGCGCGCTGATGCGCAGTCCGTTCAAGTTCGCCAAGCATGGCGAGTGCGGCATGTCGGTCTCGAACGCGCTGCCGCATCTGACGAAGCACGTCGATGACATCGCGCTGATTCGGTCGCTGTTCACGACCAACATCACGCACGAGCCCGCGCTCTACATCATCCAGAGCGGGCACATGCCGTCCGGATATCCAACGCTGGGCTCATGGGTCGTGTACGGCCTCGGCTGCGAGTGCCAGAACTTGCCGGCGTATGTGGTGCTCGACGATCCGCTGGGGCTGCCGATCAACGGAGTCGAGAATTGGCACGCGGGCTTTCTGCCGCCAATCTTTCAGGGAACTCGGTTCCGCTCGACCGGGTCACCGGTGCTGAACCTGCGGCCGGAAGCCGCAGACCCTCCGGAGATCGCGCGTCTGCAACGTGACCTCTTGAACCAGCTCGACCGACTGCACCAGCGACAGCGGCCGAGTCAGCCGAACCTCGACGCGCGCATCGCCAGCTACGAACTCGCCGCACGGATGCAGATGTCTGCGACCGACGCGCTCGACCTGTCGCAGGAGACTCGTCAGACACAGGAGCTATACGGCATCGGCCGCGAGCCAACCGATTCCTATGGCCGGCGATGTTTGATCGCTCGGCGCTTGGTCGAGCGT
Organism: Planctomyces sp. SH-PL62; assembly: GCA_945905295.1. Taxonomy (GTDB): domain Bacteria; phylum Planctomycetota; class Planctomycetia; order Planctomycetales; family Planctomycetaceae; genus SXKJ01. Next base: position 39,598 of record CAMDPX010000030.1, on the reverse strand, counting down.
GGCGTTCGCTTCGTGCAGCTCTTCATCAACGCTCAGATTTGGGACAACCACACGGGACTCGCCACCGACATGAAAGCCGCGTGCGATCGCACCGACTTGCCGATCGCCGGCCTGTTGTTCGATCTGAAACAACGTGGCTTGCTCGACGAAACGCTGATCGTCTGGGGCGGCGAGTTTGGCCGCTTGCCGATTGCTCAACTCCCGAAAGACAAAGACGAACGCAAAGCCGGCCGCGATCACAATAAGAACGCCGCCTGCTGTTGGCTCGCCGGTGGCGGCGTGAAGGGGGGCACGACTTATGGCTCGACCGACGATCTTGGTTTCGCCGCGGTTGAGAATCGAGTCAGTGTTCCCGATTGGCACGCCACGATTCTGCATCTGCTCGGCCTGCATCACGAAGAGCTGTTCGTCAACGAGCACGGACTGAAGGAAAAACTCACCGGCGTCCAATCGGCTCGCGTGGTTCGCGAGATTCTGGCGTGAATGGCGTCCGCCACTCATCTTGCCCGGTCCGGACAACCGATATCACCGGAAATGTCCGTCGAGGGGTCGCCTATGTGTCTTGCTGCGCGGGCTCAATCCACGATGCGTGGTCGGCGTGTCCGCTGGGGGGCAGCGTTGGTGGGTCGTTCATTCGTTGCTCTGGCGATGCTTTTGGCCCCGTGGCTCAGTGGCTGCGCGACTCACCGAGTTCTGCGCCAGCACACGGTGGCCGCCAACATCACCGTGGCGGATATCTATTATCAACAAGTGCTGAACAATGTGGCGTGCTTCGCGTCGAACCCGGCTGCAATGCCATCCATCTCGGTGGTCACTGCCGGAACGGTCAACGTGGAAGACCAGCAGGGTGCCAGCTTCAATCCTACCTACAGCCCGACGCTCACGAAGTTTTCGCAAGGTGGTGGCGCTCTCCCAATCCTCTCGCTGCTCTTTGGGGTGTCCGCGACGCGATCCGTGACCGAGAACTGGTCGACCGCTCCGGTGACCGATTCGGACAACATCCGCCGTCTGCGTTGTGCGTTTCAACTGATCGTGGGGGCAGGGACTGCCGAGTGCGATCAGTGCCAGGATCGGCTCAAAGGCTTTTTCGTCGGCGGAACGGAATCCTACGAGTGCATGCTCCCGATGGGCTGGTACTGCGTCGGTGGCAAAGAGGATGTCCCCAAGGACGCTTGCTATGTCGGACAGTATTGCGACACCTACGTGTGGGTGATGCCTGAGGGCGTGGACGGGCTGAGTCGGTTCACCATCACCGTGCTCGATATCGCGACGGGCGAAACACACGCTCCCCAACGATCGGTGGTGAGAACCTACAAAGGGGAGCCCAAGCCCGAGAACCTGGAAACCACGGAGATCACGTCACAAGAGCTAGACCCGGAGGCCCTCAAGGATGCGGGGAAGTTCCTGCTCGATCGCGAGCGGCATGAGAACACGAACATCAATCGCGGACTCTTCTTTGTGCCACGGTGAATCAACCATGAATGACCAAGACGTTTTCGGCTCCGGTGAGTTTCGTTATCGGGTCGCAGTCGATTGGCCCTGCTGGCCAGACGACTGGAACACGATCGAGGTCGTGGGTGTGGCCACGGATTCGCAGGATCGCGCGTTCGTTCTCAGCCGCGGCGAGCATCCAGTCACGGTCTTTGATCGTGAAGGAAGATTCCTAAGTTCGTGGGGCGAGGGTTTGTTCTTGCGGCCACATGGCATCACTGTGGCTCCTGACGACACCGTGTTCTGCACCGACGACTTCGGACACACCGTTCGGAAATTCAACGGCGACGGCAAGCTGCTGATGACGCTGGGGAATCACGGTCAGCCTTCGGACACCGGCGCGACGAGCATCGACTATCGCACGATTCGACATGCGGGGCCGCCGTTTCACTTTCCGACAAACGTTGCGCTGGCTCCGTCCGGTGAGTTATTCATCTCCGACGGCTACGGCAACGCTCGTATCCACCGGTTCTCGTCAGACGGGAAGTTGCTCCATTCATGGGGAGAGCCCGGCAGTGGTCCCGGCCAGTTTCAAATTCCACATGGCATCGCCATCGACCGACAGGGCACGGTGTACGTTGCCGATCGCGAGAACAGTCGGATCCAACTCTTCTCACCGGACGGCGAGTTTCTGGCGGAGTGGCCGGACATCGCTCGGCCGTGCGAGGTGGCGATCGACAACGACGGCCGAGTGTTCGTGGCCGAAGTGGGCTATCGCGCGGGGATGTGGCCGGGGACTCACCCACCGCATCCGAATGCGACCGGCGGGCGGATCAGCATCTTTGATTCGCGCGGACAATTGCTCGCACGTTGGGGGGGCGGAGATCAGCCGTGTGCTCCTGGAGATTTCTTCGCTCCGCACGACATCTGGTTTGATTCACGCGGTGATCTGTATGTCTCCGAAGTCGTGCGCGCCGCGTCCGGCAACGTGAAGCCGCCGGTGGGCGACTATCACACTCTGCAGAAGTTCGAGCGGCTTTCGTAGGTTGGGACTCCGTCCCGACCGGTCGGGACGGAGTCCCAACCTACGGCAACTGCGTATTCCCCATCAAAAACCGATCGCACTCGCGAGCACATTCGCGGCCCTCGTTGATCGCCCACACGATCAAACTTTGCCCGCGGCGGCAGTCGCCCGAAGCGAACACGCCGGGAATGCTCGTCGTGTACTTGCCATAGTCCGCTTTGAAGTTGGACCGCGGGTCCAACTCGATGCCAAGCTGATCCGCCAGCAACTTCTCCGGGCCGAGAAAGCCCAAAGCCAAGAACACCAGATCGCATTCAAACTCAACTTCCGAGCCTTCGACGCGAGTGAACGGAGCTCCGCCTTTGATCGGCTTCGACCAATCGACTTTCACCGTCGTCAACGATTTGAGATTACCGTTCGCGTCGCCGTTGAAACGGACCGTGTCGATCGCAAACGTGCGCGGATCGGCTCCGAATTTCGCTTCCGCCTCGGCATGACCGTAATCGACACGGAAGATACGCGGCCATTGCGGCCACGGGTTATTGCCGGCTCGATCATTGGGCGGTTGCGGGACGATCTCGAAATTCAGCAGGCTGGAACAACCTTGCCGCATCGACGTGCCGAGGCAGTCGTTGCCCGTGTCGCCGCCGCCGATGACGATGACTTTCTTCCCTTCGGCATTCAGAAACTTGCCGTCGCGCAGGTCCGAGTCCAGCAGGCTCTTCGTGTTGGCGTGCAGGAACTCCATCGCGAAATGGACCCCCTTGAGATCGCGGCCGGGGATCGGCAGATCGCGCGGCTTGGTGGCTCCCGTCGCCAGCACAATCGCGTCGTTCTCTTCGCGGAGATGCACGGCGTCGATGTCCTTGCCGACTTCGCAGCTCGTCACGAACTTCACACCCTCGTCGGCCAACAAATTGACGCGCCGCTGCACGACCCACTTTTCGAGCTTCATGTTCGGGATGCCGTACATCAGCAATCCGCCAATCCGATCCGCTCGTTCGTAAACCGTCACTGTGTGGCCTGCTCGGTTGAGCTGCGCCGCCGCCGCCAAACCCGCCGGCCCGGAGCCGATCACTGCGACCTTCTTACCCGTCCGTGTCTTCGGTGGCTCGGCCGTCACCCAATTCTCATCGAAGCCCTTGTCGATGATCGAGCACTCGATGTTCTTGATCGTCACCGCCGGCGATGTGATCCCCAGAACGCACGAGCCTTCGCACGGAGCAGGGCAAACTCGCCCGGTGAACTCCGGAAAGTTGTTCGTCTTGTGCAGCCGATCCAGCGCCTCGCGCCAGTGTCCGCGATACACGAGGTCGTTCCATTCCGGGATGAGATTGTTGATCGGACATCCCGCCGCCATGTTGGCCATCAATCCGCCGGTGTGGCAGAACGGCACTCCGCAATCCATGCACCGCGCACCCTGCTTGCGGAGATCTTCCTCCAGCATGTGATGATGAAACTCACGCCAATCCAAAATCCGCAACGCCGGATCGCGATCCGTCGGCAACTGCCGATTGAATTCCATAAAGCCCGTCGGCTTACCCATCGCACTCACTCACTTTCTCAAACGTCGGTCTCATTTCGATTGACTCTTCTGACTTGCAATCACTGCAAGAAACTCACTGGGGCGAACAATTTTGGTTCCATGAAAAACTCCGATCGGCAGCAAATGGCGACCGTCATTGGTGACGAGGTAATCGGCTCCTGATGTCTTCGCCAACGCTAGGAACTTCGTATCAGTGATATCGCGGGGCAGTTGCGCTGAAACTGTCCCAGTGACTGGAACGCATCGGCCGTTGTCTAACAAGGAATTGACCAGTTCGAGGATTCCGTCGTCGGACAGTCGATGCCTCGCCCGTAGTCGTTCCAACGACAGGACATCAATCAACTCGTCGAGCGTCTCCTGCGAAAACACCAGATTGAACTCCCCATCAAAGTAACTTTCCAACACCCTCACCGATGACGACTCGCTCTCGCTGAGCAAGGATTGAAGAATGACGTTCGTATCGAGAATCGCCGTGATCATGCTCGTTCCTGTTGACGAACTTCGTCGATGGCTTCCTCGATTTCGCGATTGAGAACCTCTTTTGATACGCCCGCGTTTCGTTCGCGAACCTGACGCATGAGCTCACGCCCCCGTTCACGAAGAGACACATTCGTTCGCTTCCGACCGATGAATTCAACAAAGTCCAAAACTTCCCGTTGCCCATCGTCAGGCAGTGCCGCTACCCGAGTCGTGATTTCTTCAACAACAGTCATGATTTGCCTCTTGAATTCCCTCAGTGATTTTGGATCTGTCCCCGTTCCCCGCCATTTTGGAAAACTCGCCCAATCGGTCATGGCTATCCGGCAACCATCAAAAATCAAACGGTTCTCCCGTATTCGTGGTTTCTCACATCTGCCCCGCCGCAGTGGCGATGACCTTGCCAGTTTTGGCTGGAGCCTCCTTCGCCATCTCCGCCAGCGCTCGCTTGTAGTCCACCGGCATGACCTTGTGGAAATGCTTTAGCTCCGTCGCCCAATTGGCGAGGATGCGTTTTGCCACGCCGCTGCCGGTGTAGTTGGCGTGATTAGTCACGAGTCGCTTGAGGTCGGCGATGTCGGCTTGGTCTTCGAGCTTTTCGAGTTCGACCATTTCCGGATTGCAGTTGGCTTTGAATTGAACGTGCGGGTCATAGACGTAGGCGATGCCGCCGCTCATGCCGGCGGCGAAGTTGCGGCCGGTAGGGCCGAGCACCACTGCTCGGCCGCCAGTCATGTATTCGAGACCGTGGTCGCCACAGCCTTCGACGACCGCTTCGGCTCCGCTGTTGCGCACGCAGAAACGTTCGGCGGCGACGCCGTTGAAGTACGCTTCACCGGCGATCGCTCCGTACAACGCCACGTTGCCGATGATGATGTTCTTGTCCCTCTCGTAGGTGACGGCCTTCGGCGGATAGATGATGACGCGAGCACCGCTGAGTCCCTTGCCGACGTAGTCGTTCGCGTCCCCTTCGAGTTCAAGCGTCACGCCATGCACGGCCCAGGCTCCGAAGCTTTGGCCAGCGTGGCCGGTAAACTTCAGATGAATCGTGTCATCGGGCAGACCGTTCGCGCCCCAGCGTTTGCTGACTTCGTGAGACAGCGTGGTGCCAGTCGCTCGGTCGGTGTTCACGATGCGGAGCTCTTTCCGCAGCTTCGTGCCGTTGTCGATCGCTTCCCGGCAGGCAGGGATCAGCGTCGTTTGGTCGAGCGTGAACTCCAAGCCGTGCCGTTGCCCAACCGAGCAATACGTGCCGACATTCTCGTGCGGCTTGCGAGCCATCATGAGGATCGGTGAGAGGTCAATTCCCTTCGCCTTCCAGTGATTGATCGCGGCGTCGGTCTCCAGCAGATCGACTCGGCCGACGAGTTCGTTCATCGTGCGGATGCCGAGCGACGCCATGATCTCACGGCATTCTTCGGCAGCCATGAAGAAGTAGTTGATGACGTGTTCCGGCTGCCCGTTGAACTTCTTCCGCAGCTCCGGATCTTGCGTCGCGATGCCGACGGGGCAGGTGTTGAGATGACACTTTCGCATCATGATGCAACCGAGCACGATCAGCGGTCCGGTCGCGAAGCCGAACTCTTCGGCTCCTAACATGCAGGCAATCGCGATGTCGCGGCCGGTCTTCAACTGCCCGTCAGTTTGCAGGCGGACGCGGCTGCGGAGGTCGTTCATCACCAGCGTTTGGTGCGTCTCAGCGATGCCGAGTTCCCACGGCAAGCCGGCGTACTTGATCGACGTCAGTGGACTCGCGCCGGTGCCCCCTTCGGTGCCAGCAATCGTGATGTTGTCGGCGTGCCCCTTCGCGACGCCAGCCGCAATCGTGCCGACGCCCACTTCGCTGACCAGCTTGACGCTCACGCGCGCCGACGGGTTCGCGTTCTTCAAATCGAAGATGAGCTGCGCGAGATCCTCAATCGAATAGATGTCGTGATGCGGCGGCGGGCTGATGAGTCCCACGCCCGGCGTGCTGTGCCGAGTTGCGGCGATGATCTTGTCGACCTTATGGCCGGGGAGTTCGCCTCCTTCACCGGGCTTCGCCCCTTGGGCGATCTTGATCTGCAATTCGTCGGCGTTTGTGAGATACCAACTCGAAACGCCGAAGCGACCGCTCGCGACTTGCTTGATTGCCGAGCGGCGTGAGTCGCCATTCGCGTCGGGGATGAATCGTTTGTAGTCCTCGCCCCCTTCGCCGGTATTGCTCTTGCCGCCGATGCGGTTCATCGCGATCGCCAGCGATTCGTGAGCGTCCGCCGAAATCGACCCGTAACTCATCGCGCCGGTGCAGAACCGTTTGACGATCTCGGCCGCCGGTTCGACTTGATCGAGCGGAATTGGCGTGAGACCGGTCTTGATCTTCAACAGGCCGCGCAGGAAGCACGCCTTGTGAGTGTCTTCATTCACGATCTGGGCGAAGCGTGTGTACGAAGTCTTGTCACCCGTCCGCGCCGCGTTCTGAATCTCGGCGATCGTGAACGGATTCCAGGCGTGCTTCTCACCGGTCTTCCGCCAATGAAACTCGCCGGGGTTCGGAAGCACCGAGGCCGACTGCCCCTCACGCGGCGGATATCCGACCTCGTGCCGCTGCATCGCTTCCATGCCGAGCACTTCAAAATCGACCCCCTTGATCCGGCTGGCCGTTCCGGCGAAGCAGTAATCGACGACGCTCTCGTTCAGGCCGAGCGCCTCGAAAATCTGAGCGCCCTTGTACGACTGCAATGTCGAGATGCCCATCTTGCCCATGACTTTGAGCATCCCCTTCTCAACCGCCTTGCGATACGCCGCGACGATCTTGTCGTCGGTCCAATGATCGCCGAGCGTCCCGTCCTCGCGGCATTGCCGCAGCGCCTCGAAGGCGAGATACGGGTTGATTGCGTCGGCTCCGTAACCGACCAGCAGACAGTGATGATGCACTTCGCGAGCTTCGCCCGTCTCGACGATGATGCCGATGCGCGTCCGCAATTCGTGCCGTACCAGATGCTGATGCACCGCTCCGACCGCCAGCAGCGAACTGACTGGCACACGCTCAGGCCCCGTCGTGCGATCGGACAACACGATCAAGCTGAATCCGCTTTCGATCGCCTGCGTCGCTTCCTGACAGATCCGTTCGAGACACCAGCGCAAACCCGGATCACCCTGCGAGCGAGGGAACGAAATGTCGATCGTCTTCGTTTTCCAGTTGCGATAATTGAGGTGCCGAATCGAAGCCAGCTCTTCGTTGGTCAGGATCGGGTTCGGCACGACCAGCCGGTGACATTGCCGCTCGGTCGCGTCGAGCAGGTTGCCTTCCGGTCCGATGAAGCACTCCAGCGACATGATGACTTCTTCGCGGATCGAATCGAGCGGCGGGTTCGTCACCTGTGCGAAGAGCTGCTTGAAGTAGTCGTAAATCAATCTCGGCTGATCGCTCAGACACGCCAGCGCGGCGTCGTTGCCCATCGAACCGAGCGGGTCTTTCTTTGTCTCGATCATCGGGATCATCATGAATTGCAGCGTCTCGGTCGTGTACCCGAACGCCTGCATTTGCTTGAGCAGCATCGCCTCGTCGTACTTCGCCGGCACCTCGGCCTTCGGCAGTTCCGACAGCTTAATCCGCTGACCGGCCAGCCATTCGGCATAGGGTCGTTTCGCGGCGACCGTTTGCTTCAGCTCTTCATCGGGGATCAGGCGACCTTGCTCGAAATCGACGAGGAACATCTTCCCGGGCTGCAAGCGTCCCTTGATGGCGATGTTCTCCGGCGCGATGTCGAGCACTCCGACTTCGGAGGCCATCACGACTTTGTGGTCCTTCGTGACGTAATACCGGCTCGGCCGCAAGCCATTCCGGTCGAGCACCGCTCCGATGTAATGCCCGTCGGTGAACGAGATCGACGCCGGCCCGTCCCACGGTTCCTGCAACGCCGAGAAGTATTCGTAGAACGCCCGCTTGTCCTCGGACATGGCATGATGATTCTGCCACGCCTCCGGGATCATCATCATCACCGCTTCCGGCAACGACCGTCCGGCGTGATAGAGCAACTCCAGAGCGTTGTCGAAGTTGCCGGAGTCCGAGCAATGGGCTTCGCAAATCGGAAACAGCTTTTGCAGGTCGCCCGCAAACAACTCCGAATTCATGACTCCCTGCCGAGCGTACATCCAATTGACGTTGCCGCGCAGCGTGTTGATCTCGCCGTTGTGAGCCATGAAGCGGCACGGTTGAGCCCGATCCCAGCTCGGAAACGTGTTCGTCGAGAACCGCGAATGAATCATCGCCAGATGGCTCTTGTAGTCCGGATCGCGCAGGTCCGGGAAATAGGGCATGACCTGCGACGGCATCATCATTCCCTTGTAGATGATGATCCGCGTGGACAACGAGCAAATATAAAAGAGTAACGCCTGAGTCAGCTTCGATTCATCGCGTAGCCGATGACTCGCCACCTTGCGGATGATGAAGAGTTGCCGATCAAACTCCGCCTGATCGATCCCTTCTTTCGCGCCGACAAACACCATCTCCATCGCCGGCTCACGCGACCGAGCCGACGGTCCGATGTCCGCCGCATTGGCATCGGTCGGCACATGTCGCCAGCCGATCAATGATTGACCTTGCTCGGCGATGATTTCGTTGACGGTGTTCTTACAGGCTTCACGCTCCGCGGGGTCAGTTGGCAGGAAGACAATCCCGGCACCGTATCGGCCGCGCGGCGGCAGCGATGCCTTCAACTCCGTCTTCGCAATCTTCTCCAAGAACTCATACGGCAACGCCGTGAGGATGCCGGCTCCGTCTCCGGTGTTCTCTTCGCAACCACAAGCTCCGCGGTGAGTCATCCGGCGCAGCATCTCGTCCGCGTCATCGACGATCTGCCGAGACCGCTCCCCTTTGATGTGGGCCACGAAACCGACGCCGCAGGCATCGTGCTCGAACGCCGGGTCATACAGGCCCTGCTTCTTCGGTTGGCCGTTGCTGTGAAGTTGTAGTTGAGTCATTAGCGTTGAACCTCTTCTTCCATTCTGACTGTCATTGCCGGCCGCGCCATTCGAGGGCGTTCGTTCTTGTGCCCGTTGCTGCGAGCGACCGGCGGCAGCGCTGCTGGCGGTGCCTTGAGCAATTCCAAAAACTTCGACGCCGCTGTCGAAGGGGACTTGTTTCGCTTGTGAATCACACCGATCGGCCGAAACCAAGCCACGTCTTTCAGTGGTAGCGCGACCAATGTCCCGGCTTCGACTTCCCGTTGGACGGTCGGCTCAGGCAGGATCGACACGCCGGAACCAATCTCGACTGCGCGCTTGATGTTCTCGATGTTGTCGAATGAGTGGACCACGTTGACCGAGACTTTGTCGTGCTTCAGCCAGCGATCGATCTGACGGCGAATTTTCAGTTCCTCCGTCAGCCCGACGAAGTCTTCGCCTTCCAGCGCCTGCACCGAGACTCCGGATTGCTCACGTCCTTCTTCAACCAATTTGTGGTCCGGCGGAACGATCAACACCATCGGCTGTCGCTGCCACTCCTGAGCTTTGAACTCGCCCCCCTCTTTCGGGAACGAGACCAAGCCCAAGTCCGCTTCGTCGGCCGAGACGCGCCGATACACCTCGTCGGGATGCAGGTAGTCGATTCGCAGTTCGGCATCCGGATAAAGCTCGCGGAACCGAGCGACATAGCGATCCATCTCTGACAATCCGACCGAATAGATCGCCGCGATGCGTACGCGGCCGACGACCTTATCGACCATGTTCCGCACGCGATCTTCCAACTTGCGAAACTCATCCAGCAGCGTCCGACAGCCTTCGTGGTAAATGACTCCCGCCGGTGTCAGTTCAAACGGTCGCTTGCTTCGATCAATCAGTTGCAATCCCAACCGCTTCTCTAGTGCCGCAATCGACTGGCTGACCGACGACTGCGTGACATCTCGTTCGGCCGCCGCTTTCGAGAAACTGCGCAGCGCGACGACATCACAAAACAGCTCGACGTTGGGCAACGGCATGAAGCACGACCTACCCGCCTCAGCGGGCTTAATATCAAAATGGCTAATACAGCATCCTGCCGGCCATAAATCCAGGGCGGCAAATTAGCCCTTGATTCCGGGACCGTCAAGAAACAGACGGGCATCTGCGAGCAAATCCGCTGGTCGTGCCCCGATTGATCGGGTCGGAACAACGGCCGCATGAATGCGGTCACTACGAGTGCCAGACGGTCATCGCGAACGCTGGGGCGTCAGAGTTCTTCAGTGGGAAAGAACTCACGCGGCGGCAGTGCATGATGTCACCGAGACAGTCGCCGGCCACCAACGTCATCACGGCGGGAGTCAATCGCGGGTCGGGGTATCTGACGCGGATCAATTCCAACCACAGAGCCAACTCGACACGGAGCGGATCGGGCTTCTCCGGTGTCGGTGGTTTTGGATCCTCTGCCAGTCCGACGGCCGCAGCCGGCAGAGCCGCGACGGCGGCGATCGACTTGGCAAATTCTCGGCGAGAGACAGACATCACGAGACCTTAATGGCAATTCTCGAAGCGGCTTTTCAGCGTAGCCTGACTCTCCGAGTCGGGAATCTTGCGAAAGCATTCCCGACTCGGAGAGGCTGTGAAAGAATTGGTAGCTGAACTCGCCAGAGTTCAGTTTTCTCGGCGAATTCTGAAGTCTGGCGACTTCAGCTACCAAAAAGTTCACAGCCTCGGAGAGTCAGGCGACGGGCTTCTCACACGAGGCAATGGGTCGGGTCAGCCAGATAGAACATCGCAGCCAAATCGTTGGGATGATCCAAGGAGACCAGCGGTCCCGGAGTAATTACCTCCATCGGTACGGTGTCGACCTTCTCGCCGTTCCGAGCGATGAACTGGCCAATGATCAGCGACGTGCGGTGAATGCGGCAGACGGGGTTCACTGTCGTTGCAGCTAATACGCCGTTCTGGACCGCTTCCAGTCCTTCCTTCTGGCCGTCCACTGCGACGATCTTCATGTCCTTGTGGATCGTCCCTTTGATGGCCGGCGCGGCGGCGAGGGCCATGTCATCGCTGTGGAAGAACGCACCGGCAATCGGCTCCTTCTCTTGTTCCAACAGCGACTCGAAGGTGTTCCGAGCTTTCTCCTTCTTCCAATCGCACCAGCGAACTTCGCCACCCACGACTTGGACGTCGGAGAACTTCTTGACGATGTTTTCAAAGCCTTGCTTGCGTCCCTGCGCTCCGCTGTGAGCGCTCAGCCCGCCGATGTGAATCACCTTTCCTTTGCCGCCGATCTTCTCCATCAGATAGCCGACGCTCTTCTCGGCCATGTCCACATGGTTGGGAGTGACTTCGCACCAGACGCCGGTGTCGCGCATCTTGTCCATGTCGACCAGCAGCGTGTCCATCGAGATGACCGGCACACCGCGCTGCTTCAACTTGCGCACCGGAGCGGCCAGCGAATCAATCTGCACCGCCTGGAAGCAGCAGAAGTCCCACTGCTTGTGAACGATCGCGTCGATCTTGTTGCGTTGCTTTTCGGGATCGAACTCGCCGTCGAACCATTCGATCTCGATATCCAGCAGTTGGCCCCACAACTCAGCCGTCGTTTTGCCGAGCGCGCACCAACTGCTCTGCAATCCTGCGTTGGAAAACGCCGCTCGCAGGCGTTTGCGTCCCGGCTGACCGGCGCTGCTCGCGTTGACGGGAGCTTGCTGATCGCGCTGTGAGCAACCGGCGATGCCCAAGCCAACGCCGATGCCGGTACCAGTCGCCAGTCGTTCCAGAAAGTCGCGCCGCGTCGTGTCGCTCATGGTGAATGGTCTCCGCGAAAGTAGAAGATGACAGGAGGACGGCATCGTGACCTGTGCGAATCAGAAAGACAAATCCGGTCCTCCGCCATTTCCGTCGGTCTGCGGAAGAGTCGGAGTCACACGCATTTTGTAGGACGGACAATCCTGTCCGTCCTGAGGACTTGGCGACGGACAGGATTGTCCGTCCTACGTTTGGTTGCGGCGAAGCCGCGTCGCGAGGCCGATGAACCAAGACGATGACGTTTCGTGCGACACGGAGATTTCACTTCTCGGCGTTCGACGAACTCGCAACCGCCTGGCGACGTGTTGGACCGATGGCCGGCGCATTGGAACTGTGGCGGCGGAACCAAGACTTGGCGCGTTGCCCGACGGTGCGATCCGTGGGCGGCGGCATCGCTCCGTTCTTGGGCGGATCGGGGGGCGGCGGAATCGGAAGCGGACGCTTGGGATTTGGCTCTGGCTTGGAGTCTTCTTTCTTGGGAACTGGCGGCACGAAGTCTTCGAGCGGCTGCAGCTTGATGTCGTCGTAGGGGATGTTCGGCAGGCGGTCGCGCAGATTGGTCGGAGGTCGCAAGTCGAAGGCGTCTTCGGACGGCTTGTCCGAGGTCGGATAGCGATCCACGTTCTGAGACGGCCGCAGATCTTTGGGATAACAAACGTCTTCGACGAAGTGTCCCAATGGGCCGACCCAGCCAGACCGCTCTTCGTAGAAGACGACTCCATGCGTTTCGAGAATCGTGCCGGTCTGACGTTCCAGCATGGCGAGTTGCGCGTTGTATTGCGTCAGTGCGCTCGCTTCCGACGAGACGGAATTGCCCCAATCGACCAGGGCCTGCAAGACGTTGATCAGGATCGCTCGCCCCAGGCGGTAGTTCACCAGTTGATAATCCAAGTTGATTCGCGCCGCCTGCCGAGCTTCTCGAAACGCAAGATACTGCTCATAGAGTTGGTCGAGGCTGCGCACGCTCGTGGCGAGCAGATGACCGGCGTTGTGCAGTCCCTGCTGCAAGTTGGCACGATCGCGCGCGATGATCAGTTCGCGAGCACGCAGCGCGGCGCGCGACTGACGCAGCCCCAGCGGCACCGAGAAATTCACCCCCAACGTCCAATCGGTGAAGGCTCCTGAGTTTGACGAGACCGACGAACCATTGGGCATCGTCCCTTCGAGACCATTCCAGCGATACAGGCCGACGGCATCGACTTGCGGCAAAGCATTGTTGCGGGCGATCTGCCATTGTTGCTCATCGGCTTCCAGAATCAGCTTGAGCTCGATCACATCGGGCCGGCGTTCGGCCGCGAGTTCATTGATCAGTGACCAATCGGGAAGAAAGCGTTCGGTGTTCGGCGGCGAGTTGGGGATCAGCCGCATTCCGTCCGAAGGTGCCCATCCCAAGATATTTCGCAGCGCGGCCTCGCGCTGAATCACGTTCGCCTCGGACGTGACCAAGTTGGCTCGAAAATTCGCGAGCGTGAGCTTGGCTTGAGCCAAGTCCGCCGCGTTATCGAGATCTTTGGCGACACGAGCCTCGATTCGCCGCACCGCTTCAGTCAATTGCTCGACCTGCTGCCGGCGTGCCCAAACATCGGTGCGTGCCGCCACCAGCGACCAATACGCTTCGATGACTCCGCGAACCTGCTCCTGCATGGAATCTTTGAACTGAAAGTACGACCGCTCGGTGTCGATGCGAGCCAACACAATCGGCGCGAGATTGGCCCCGATGCGGCCCCCTTTCAACAACGGCTGTGTATAGCCGATGCTGGTTGACGACCGAGTCTGCGGGTTCAGAGGAAACGAACCGGGCTGCATGCGTGACGGCGTAGTGTTGATGTCCAAGTCCCAGATTCCGCCCAGCGTGTTTTGTTTGGAGAGGCTCGTGGTCGAATTAAAGTTGTCGGTTCGCAACCCGGTAATGACCGATCGCGTGGGATCCAGCGTATCGGGACTGGCCGACGGAGTTTCCAATCGGTTCCAAGTGTTTTTGAGCCCCAACGTCGGATCGAACCGTGCGTTTTGTTCGTCGATGCCGGTGTTCGTGACGGCTGGGTCGTAAATCGTCTGTCCGCTGGTCGTGGCCGTGACTCCGGCCAGCACGCGAACGACCTCCGTGTTTTGCAGCGCGGTGCGAATCGCCTCATCCAGCGAAAGATAGAACGGCTGCAAGTCCGGCTGCGGATCTGAAACTTTCGATGGCGGCGGCGAGTCCGGAATGCGTGTCTTCTGAAGCTGCGAGGGGTCTCGAATGGAGATCGAACGCTGTTCCGGGAAAAGCGTCGGCAGCACGCGCTGTGCATGCGCAGAATCTGCCACAAGCGCGAGGCAGACCGGCAGCAGAAGGATCAGCGACTTGCGAACCATGCCGGAATCCAGAATGCGTAGCCGCGTTCGCCAGAACGCGGGCTGTTCAGCCATTCTCCCGCACTCTGGCGAGTGCGGCTACGGTTCTAGAACCGCTGAGAATCCTGATCGTTCATCGTCTGCCGATTGCGGTCTGGTTGCGGATTACTCTGGAAGTTCCGCCTGAAGCGCTTGGGTAGCTTGGTGAAAGTCGGTCGTATCACAGACGACTCCGCCGTCACGCAGGACGATGATCCGTTTGGCGTGGCGAGCCACGTTTTGATCGTGCGTCACCAGGATGACCGTGATGCCGGCTTGCTCATTGAGATCGCGGAACAAGGCGATGACTTCGCGGCTGGTTTTGGAATCGAGGTTCCCGGTCGGCTCGTCGGCCATCAGGATCGCCGGCTCATTCACGAGTGCCCGCGCGATCGCAACGCGCTGTTGCTGTCCGCCGGAGAGTTGCGTCGGGTGATGATCGAGACGATCGCCGAGTCCGACCAGTTTGAGTTTCTCGATTGCGCGGCGATGCCGTTCGGAAGACGAAACGCCTCGCGAGTACAGCAGCGGCAACTCGACGTTCTCGAGCGCGGAGGTTCGCGCCAGCAAGTTGAAGTTCTGAAAGACGAACCCGATCCGCTGATTGCGAATGCGAGCACGTTCGTTCCCCGACATCGTGGCGACTTCCTCGCCAGCCAGTTTGTAGCTGCCGCTCGTCGGGCGATCCAAACAACCCAGCGTGTTCATCAGCGTGCTCTTGCCGGAACCGGAGGGACCGATCAAGGCGATATACTCCCCTTGCTCGACGGTCAGATGCGCGTTCTTCAAAGCCTCGACTTTGACCTCGCCCAAATCGTAGACCTTGCAAACATCACGAATTTCAATCAAAGCCATTACGATCCTCGTCGTGCTCGCTGAAATCCGTACCGCGACCGTTAGGGAGCGGCCGGCGCTGGCCGCTCCCTAACGGTCGCGGTACGGAGAAATGTCTCACTCTTCGCGTCCTTTGGCTTTTGGCCGGACCTCCGAAACGAAAACTGATTCCGCTGGTTCCTCAGATCTCAATTGAACTGTCCTGGAGCCTGAAACTCCCCACGGATGGCATCGCAATACCACGGATGAAAAACGAGACGTCCTGTTTTATCCGTGGTATCGCCATGCCATCCGTGGGGATCATCGGTCTAAAAACTCAAGTTGTGATCAGAAGGCATCTCGCGATCGTTCCGGTCAAAGTGATTTCTGATCTGTGGCACTAGGTAATGACCGATCCGCGACTTCGCGGTTTCGACAGCCCCACCAAAACCTTGTTGATCCCGACATGCGATTTCTCATCAAACTGACCGTCGTCCTGTTGATTCTGGCGGGAATTGGCGCAGCCGCCTACAAGCCGATGGCCGAATCCTGGGCCAAGCGCCACAAAATTCTGTGGCGCACCGCGACGGTCGAGCAGGGTGACATTGTCTCGGTCGTGAACTCGACCGGGACCGTCAAGCCGAAACTGCGAGTCGTCATTGGGTCGTTCGTGTCCGGGCCGATCAAGGAACTCTTCTGCGGGTTCAATCAAGAGATCAAAGTCGGCGATCTGCTGGCGACGATCGACCCCACACTCTATCAGTCGAACGTTTCCCGCGATGAAGCCTCGCTGGCGAGTCGCGAAGCGGATGTGTTCCGTGTCAAAGCTCAATTGCAGCAGGCAATCAATGATGAGAAGCGGGCGATCGCCTTGCGAATGGAGGACGAGACCTTCATCGCGCAGGCGGAAATGGACAAGTTCAAGTTCACTCGGTTGTCGTTGGACGCACAGCTCAAGGTCGCCGACACCGCAGTGGCTCAAGCCAAGGCCACGCTGGAGAACTCGCAAGCGAATCTGGACTACACCAAGATTCTCTCGCCCGTGGATGGCATCGTCATCGAACGGAAAATTGATCCGGGACAAACGGTGGCCGCTCAGTTTCAAACCCCGGAACTGTTCATCGTCGCTCCCGACATGCGGAAGGAAATGCACATCCACGCGTCGGTCGATGAAGCGGATATTGGTTGGATCAAGTTGGCGAAGAAGAAGAACTATCCGGTCACATTCACCGTCGATGCGTATCCGGAGAAATTGTTCAACGGCACGATTCTGGAGATCCGGCTGGCGGCCACAACGACTCAAAACGTGGTGACTTATCCGGTCGTGGTCTCGGCCGCGAACCCGGACCTGGATCTGCTCCCCAGTATGACCGCGAGCCTCTCGTTTCAAGTCGATCATCGCGAGGATGTCGTCAAGATTCCCAACGCGGCGTTGCGGTTCTATCCGACGATCAAGCAAGTTCGACCAGCGGACATTCCCATTCTCGAAGGCCAGGCCCAGGCGAACCCCAACGACGAACAGGGAGAGGCGCAGCAGTCGGAGAAGTCGCTGTCGGCTCAAGAACGTGCGCAACTTCGGAAAGATCGCAACCGCCGCCACGTCTGGGTTGCCGAGGGCAACCTGCTGCGAGCCGTGGAAGTCACGACCGGCCTCAGCGACAGCCAATTTACCGAACTGGTCGTGGGCAAACTCCAGAAGGGGGACGTGCTCGTCACCGGCGTGCAAGCTCCTCCGACAGGGCCACCGCGATGAGCCTGCTCCTCACTCTCCGAGTCGCGTTGCGAGCACTTGCCAAGAACAAGATGCGCGCGAGTCTGACCGTCTTGGGCGTTGTGATCGGGATCGCAGCGGTGACGACGATGGTGTCGCTCGGCCAGAGTGCCAGCTCGCTGGTGCAGGGACAATTCGAGGCGCTGGGCAGCAACGTCGTCATGGTCTTTCCGGGGAACCGTCAGCGTGGCGGAGTGATGCAGGCCAACGTGACTCTGACCGCTCGCGACTCCAACGCGATCGCCCAGGATTGCCCGTCGATTCGCGCGTCCTCGCCCCTCGTGGGCGCGAGTGCGCAGGTCATTTACGGCAGCTCGAATTTCAGTCCCCGCGAGATGTACGGCGTCAACGGCGATTATCTCACCGTTCGCAATTGGCCGCTGCGGAGTGGCGAATTCTTCACCGAACGTGATGTCACCAGCGCGAACAAAGTCTGCGTCATTGGCTACACGCTGGTCGCCAAACTGTTTCAAACGACCAATCCGATCGGCGAGAGCATCCGCATCAAGAACATCCCGTTTCGAGTGATCGGCGTGCTGGAAAAGAAGGGAGCGAACATGGTCGGCCAGGATCAGGACAACATCGTCCTGATGCCCTACACGACGGTTCGCAAGCGGCTGAGCGGTTCCGAATTCGACAACGTGAACGCGATCATGGCGTCGGCTCGTTCGACACAGTCGATGTCCGAAGCTCAGAACGAAATCGACCAACTGCTGGCCGAGCGGCATCGCATTCAACCCGGCGAGCCACGCGATTACGTCGTCCAGAACACGACCGAGATCGCCAATATCTTCGGCGTTGTGACCGGCACGCTCACACTGATGCTCTCCGCGATCGCGGGCATTTCGCTGCTTGTCGGCGGCGTCGGGATCATGAACATCATGCTGGTTTCCGTCACCGAACGGACTCGCGAGATCGGCATCCGCATGGCGGTCGGCGCGAGTTCCGGCGACATCTTGCGACAGTTCCTGGTCGAAGCGGTCTTGCTGTCGTGCATCGGCGGCGTGATCGGCTTCTCGCTGGGAATCGGAGCGTCCATCGGAGTCGTCTCGCTAATCAACGCCTTCACCAGTGGAACTCCGTGGAAGCACGAAGTGTCGATCGTTGCCGCCGTGGCCGCGTTCATTTTCGCAGCCGCCGTCGGCGTCTTCTTCGGCTACTACCCCGCCCGCCGAGCCAGCCGCCTCGATCCCATCGAAGCACTGCGGTATGAGTGATGCTGAGGAACGCGGACGCAATCACTTCCCCGGTTTTCAAAAAGAGCTGCGTCCCGGCCTCCGTCCCCTTTCCGCCTCCTGGTGTTAAACCAAGAGTAGCCACGGTCGCCAGACCGTGGGGCATTCAACATCGCACTTCCCCCACGCTCTGGCGAGCGTGGCTACCGCCACAGCTACTCCAATCGCTCCCACATCCACAATGGGCTCTCCGCCATCCGTGATTGAAAGACAAATTTCTCACGCAGAGGCGCTGAGTTCGCAGAGAAGACCTAACTACCGATCCCTCCAAACTCTGCGAGCCCTGCGCCTCTGCGTGAGACTTCCCCCTCGAAGGTCTTGCTTCAACACAGATGGCGGAGAGCCCCACAGTGTTGGTCATTCGGACGACGATCACTTGCCTGCCAGCAACTTGTTCACGATCTCAAGATTCTCTCGCACGTTCCGCGTCTTCGGGTGCTCATCCCCGAGGAACTTCCTGAAGATCCCCAACGCCCGCTCAAACGCCTGTCTCGCCCCCGGCAGATCCCCAAGATCCCGGAGCACGTTGCCGAGGTTGTTCACGTCGGTGGCTATTTCGGGGTGATCCGGCCCGAACGCCTGTTCGTCGATCCCCAACGCCCGCTCAAACGCCTGTCTCGCCCCCGGCAGGTCGCTAAGATCCCTGAGCACGCCGCCGAGGTTGTTCAAGACGGTGGCGAAGTTGGGATGATCCGGCCCGAGCACCTTCTCAAAGATCTGCAACGCCCGCTCAAACGCCTGTCTCGCCCCTGGCAGGTCGCCAAGATCCCTGAGCACGCCGCCGAGGTTGTTCAAGAGGGTGGCGACGTTGGGATGATCCGGCCCGAGCACCTTCTCGAAGATCTGCAACGCCCGCTCAAACTCCTGTCTCGCCCCCGGCAGATCACCAAGATCCTGGAGCACGCTGCCGAGGTTGTTCACGCGGATGGCCACGTTGGGATGATCCGGCCCGAATGCCTTCTCGCCAACCTTCAAGGCCCGCTCAAACGCCTGTCTCGCCCCCGGCAGGTCACCAAGATCCTTGAGCACGCTGCCGAGGTTGTTCACGCGGATGGCCACGTTGGGATGATCCGACCCGAGTGCTTGTTCGCCAATGCTGACGGCTCGTTCGAGGACGCTCTTCGCCTCGGCGAACTCGGCGCGAATCCGCAAGTAGAGTCCGACGTGGTTCAGCAGTCGCCCGGTGGCCTGAGGCTCGATACCGAGTCTCTCGGCGTGTGTTGCGACCGACTGGGCATGGGGCAAGAGCGTCTGAATCACCGGCCAGCTCGCCACGTTGATGGGCGAGTCTCCGGGAAGGGCGTCGTTGACCAGCTTGACCGCAGCGGCGACGAACGGTTGGGGACCAAAGATGCCCGGCTTTTTGGAAAAGCCGGGCATCTGCAACCGGTCGCGGCAGACCGCTTGGAGCAGGCGATGCACGGAGAAGGATTCGGCCGTGAGTTCGATCAGCGAATAGCTCCGCAACGTCTTCAGGACGCGATTCAACGTCAGCTCGTCCGACACGACGGCGGCCAAGTGGGCGGGCAGGCGCTTTCCGCCCTCCGCGATGAGTGAGCGGGGAATGTCATCCGGAGCCAAGAACGCACACAGGTAGAGCAAGTCCACGGCCGCCAGATTCTCGGCGGAGACTTCCGAAGTCTCCGGCCGTAGGCCGATTTCGCCGAAATCGGCATCGCCCAGCTTCGCTGGCGATCCGCGGACTTCGGCGAAGTCCGCCCACACTTTGGAGACTGCGGAAGTCTGTTCCAGCCGCTCGATGCTCAGCCCGAACGTGAGGGCGACCGTCTCTTGATGACCCAACGGGGCCTGTTCGTCCCCCCACAGGTCGGAGCGTCTCTTCTGAAAGAGTTCGAGATACTTACCGATCGACAATTGCGTCTCCTCCATGTACGCCACCGCCTGAGCCAACGCCAACGGCAAATCTCCCAGCTCGCCGGCCAACTGATCGGCGGCCTGTGCCTCCGGCACACTAACCCGAAGCGCCAGCGAGGGAGAGACGTCGCTGGCCCCATGCCCTCGCTCGCGCTTCGGGTTAGTGTGGTTCAACAGGAACTCCACCGAGATTGGGCGTTCGAAGACGTTGACCGGGAGCGGCGTGGCCCGCTCGCGCCAATTCGGGTCGCGCGAAGTGATCAGGATGTGCCCCAGCGGATGCTGCGGCAGCACGCCGTCGAGATCCTGGGGATGCGGCACGTTGTCCAACACCAACAACCATCGCGAATGCCGCCCGAGCCAGTCTTTCACCGCCGCGATGATCTGTCGCTGGTCCTGAGCGTCCCGTTCCGGAAGTTCCAGCGCCTGCGCCAACGCGGCGAGATCGCCATCCCGCGTCACCGCCTCCTCCGCTCGCACCCACCACACACAGTCGTAGTCGCCGACATGCCGATACGCATACTCGACCGCCATCTGCGTCTTCCCAATCCCGCCGAGTCCATGCAACGCCTGCACCAACGCCGCCGATTGCCCCGCTGTCAGAGCCTCTCGCAACCGCTTGAGCAACTCATCCCGCCCGGTGAAGTTCCGGTTCCGCTCATGCGGGACGTTCCACACGTCCGGCAACGCTCCGGGAAACCGCGGCTTGTCGGAGATGGCCTTGGCCGCGGCTTTGGCACCAAACGGATTCGGTTTCGTGGCCGGTTTGACACGCCCCGTTTCAATCCCGGTGAGCAATGCGGTCTGAGCCTCAGCCTCGTTCTTATCCACGAGGTCGATATAGACAATCTGCGGCAGCAAGCCGGCGAGATCGCACTTCTTGACTCGCACCGGCAGCAACGATCGCTTCTTCCCCGTGGGATCTTTGGCGAAGGCCGCCGCCCACTCCGGCTGTGTGAATTCTGAGGCCAGATACTCCGGCGATAAAACCGCAATCGTCCGCTCGGCCCCAGCCGCTGCTTGCTGCATTTCCAAAATGAAACTGGAGCCGGGACGAAAGTCCCAGGCTTGGATCACCGTGGTGAATCCCTTGGCCTCCAACTCCCAGGCGATCCACTCGGCCCAGGTCTTGTCGGCTTTGTTATAGCTGATGAAGAAATCTGTCATGACACGCCTGCTCAGTAGTCGGTGGCGACATACTACCGTCTCGCGGCGCGATATCCACGCTCAAGCCCCCCTGAGCCTGGCGATCGGGATTCGCGGCTGCTGCGTTGCGAAGAAAACTGCGGCACTCGGTCATTCAACGAGAGACCGCTGCTCAATCGGCCAACCCAGGGACCAGCATCGCTGCCATGCGGATCGGGCTTGGGATGTTCGCCGAAGTCGTTCGACATTTTTGGTTCGTCTGCCGATAGTTCGCCCGTTCTGAAACGGACGGACCCGACGCTTTCTAATTTTGACGCCGCATGACCACGACCACCTCCGCGAATACCGCCAACCACCTGGAAGCTCTCCGCCGTCGCATCGCCGAAATTCGCGAACGTGGTCGGAAACAATTTGAGCATGGCGCGGGAGGCGTGCAGACGGCCACGGCGTTGTCGGATGGCTTTCGAGCGTTTGTTGTCGAGCAATGGTTGGAAGCGTTGTCGATTGTTTCGCCGGAGGTCGCGGAGAAGTTGGCTCGGAGTTCGGCTCTGGTCGCGGTTGGTGGGACGGGGCGGGGCGAGTTGGCTCCGTATTCCGACATCGACTTGATGTTTTTGTACGAGCCGTCGGTCGGCGAGGAATTCAAGCAGGTCACGAATCGGTGCCAACACAGTTTGTACGACGCGCAGTTGGACCTTGGTCGCAGCGTTCGCACGCCGCAGGAAGCCATCGCGATGGCTCTGGAGGATTCGACCGTCGCGACGTCGTTGCTCGAAATGCAATCGCTGTGGGGGGCGGCCGATTTGGTCGCCAAGCTCAAGCGGAAGTTCGAGCGGACCGTCGTGCGCCGTCGGCGGCGAGCCTTCTTTGAATCCGCCATCGCCAACCGCGAAGCGGAACTGGAAAAGAATGGCGGGCCGGTGCAGCAGCTTGAGCCGGATATCAAATGTTCGCGCGGCGGGCTGCGCGATCTGCATCTCCTGCGGTGGGTCGGCTTCGCGTGGTATGGAGCTCCCGACATTGACTCTCTGCGACTCAACGGGGCGCTGACGAGCGACGATGCTCGGCATCTGATTTCGGCGCAGGAATTCTTGATGAAGATTCGGATGGACCTGCACTTCGCGGCCGGCAAGCCGCAGGATCGGCTGACTCGGGAAGAGCAACTGCGGATCGCTGAGAAGCGCGGCATTGAGGCGACTCCGGCGCAGCTTCCGGTCGAACGCTTCATGCAGGAATACTTTCAGCACACGTCCTTGATCTCGGCGGTGGTCGCTCGATTTATTGCTCGGCATCGCCGGCAGCCGCTGAAAGATTGGCTGCTCGACCGGCTGTGGATGCGGCGACAGGATGGGCATTTCTTGATTGGCCATTCGCGATTGGACGTTTCGCCGGGGCGGCTGGATGCGGTCTGCTCCGATTTGCACAGCGTCCTGCGGCTGTTTCTGACGGCGGCGCGGCAGCAAGTGTCGATCGCGCCGCGAGTGCTCGAACGGATTCGTCAGGCGGTGCCCAAACTGGGTGGGACCGTCGATCCCGAATGTTCGCGGCTGTTTCTGGCGATCCTCGAACCTCGCGGCCACTTGGGGGCGACGCTGCGGGCGATGCACGACACCGGCGTGCTGGAGATTCTCTTGCCAGAGTTCGCTCGTGTCCGCTGCCTGCTGCAATTCAACGCCTATCACAGCTACACCGTCGATGAGCACACGCTGCGAGCGATGTCGATCATCGAATCGTTGGAAAAGGTCAACAGCCCGATCGGAGCCGCGTACCGCGAGGTCAAACTCAAATCGGTGTTGCATCTCGCGATGTTGTTGCACGATATCGGTAAGGGAGGTGTCGAAGACCACTCGGACGTCGGACGCGGCATCGCCGAAAAGATCGCCGTCCGCTTCGGTCTGCCGGAGCCGCAGCGCGAGCTATTGATGTTTCTGGTCCACAAGCATCTGGTCATGGCGGATGTCGCGTTCCGGCACGACATCGCCGACCCCGGCGAGCTGGCGAGATTCAGCCACCTGGCCGGCAGCCCCGAGCGGTTGACGATGCTTTACGTGCTGACCGTGGCGGACATCTCTGCCGTTGGTCCTGAAATTTGGAACGATTGGAAGGCGGGGCTGCTCACCGATCTCTACGACCGGTCGATGCTGATTCTCAGCGGCAAGCACGCGAAGTTCCTGGAAGAGGAACGGCTCGACAAAGTCCGCGTGCATGTCACAAAGACGCTGATCCCCAACAGCGCTGCGGACGAGGAGCGGCAACAACTCGCCCACTGGCTTGATCAACAATTGAAGCAATTCCCGCCGCACTATTTGCTCGGCACGCCGCGCGACCGCATCGCATCCGACTTGGAAATCATCCGCCGCTTGCAGCCGGGGCAGATCGTGGTCACGGCGAATCACGATGCCGGGACCGACACCGTCGAGTACCGCGTCGTGCTCGATCGGCAAAACTCCGAGGGGTGCTTCCACCGCATCGCCGGCACGCTGACGTCACAGAGGCTGGAAATTCTGTCCGCTCAGATTTGCACAACGACGGACGGCATCGTGGTGGATGTCTTTGACGTCCGCGACACCGATTTCACCGGCCCCGTGCCAAAATATCGGATGGATGAAGTCGGCCAGGCGATTGGCCGAGTGCTCCGCAAAGAGGTCAAAGTCGATGAGATGTTCCAGCGCTCACGCCGCTTCGATTGGGGGACCGCGAAAGCTCCGATCAGCGATCTGTCCAACCGCGTGACGATCGACAACGATTCGTCGGACCGCTGCAACATCGTCTGCGTCTTCGCGCATGACCGGCCGGGCCTGCTCTACACGATCAGCCGCGCGATTTTCCGATTGGAGCTGTCGATCGACCTCGCCAAGATCGCCACGCATCTTGACCAAGTGCTGGACGCCTTCTACGTCACCGATCGCTCGGGAAAAAAAATCACCGATGCCGGCCGGCTCGCGTCGATCCAGCACGAACTTAGCAACACCCTGGCCGAATTCGACGCGACCGGTCACAAGCGGTTCGTGAGCTAGCAACGGGAGCCGAACCGAGAAGGGGATCACACGTTGTTCCCTCTGCGGCTCGGTAGGAGCCTCGCCCTCCCAATTGCTCTACTTCTTCTCGACGACCCAAATGTTGCGGAAGCGGATGGGGTTGCCGTGATCTTGAATGTAGATCGGGCCGGGTTCGGCACCTTCCGCGACCGGGGCGGCGGTGGTGGCCTTCGGTAGTTCGACGTCTTTGTGAATCTGCACGCCGTTGTGCGTGACCGTCAGTTTGGCGTTGGTTGTCTTCTTGCCATCTGCGTCGTAGCGGGCCGCGGTGTATTCGGCGTCGTAGGTCTGCCAGACCAGCGGCGGCAGGCACATATTCACGTCGGGCTTCTTGATCGTGTAGATGCCGCCGCATTCATTGTGCTCGCCAGAGAGGCCGAAGCTGTCGAGGATCTGCACCTCGTAGCGGCCCTGCATGTAGCATCCAGAGTTGGCTCGGCCCTGACCGCGACCGGCCGGCACGTACGACAGCAGGAATTCCATGTGGAGCGAGAAGTCCTGAAACTTCTGCTTGCTGGTGATGCCTTGCGACATCAGACCATCCACGAACTTCTTGGGATCGGTGAAAGCGTCACCCGACTTGCCATCGAACAGCACGACCGCCCCGTCCGGAGCCTTCTTGCCAAGCGTTGGGCTCGTGCGATCGACTCGCTTCATTTCGCCCAGCGATTTGCCATCCGGATCTTTGACGTAGGCAACACCGTCCTTGATCGTGGCCGAACCTTTCTCGCCGTTGAAGGTCGCGACGCCGTCCTTGGCGCTGCCATCGACTTCGACCTTTTCGTTCTTGTCCCAACCCGCTCCCGGTAATCCACCGGCGTACGCCACCACGTGGAATTTCCCGTCACCCAGCGCGATCACTTGCAAGCCCCACTTCTGCTTTTCGTCCTGACCGCCGAGTTGTCCTTCGTACTCGCCTTGTATGGCGAAGTCCGGATCTTTCTTCGCTTCTTCGACGGTGATCGCAGCGATCCCCTTCGAGTCCGCGGCGTTCGCGACTAGCGAACGATCCACGACACACCACACAGACGCGACGACAAAACTGAAACCAAGCAGCACGGCAGGACGAATGAATGCTCGCATGAGGCAGGCTCCCAGTGAGGTTTTTGGAATCGAATTAACGGGGCGGCATTGTGGGTCCAGCGAATCAAAAAGGCAAAAGGCCGACACCTGGGTCCGCGAAGCCGGCAAAGGGGACTCGGCAAAGTCTGGCGGGCGTGGGACAACGATCTCGCTCGCGGCTTGAGGGTCGTGCGAGGCGGGAGATATCACGCGACCGGTCGCATCGATTTGCGATGGGGCTTGTCTTTTCAGGACGGCCAGCGCGCAATACGGGCGACATCGAAGACGGCACGGAGGCGGCATGGACGAGCCGAGAGAAGTTGAAGGAACAATCTCTCTGGGTTAGGACCGTGCGATGGCACAGCAACTTTTGATTGCCGAGGCGGATTGCCGTTTGTCAGCCCGCCTCGAAAGGTATTTCGCAGCACACGAGTATTCTGTTCGCTTGGTCTCGGGAGGCGTGGAGTGCCTGACGGCGCTGCATGAATCATCCCCCGATGTGCTCCTGCTCGACACCGCATTGAATTGGGGCGGAGCCGACGGCGTGCTCAGTGTCATGGATGACGAGGACAGCCTCTTGAAGATTCCTGTCGTGCTGCTGACCGACACGGACATCTCCGTCGGGTTCATCGAAGACTGGGACACTCTGAAATGCGGCGACGAATTCCAGATCCCCTCATCGCCAGTTCTGCCGGGCAAGCTGTACCAGTCGGCCCATGTGGTGGATCGCGTGCGCAGGTCGTGTGAACTCTCCGAGTTGCTGGACAGCGTCTGCTGGGCGTCTGCGCCTCCCACGCAACCTCGGTAAGGTGAGGCCCTGCGTCTGATCCACTGGCTGCGTGACTAAGCCCCAGCCCCGAGCGAATGGCTCGCCGCCATCGCGGCGGACCAGACCCTCACCAAGCCAGTACGCGCTTGGGCACTCTTGCCCGTCTGCGTTGCACATGATTGGATGACGAATACAAAGTCGGCCGAGGGCGGCCAGCATACTTTCACGTTCACAGGAGTCATTGTCATGCCGATGTTTCTCGCTCGCATCATGTCTGTCGTTTTTGGAGGACTCATTCTGTTCGCAGCGGGGACGGATTCCGCCCAGGCCGAGCATGAAGGGAAGCTGCAAATCCTGTTGCTCGGCGACAGCACGACGA
Organism: Planctomyces sp. SH-PL62; assembly: GCA_945905295.1. GTDB lineage: Bacteria > Planctomycetota > Planctomycetia > Planctomycetales > Planctomycetaceae > SXKJ01. The sequence continues at coordinate 12,925 of CAMDPX010000030.1, read as the reverse complement.
TCGGGAGCGTCTGCCGCATCACGCATCGCGACGGGCCACACTTGGAGGACGTGATTCGCTTGCTGCTGGCGACGGAGAAAGATTTGCCGCCGACGAACGTCATCAATCAGGGACGCGACGGCGAGTTCATTCACGGATTGCTGACCGGCGGACGCTACGAACGTGAGATCTCCAAGCTGCCGGGCATTGACTACGTCTGCATTCGTTACGGCTTGAACGACAACAGCAAACGCGAGGACTTCGCCAAAAACTTTCCGCAGGACTTCCGCGACCTGATTGCTCGGCTGCACAAGGATTTTCCGCAGGCCAAGATATTTCCAACGACGATCATCCCCTATCTCACGCCGGAGAATGACTCGCGGATCAACGGGTTGATCAAGCAAGTGGCCGAGGACGAGAAGCTACCGCTGTTTGATGTCTACACGCGGTATCAAGCGGAACTGACTCACGGGCCGAACATGCTCAACTACCGCCGCTACGCGCTCGACCGAATTCCGGAACAGCATCGCGAGTGGGTCAAGCCGTTCGTTCAAGGCGGCTCGGTCGTCGTGATGGACAATCGGCTCGACGCCCACTTCCGCGACTTGCCCAGTTGGTTCAGCGATCGGCATCCGAATCTCGCCGGCTATCACGTCATCGGAGATGAGACTGCGAGGTTCCTCGCCAAGCAGATTCGTGAACGGCCGAAGGCTGCCAAGTGAAGTCGATCCCCTTGGGTCGCGAACTTAGGATCCTGTCCAAGAACAACGTCGCGTTTTGTAGGGTGGGACAAGCTCGCTTCGAGCGCCGGCCCACCAAATAAACAACGCCATCTCTGAAAGCGAGATTGGTGGGCCGGCGCTCGAAGCGAGCTTGTCCCACCCTACGAAGTTGTTCTTAGGCGATGAGTCCCGGAATCACCTTCCCGCCGTTGACCAGCGGGACGGGACGGCCGAGCGGGTCGTCGTATTCTCGGTCGGCGTCGATCCCCAGCAGCGTGTGGATCGTGCGCAGCAGATCGGCAACGCTGATCGGGTCGCTGGTCGGATAAGCGGCTTGCTTGTCGGTCGAGCCGATGATTTGTCCGGGCTTCACTCCGCCACCAGCGAAGAGGATGCACTGGGCCATCGACCAGTGATCGCGGCCTGCTTGAGCGTTGACGCGCGGAGTGCGGCCCATCTCGCCCATCATCACGACCAGCGTGCTGTCGAGCAGTCCGCGTTGTTCCATGTCGGTGATCAGCGCGGCGAACGCTTTGTCGGCGGGTGGAATCAGGTCATTGACCAAGCTGGGGAAGCAATTGAAATGCACGTCCCAACCCGGAGCATCCACGCCGACGAAACGGCAGCCAGCTTCGATCAAGCGGCGGCCGAGCAGTGCGCTCTGGCCGATCTGAGTCATGCCATAGGACTCGCGCACATTGGCGGGTTCCGACTGAATGTCGAACGCTTTGCGAGCTTCCGGCGACGTGATGAGGTCGCGAGCTTTTTGATAATAGGTGCTCATCGCGGCGGCTCGGCCGGTGCGCGGCTGGCGTTGTTCGAGTCCGGCGAGCAATTTCTGTCGCAGGTCGGAACGTTGGCTCGACACACCGTCGATCTTCGCGAGGTCGCGGACCTCGAAGTCCGGTTGGCTGGGATCGGCTTCGATGACGAACGGAGAAAACTCGGCCCCGAAGAAGCCCGGCCCACCGGCCGACATCGGATGGGGCATGTTGATGTACGGCGGCACGGTGCCGCTGCTGCCGAGTTCTCGCGCCACAATTGAACCGAGCGACGGAAACAACTCGTTGGTTGGGAGCGGATACTCGCCGTCGGCGAACGCGGCGCGGTGTCCGGTCATGACATAGTGATAGCCGGTGGCGTGGCCGTTATCGGCGTGGCTATGGCTGCGCACGACGGTGAACTTGTTGGCGATCTTCGCGCAGTTCTTACAGTGCTCGGTGAAGATCACGCCCGGCAGCGCGGTCGAGATCGGTTCGAACGGCCCGCGAATCTCGGACGGTGCCTCCGGTTTTGGATCCCACATGTCCTGCTGAGGAGGACCTCCTTCTAAAAAAATGAACAGGCACGACTTGGCTTTTGCTTCGCGAATTCGTTCGGACTTGTTGGCAGCTTCCGCGCGCAGAAGCTGCGGCAGCGTCAGACCGCCGAACAGGCTGGTCGCTCCCAGTCGCAAAGTTTGTCGGCGAGTCAGGCCGTCACAGAAACGATGACCGGAATTGCGGAATGAAAAGTTCAACATCGGAACAGCTCCTGAAAAGTTAGTTCGACGGCAGAAGACTGAGTGCCCACACTTGTTGTTCGGCAGTCAGCGGCGGTGCGAGGCTGGCGTCATGGTAATCCAATCGGCGGCGGTACGGACTAGTGTCATAACAACGGTCAAAGACAGATTGCAGATCAAGCGGCACGTCAGGATCGTTCGGCAGCAGCGGCACGCGGACGGTCGGCAAGCGTTGCGGCAGGCGAATCGGGTAAACAGAGAACTCGTCTGGCCGGTAGGCTCGATGCACGCAGACATGGTAATCGAACGCGGCAACCGAACGCCGCAGTGCTCGTTCGGGGACCGCAGTGGAATGCCGGCCGTCACGCAGCAGATCAATCTCAATCAAATGGACGTGACTGTCCAGCAACTCGCGCTGCTCTTGGAGGTATTTCTCGCGGCCGTGATCACCCGGAGTTTTGTTCGCCGGGCTGAGCACTTCGACGGAAGCGACCAACCGATCTCCGTCGCGCTTCGACCAGATCTCGACGAACTGTTCGCGGACTTCGTCGTCTTCCTGATCCGCCGGCAACGAATGAATCACAACTGGCTCGTTGCCGTCCATCACGGCGACTCCGCCAGAATCCGCCTGCATCGCCGTGGAACTGATCGGCTGATGCAAAGCATTTCGCCATTGCAGCACTTCGACATCCGGCTCAATGAACCGGCCGGAGATATCCACCCAGGAACGCTCACTAATCTCCGCGAAGTACGAGTCGGGCAGCCGAGCTTGAAGTTGTTCGCGAATGCAAAACGCCAACGCCGCGTGCAACCCCGGAAAGAAATCCGGATGCTCCAGAAACGGGTCCATACCTGGAAACGGCGAGGGCATTTCAGATCCTCTTGGGATCAATGGTTGTAAAGAAACTCTTTCGTATTCAGCACCGCCCACAGCACGTCCTCGACCGCTTGATGCCGGTTCGCTCCGGCGGCCTCGAAGGCGGTGGCCATCAGAACCTTCTCTTCGGCGGTGGGGAAGCGGGTGAGAGTGCTCAGGTAGATTTCATCGACCAGTTCGTCGTTGGACTTGGGGGTCGCGGCGAGTTTGCGGGCCAAGCCGTGGCGGTGGATCAGCTTGGCGTGGACTTCCGGAGAGTTCAGCAGGTGCAACGCCTGTGAGATGCTCGGTTCGTTGCTCCGTTCGCATTCGCAGACGGTGGCTCGGACGGGGCGACCGAAGATGCGGAAGAAGTATGACGGCATCCGGTTGTCCCAGACTTGGATCGAGCGGACTCCATCGGGCCAGCCGTTGAACTTTTCGGGGACGCCGGTCGTCTGGCTGATCGCGTCGAGCAGCACCTCGGCCGGCAGCGTCTTCGGCCGAGCGTGCGAGAAGTGCTGGCGGTCATCACGGTTCAGGTCTGTCCCCGATCCGAGCTGATAGGCTCGCGACAGCAGCATTGTGCGTGTGAATGCCTTGAGGTCGTACTTCACTTCTTTGAGATGCGATTCGAGCGCGGCCAGCAGCGGTTCGTTGGTCGCGGGATTCGTTGCGCGGTTGTCGTCGATCGGCTCTACAAGGCCGCGGCCGAAGTAGTGCGCCCAGAGGCGATTGGCGATCGCCTTCGTGAAGAACGGGTTGTCGGGAGCGGTCATCCAGTTGGCAAGCACGACTCGGCGGTCGATGACATTCGTGAAGTCCGCGGTCGCCGCGCCGAGCGCTCGCGCCGGGACGAGTTCTCCGGTGCGCGGATGTTTTTGGTCGGTGCCCGCGCGAGCGACGATTGCATCGGTGCCGTCCGGCAGTTTCTTGACCACCGTGCCGGAGAAGAATCCGGCAAGTCCCGCGTAGTCGTCTTGGCTCCAGCGTTCACTGGGATGGTGATGACACTGAGCACACTCGATTCGCACGCCGAGAAACAATTGACTGATCGCTCGGCTGGTCACTTCCGGCGAGTCGAGCGATTTGAAGAACGAGGCTGGACTTTCGCTCTGTGTCGGTCCTTGAATCGTAAGGATCTCGTGGACCATTTCGTTGTACGGCCGGTTCGTTGTGAATTGCTTACGCAACCAGCGAGTCAGCCCAACGGTTCCTTTCGGAGTGATCTTCAGCGTGTCGGCCTTCAGCAAGTCAGACCATTTCATCGCCCAGTACTCGGCATACTCCGGGCGTTGCAGCAGTGCATCGACGAGCTTGGCACGTTTTTCGGCTGACGGATCGCCGATGAACGCGCGAGCTTCAGCGGCCGTGGGGAGCGTGCCGATCACGTCGAGGAATGCTCGTCGAATAAACGTCGCGTCGTCGATCGGTTCGCTGGGAGGAATGCCCAGCCGAGTCAGCTTGTCTAAGACATGCTTGTCGATGAAGTTGTTTTCCGGCGGCCGAGCGAATGTGCTTCCCGGCCGAGGCATCACGGCTCGGCAGACGGCAACGTGTCCGAGATACCGCACGAGAATCGCTGCCTCGCCTGGCACGTCGCTGGCCTGCAACAAGCCGCGCGTATTCATGTCGGCGATGTGGGGTGCATTCGAAATGTAATCGGCTTCGACCGTCGCGCAGCGTTTGCCGCCGAGGTCGTCGATCGCGGTGACTCGCAACTGTTGTGTGCCGTTCGCGGCGATCACGACTTGAGCCGGTTCGACTTCGATGCTGACGATATGCCTCTCCGCATCAGGCGAGCGGGGCGGCGTCAGCCCCCCGGTTGTTCCTGCATTGGGCGTTGCCACCGGGGGGCTGACGCCGCCCCGCTCGCCAGACGTTGTGAACGCCCCCCCTTCGGCGATCCAGCGGCGCAAACGATGTTCGGCGGGGCTGCCCGGCTCGATTTTTCGCCCGCCGCCGTGAGGCATCGTGGCGGTCCCCTTCAGCAGTAGCAGGCTGGCTGGCGGATTAGTCAGATTGAGACGCCGCCCTTTGGCTTCTTTGAAAATCGCTTCGTGGTCAGCCGCCGCATCGAAGCCGAACAGACTGAGTTTGAATCCGTTTTGGCCTTCCGCTTTCCCGTGGCATCCGCCGGCGTTGCAGCGTCCTTTGGTCAGAATGGGGACGACCTCATAACTGAACGAGACCGGCACCGGCTTCAGCAAACCGGAGACGGTGATCGACACGTTGAGGGTCTTGTCGCCGAACTTCACGATGAGCTGCGTCGTCCCTTCGGTCGCGGGGCGCAGCAGACCGTCAGCCGCGATGCTGGCAATGGCCGGGGCCGCAATCTCGTAGCGAGCTTCGCGGGTCACATCGCGACGACGTTCTCCCTCGACTTCCGTCACGAGGATTTGCTGCGACGCTTCCGGCCGGTCGAGCGAAATCGTTGCCGGACTCACCTGCAACTCCGCAGCGCGGGAGAAACTTCCCAGCGACAGAACAACAATCACCAAGGTGTTACGAAGGCTCATACCGTGAGTACCCCGAAGTGGTTGGACTCAAACATCGGCAACGTTGTATGCCTGTGGGCAATTGGCTGCAACACCGCTGTCACATCTGGTGTCGGACCGCGACGACGTCTTGGGAACGTTATTCGCGCACGACCGTCGTGAAGGTGGGGAGCATCGTTTGCTTGTCGGTCGAGAGATAATACGGCAGCGGCTGGCTGAAGACGAAACTTTGGAGTTGCTCGAACATGCTTTTGCGGGCGGCTTCGGCGGTGAATTCCCCTTTGACGCTGATCGTTCTGGGAGCGAACTCAAAGGGGTGCTTCCAGAGCGACTCCTTCTGATTGGTGGCCCATTCGAGGTTGACCAGAGCTTTCGTCCCCACGACGGAAGGCGTGGCACCGCCGCCGATCGGGCCGCGCATGAAGGAATCGAACTTGCCCGCCGCGGCTTCGTTGTACGAGACCTTGAAGACGACGGGTTGGTTGTCCGCCAACTCAAAGCCCGCTGCTTCGAGCATCTCGCGGTACGTTCCTTCCAAAGTTTTCTTCGTTTCCTCAGGAGTTCCGAAGAGGAGCTTTTCGACTTTCACGTCGAGGCTCACTTTTTGGCTGGGCTTGATGAGTGCGTCGAGGGAGTTGTTCGTCGACAGCGATTGAGCCAGCGACAATGACTTCGCTTCGAACGGCAGCAATGTGAATTTCGCCTTATTCACTTTGCCGCTGATGGTGAGAAATCCGCCCGCCACTGGCAGGCGGCGATTTGTATTGTCCAGGCTGTACTCGTTGGGGGCTGTGAACAGCGACCACACCAAACGACCGCTGACGAGATCAATGGCCACGGTTCCTCCCAAGAGCAACGCGCTGGCGTCGGGAAACCAATCAATCGTCGGGCCCGTGTAGAGCAGGCCGGGCACGAGATTCCTGAAGCTGGCGGGATAACGATGCTCCTGCAATTCGTTCCCCGTCGCAGCGTCGAGCACCACGATCCGGCACACGTTGTACCCACCCATCGCGACCGCGATCTTGTCGCCCAACGGAGAGAACCCCGCCGCTTCGACCGAGTCCGTCCCCTTCCCGCTCATCAGTTTCTTCGCGACGAGCTGACAGGTTTGCGTGTCGTAGATCACCAGCTCGCCACGCACCGCTCGCGAATAACTGGCGAGGTATCGCCGACCGTGGCTGAAGACGGCATTTTTCGGTTCCAACAAATTGTCGTCGCCGGACTGAAGGAGTTGCTCGCCTGAGTTGAGATTAAACACGCGCTGTCGATGCGCGGCATTCTTGTCCCCTTGTTTGCCAGTCGTGATCGTGACGATGCGATCTCCCGGAAGAAAATCGGCGAACCCCAGATTCATGCCCGCGACATCGGCTGAGATCTGACGCACGAGCTGACTGGTCTCCAACGACCAGATTTCCAGCTTCGTGTTGTTTTCCTTATCGACGGCCTTGCCCAACAGATACTTGCCATCGGGACTCAGCCGCCGCTCGGGCGCGCTGATCGGTCCGGTCTTGCCTTTGAACGTGTGCAGCTTCTCGCCCGTCGCGAGATTCCAAACCTGACCGCCGCGCACCTCGGCCCCGGCTTCAAGATCTACAACGAGCGGACTGAGCGACGTTGGAAACAAAACCTCGGAAGCACTTCCGAAGACGTCCACTTTCGCTTTCCAACTTGCGGGCCACTCAATCGGCTGAGGGACCGGGTCGGCTTTGACCGCCCAAGCGACCACCGCCGGTGCGCTGGCGGCTGACGATGCGGTGCTCGGCGTCGTAGGAGCAGTCGCCGGCGGTGTGCCGGGAACCGTTGGGGATGCATTCGGCGTCGCCGGTACAACTCCATCCGGTGGTGCCGGCTGAGCGACACCCGCCGGCTTGTCCGGCCCTCCCATCAAGAGGAAGCCGACCACGATCGCGACGACCAGCACTCCGCCGCCGATTCCGATCAGCAGCCACGGTGCCTGAGACTTAGCGGCCTTTTTCTTCTTTTTCTGACCGGAGGCTTTGCGAGGTCGCGGAGCCGGTTCCAGTTCCTCGTCGTCCGACGGCACGGTGAGCACCTCTTTGCATCCCGGACAACGCACTCGTTTTCCCGCCTTCTCATCGCTGACGGCAAAGGACTTGGAACACGTGTCGCACTTCACGCGAATCGACATAAGGTTTCCCCAAAAAGATCATCGAAGGAAGAGGCAGCGTAGGCCGCGCGGCAGGGAACCTCAATCGTCTCTCGCTGCGAGAGCGATCGCACCGTGGACGACAACTTCTTCATCCAACGCCGCGGGGACCAGACGGACCGAGTCGGCCAGCGGTGGAAAAACGAATCGCCGAACTTGTCGGCGCAGCGGCTCGAAGAAGAGTTCCTCGCCCATCAGCGAGACTCCGCCACCGATCACGACGACGTGCGGCGAGAGCAGCGTCACCATCTGCGCGATCCCCCAACCGAGCGCGACGTGAGCCTGATGCAACGCCGCGTTCGCCATCTGATTTCCGTGAGCGGCGGCTTGCGCGATTTGCTTGGCCGTCAGTTGCTCAACATTGCCAAGACATCGGCAAAGCAGATCGTCCGTGTCGTTCTCCGCGGCCGACCAATCCACGCCGATGTCTGCTGGAGCGAATCCACCGGCCGCAATCAGCGGATGCCGAGTTTGCCCGGTGACGAGCGCCCGCGCCGCCGCTTCGATGCCGGGACCGGCGGCGAGTGATTCAACCGTTGCATGCGGATCGTCGGCCAGCGGACCGGGTCGCAGATGACCAATCTCGGCGATCGCGAGTCGCCCGGCTCCTTGCGAGCGACCGTCGATGACCAATCCTCCGCCGATGCCAGTGCCGACCGTGATGTAGAAGACGGTGCCGTGCCCTCGTCCTGCGCCGTAGGTCGCTTCTGCCAGCGCGGCGACGTCGCAGTCGTTTCCCAATCGGACCGGAACTCCAAACGCCTCGCGCGTCCAATCGACGATTGGGAAGTCGGTCCAACCCTCGACTTGATGGCTCGTGATGACTCGGCCGGTCGCCGAGTTCACCGGTCCGCCGAAGCCGTAGCCGATGCGTTCAATCGGATACTTGTCGAACAGTTGGCGTCCGGCTTCGAGAATCTGCTCGCGAATCGCGTCTGCTCCGCGCGTGCGTTCGACGGTTCGCCGTTCGAGCGCGATCAGAGGTGGACCGTCGCCGGTACCGACTCCCAATTGCAGTTTCGTGCCGCCAATTTCGATGCCGAGGAACATGGCTGTCTCGCTGAGGAATGTTGTGCGCGGACTGTACGATCGACGCGCGGAATTGGGAAATCGGCTGTCGGCTGTCGGTCCGAGACAGAATCGGTATTCTGCCACACGACGTCAGAGCGTGTGGCTTTCCCGCCACCGACCTTGCGTCGGTGGTTCCCGCGTTTCTGCACGACTCTCGAAACAACTCGGGGCTGGCGTAGTGCAAAAGCGCGGGAACCACCGAGATGAACTCGGTGGCGTGAAAACACGCCCACACGGAAGGAGACCGATCGTGGATTTGGATGCACTTGCTCAACACTGTGGCGAATGGCTGCGAGGCACGGGGCCGGAATCGGACATTGTCATGTCCAGCCGGATTCGGCTGGCTCGCAACTTGGCCGACTTTCCGTTTCCCAGTAAAGCCGATGACGCCGCGAAGGCCGAGATCGTGGGACTGATCCGCGATCGCGTCAGCGTGCTGCCGCTGCGACACAATTTGGAATTCCTGCCGGTCAGCGAGATGAATTCGCTGGATCGGCAGTTCCTGGTCGAGCGGCAGCTCATCAGCCGCGAGCACTCGGAAGCCGCCGGCCCGCGCGGTGCCGCGGTCAGCGACGAGGAAAACATCAGCCTGATGATCAACGAGGAAGACCATCTGCGGATGCAAGTCATTCACAGCGGCTTCGCCCTCGACGACTGCTGGCAGGAACTCAATCGCATCGACGACCTGCTGAGCCGCGAGGTCACGTTCGCGTTCGACGATCGCTTGGGCTATTTGACCGCGTGCCCGACGAACGTCGGCACCGGCATTCGCGTCAGCGTGATGCTGCACCTGCCAGGACTCGTGCTGACGAAAGACCTCCAGAAAGTCTTTCAGGCGTTGCAGCGGCTACGGCTGGCGGTACGCGGTCTGTACGGCGAAGGGAGCCAGGCGATGGGAGACTTCTATCAAGTCTCCAACCAAGTCACGCTCGGCCACAGCGAGGAGTCGCTGATTCAAATGGTGCAGGAGGTCATCCCGTCGATTCTGAAGTACGAGCGACGTGCTCGCGAAACGCTGCTCCACGACAACCGCGAAGGGCTGCACGATCAGATCTCGCGAGCGTTCGGCATCTTGAGCAGCGCGCAGACCATCACGTCCGAGGAGACGCTGCATCTCTTGTCGAGCGTGCGGCTGGGAATCAACCTCGGCCTGATCGGCAAGCTGGAGATTCCGACGATCAATGAGCTGCTGATTACGACGCAGCCAGCACACCTGCAAAAGGTTCGGCAGCGCCAATTGGAATCCGCCGAACGCAACGTCGCCCGCGCGACGCTGCTGCGACAGCGGCTAGGCACGCGGCCGCACGAGCAGAACTAACGCGCTCGTAGTGACCGCATTTATGCGGTCCTTCGATCGACCCGATGAATCGGGTCACTACGAGCGCTGACGGATCACTCCGCCGGCTGACCGGTGAAGTAGTTGGGCTCGTTGCCGGGCCGCCATTTGATGTTGCAGCCGATGCTCGGCCGCTGGCCATCTTCGATAGCACGTCCCGCCAGAACCGCGTCGCACGCGGCTCGCAGGTGTGAGCCGTTGACGGGGACTCCGTTTGTCGGCCGGCTATCGTCAAACTGCCCGCGATAGACCAGCCGCTGATTGCCGTCGAACAAAAACAGGTCCGGCGTGCAGGCCGCTCGATAGGCTTTCGCGACCGACTGTGCTTCATCGAACAAGTACGGAAACGCATAGCCGGCCGATTCGGCTTCGGCTTTCATCTTGTCGGGGGCGTCGGCCGGATACGCCTTCGCGTCGTTGGGGTTGATCGCCACGATCGCGATTCCCTGGGCTTGATACTCGCGAGCAAACTTGGCGAACTCCGGCCGGATGTGAACCACGAACGGGCAGTGGTTGCAGATGAACGCGACCAGCAACCCCTTCGAACCTTTGAAATCTTTGAGCGACACGATTCGCCCATCGACGTTCGGCAGAGAGAAATCGGGAGCCGCAGTTCCCAGCGGCAACATGGTGGAAGCGGTTTTGACCATCAGAAGTCTCCTGTGTTGTTTGATTTTCGATTTTCGATTTTTGATTGCGGACTCTGATTCAATCGAAAATCAAAAATCGGCAATCGAAAATTGTTTTCACTGCGGTTGTCGATCGGGATATTTCGCCAGTAGCGGCGCGATGATCTCGCGCGGCAAGAACGACTTGAGCTGTTCCGCCGTGTTGCCTCGGCCCAGGCTGGCGATCTGTTTGATAAGGCTGCTGGAGATGTGCGAATACTTTTCACTCGCCATCAGGAAGACCGTTTCGATCGCCGGGTCCAACGCGCGGTTGGCCAGTGTCATCGTGAATTCGGTTTCGATGTCGGTCAGCGTGCGCACGCCCCGGAGCATCACGGCCGCTCCGCATTCGCGCACGAAGTTCACGGTCAGTCCCGCAAAGCACTTCACCTCGACGTTCTGCAGCGGAGCGAGGACTTGCCGACACATCGCTTCACGTTCTTCCGGAGTCAGCAGCGGACTCTTTTCCGGATTGAGTCCGATCCCCACGGTCAGCTTGTCGAACAGGCCGGCCCCTCGGCGGATGATGTCGAGATGCCCCAGCGTGAGCGGGTCAAAACTGCCGACGTAAACAGCGTGATGCGGATTCAACTCGGACATGATCCCCTTTCGGCCTCGCGTGGCGGGTGACTGAGTTCGGCGGGGCAGATTAACCAATGCGCTCCGGTCGAGCGAATCTCTCGACGACGGCCATTCGTGCAACGTTCAGGCGAGCGGGGCGGCGTCAGCCCCCCGGTTGAGTTCGACGCAGAACCGGAGGGCTGACGCCGCCCCGCTCGCCGATCTCACTCATGCAACCTTGGCAGTCGAGTCCCCCGCCGACCAATGCACGACTTGGCTGCTAACTTCCTTTCGGAAAAGACCTTGAGAGCCGCGATCACGACTCGCGAAACACTCGGCACACTCTTTGCCTTTGCGACGAACGGCCGCTTCTATCTGTCAATCGGAGAACAATCATGGCTCTCTTCCGTTGGGGACACAGTTGGGACGCCTTCCACGACCTGGAGCGGGAAGTCGATCGCCTGCTGCAAAGCGTGAATCTATCGTTCCAGGGTTTGCGGTTCGGACGCCAGTACCCGCCGGTTAATCTGTACGAACTGCCCACCGAATACCTCATCACCGCCGAACTGCCTGGGGTCAAATCCGAGGAGTTGGAACTGACGATCGCCAATGGCGTGCTCTCCATGACCGGCCGCCATGCCAATCCGGAAGGAGCCGCCGAGGAACGCTTCCGCCGCCAAGAGCGTCCGCGCGGAGTCTGGCAGAGATCCATCTCGCTCCCCGACCGTGTGAAAGCGGACAACCTCTCTGCCGAGTTCGTCAACGGCATCTTGAAGGTGCATCTGCCTAAGGCCGAGGAGGTCAAACCTCGCCATATTCCGGTCGCGTTCGGAGCCTAGCGAGCCGTGTATGAGGTAGCCGCGTTTCGCCAGAACGCGGGCGATTCAAGACATTCCGCGTTCTGGCGAAACGCGGCTACGGATTTCAAAACGCTTCCACGAGGCTTGCCATGACCAATGAACTGACTCAAACCGCCAAGAACGGCAACACTCCGGCTCCGCATCCGCCGGTTGAGCGATTGGTCTTCACCCCGCCGATCGACATCTACGAAACCGACGAAGGACTGGTCCTGCGAGCCGACTTGCCCGGCGTGTCGCTCGACACTTTGGAACTGCAAGTGCAGGACAACAAGCTGACGCTGTTCGGCCGCATGGAGCAAGTCGTTCCAGAAAACGCTCGGCTGCTGCATCAGGAATACGAGACCGGCGACTTCCTGCGTTCGTTCATCCTGAGCGATGAAGTCGATCATCAGCACATTACCGCCAAGCTCAACAACGGCGTGCTGGAAGTCGTCCTCCCGAAGGCCGACAAGCCGGAACCGCGGCGCATTCCGGTGGCCACGTCGTAACCGAAGACGACTGCGCACGATCGCTCGTAGTGACCCGATTGATCGGGTCGGTCTCGCCCCCATCAACGGGGGCACTACAAACAGAAGCCCGGCTTATGGGAAAAGCCGGGCTTCTGTTTTTCGTCACGCGCGATCATTTTTTGCGATCCACATCAGGCGAGCGGGGCGGCGTCAGCCCCCCGGTTTTCAGCGGTCATCGTGATCACCGGGGGGCTGAC
>CAMDPX010000029.1 GCA_945905295.1 Planctomyces sp. SH-PL62 | reverse complement strand
TTCAATTCTCGGACGGCAACGGCAACCGCCCGATCGTCCGAATCGGCAAGCCGTCGATGAAGGCTGCTGAGAAGATCCTCGCCAAGATCGAAGCCATCTTGGAAGCGAAGCTGTCCTGCCGGTCGCTCGCCCCCGAAGTCGCCGAATGGGTCGGTAAGATTCCTGACGTGCTGGCCAAGCGGCTGGTGGCCGTGGGGCTGATCGCTCCGCGCGAGAAACGCCAAGAGGATGCCACGAAGCTCGGCGAGTTCATCGACGCTTATGTCGAAAGCCGAACGGACATCAAGCTGAGAACTCGGATCAATCTCCTACAGGTTCGCCGTCATCTGGTCGCTCACTTCGGCGAAACCAAGCCGTTGCGAGACGTGACGCCCGGTGATTCTGATGAATGGCGGAGATGGATGCTGACCAAGCTCGGCGAGAACACTGTCCGCCGTCACTGCGGACGAGCCAAGCAACTGTTTCGGGCCGCACTCCGCAAGCGGTTGATTGCCGAGAATCCCTTCGCGGACATGAAAGGCTGCGCCGTTCAAGCCAACAAGTTGCGTGAGCATTTCGTTTCCCGCGACGTGGCCGCTCAAGTCGTCACAGCGTGTCCCGACAACGAATGGCGGTTGATCTTCGCTCTGGCTCGCTTTGGTGGCCTGCGAACGCCCTCGGAGACGTTGCTGCTCCGTTGGGCTGACGTGGATTGGGAACGCGGCCGGCTGCTGATCCGCAGCCCCAAGACCGAGCATCACGAAGGAAAGGACTCTCGGCTCGTGCCGATCTTCCCAGAACTCCATCCCCATCTGGAAATGGCGTGGGACCAAGCGGCGGAAGGGGCCGAGTTCGTTGTCACCCGCTACCGCGACTGCAACGCCAACCTGCGGACACAACTCCTGCGGATCATCGACAAGGCTGGTGTGACTCCGTGGCCGAAGCTGTTTCAGAATCTCCGCAGCACTCGTCAGACCGAGTTGGAAGAGCGATTCCCGTCTCACGTCGTCTGTGCGTGGCTGGGCAATTCTGAGGCGGTTGCTCGTAAGCATTACTTGCAGGTCACTGACGAGCACTTCGCCAAAGCGACTCACAATCAGACTCACTCAGCGGCGGAAATGAGCGAACCGGACGGAAAGCAGGTCATCCGCCCGATTCGTGAAAACGAAAAAGGCCCGGAGTTTCCGGGCCTTTCCGCCACTTGCACTTTACTGCACAAGATGGCAGTACCCCCTAGGGGATTCGAACCCCTGTATCGGGACTGAGAATCCCGCATCCTGGGCCTCTAGACGAAGGGGGCAAGGGGCAGCGTTGTATCGGACTGCGCGAGTGAAGTCTACTCGATGCCCGGCACGGGGAAGTGTCGGGTGAAGTCACGGATTTCCTCGCGGACGGCTGCGAGAACCCACTCGTCGAAGGGGGACTTGAGCACTCGCAGAATCCACGCGCCGACCTTCTTCATTTCATCTTCTTTCATGCCGCGCGTGGTCAGTGCGGCGGTGCCGATGCGAATGCCGCTGGGGTCCATTGGCTTGCGTTGGTCGTAGGGGATCATGTTCTTGTTGACGGTGATGCCGGCTTTGTCGAGCGCTTGTTCGGCGATCTTGCCGGTCTGCTTGATGGAGGTCATGTCGCACAGCATTAAGTGATTGTCGGTGCCTCCGCTGGCGAGTCGGACGCCGCCGGACATCATCGTCTCCGCGAGCGCCCTCGCGTTGGCAATGATCTGTTGGCCGTACTCTTTGAAGCTGGGCTGCAACGCTTCTTGGAAGCAGACCGCTTTGGCGGCGATGATGTGCATCAGCGGGCCACCCTGCATGCCGGGGAAGACGGATTTGTCGATGTCTTTGGCGTACTTCTCACGGCAGAGGACGAAGCCAGAGCGTGGGCCGCGCAGCGTTTTGTGCGACGTGGAGGTCACGAAGTCAGCGACGGGGACCGGGCTGTTGTGGACTCCGGCGGCGACGAGGCCGGCGTAGTGAGCCATATCGACCATCAGTTTCGCTCCGACATCGTTGGCGATCTCGGCGAACTTGGCGTGGTCGATTTCGCGTGGATACGCGCTCGCACCGGCGACGATCAGTTTGGGGCGATATTGCTTGGCGAGTGTCGCGACCTGGTCGAAGTCGATGCGATGGTCGGATTCGCGGACTCCGTAAGGGATGACGTTGTAAAGCTGGCCGGAGAAGTTGACCGACGAGCCGTGCGTCAGGTGTCCTCCCTGGGCGAGATTCATCGCGAGACAGGTGTCGCCCGGCTTGAGCGTCGCGAAATAGACGCACATGTTGGCTTGCGAGCCGGCATGGGGTTGGACGTTGGCGTGTTCGGCTCCGAAGAGTTGTTTGACTCGCGAAATGGCGAGGCTTTCGACCACATCAACGTACTCGCAACCGCCGTAGTAGCGGCGTGCGGGATATCCTTCCGCGTACTTGTTGGTCAGGATGGTGCCGGCGGCTTCGAGGACGGCGGCGCTCGTATAGTTTTCGGAAGCGATCAGTTCGAGGCCGTCCTTCTGACGAGTCTGTTCGTGTTGGATGGCATCGAAAAGTTCGGGAAAACTGCTCTGCAAGGGGGACATGATGGCTCCTGGGCAACTGCGCGAAAAACGAGGCGGAGTTTTAGTCGCGGCTTGCGGCGAAAGCCACTATTGCCGTCAGACCGGGCGATGTTCTGTCAATCAGCCGCAGGGCGCTAGCCCCGGTTTGTGTGACGAGAACCGGGGCTAGCGCCCCGCGGCTCATTCGATTTACGGACAGAGACCGGGCGATGTGCATTTGAAAGCCGTTTCGCAAGGGGAATAGAATCGTTTTGCCCAACTTCCGTCCAGAGTCCGTCAGCGTAGGAACTTGTTGCGATTCGGTTGGTGTCCGCGAGTGAGAGCGTTCTCCAAAGGTGGTGAATGATGTCCAGAGTTTTGGTGGTGGATGATTCGCCGGTCGATCGCCGGCTGGCTGGCCGGCTCATCGAGAAACTCGGCGACATGGAAGTCTTCTATGCCGAGGATGGGCTCGCCGCGCTCGAGGCGGTCGAGGCGCATCTGCCCGACGTGGTCGTCACCGACATGCAGATGCCGAGGTTGGATGGCTTCGGATTGGTCGAGGCGTTGAAAGCTCAGTACCCGCTGATTCCGGTGATCTTGATGACGGCGGCCGGCAGCGAGGCGGTCGCGGTCAAAGCATTGCAAACCGGCGCGGCCAGCTATGTGCCGAAGACCGCTTTGGCGGAGGATTTGGCCGACGTCACCCAACGGGTGTTGGCGATGTCTCGGACGCAGCGATCGCAGACCCGCTTGCTGAATCGCGTGAAACGCTCCATCACGGAATACGAGGTCGAGAGCGACCGCGAGTTGGTGCTGTTGCTGTCGTCGCACATGCAGCAGCAATTCAACGCGATGAAGATCTGCGCAGACATCGAAGGGTTGCGGATCGGCATCGCGCTGGAGGAGGCGTTGCTCAACGCGTTCTATCACGGCAACCTGGAGTGCTCGTCGAAACTGCGTGAAGAGAATTGCCAGGAGTATTCCGATCTCGCGACCCGGCGTTGCAACGAATCGCCGTACAAGGAACGCCGCATTTACATCACCGTCTCGCTGGCGCGTGACGAGGCGTCGTGGATCATTCGCGACGATGGGCCGGGCTTCGATCCGTCCACGCTGCCCGATCCGACCGATCCCGAATACTTGGAGCGTCCTCACGGCCGAGGGTTGATGCTCATGCGGACGTTTATGAGCGAAGTGACCTACAACGCCAAAGGGAACGAAGTGCGGATGGTGAAGCGGCGGAAGATCGAGGCGTAACCGCACTCGCCAGAGTGCGGACAACGGGCGGAACAACCCGCGTTCTGGCGAACGCGGCTACGTTTTGAATTGTCCTCAAAGTTGACACCCTATGGCTGAGCATTCTCCACGATCATCACGCCGGACTTGGAAACGTCGCTGGCGGAGCCTCTCGCGGTATTTCAGCGAGCGATTGGTGCTGTGGCTGCTGCCGGTGTTGGTGGTCGGAACGGGCGCGCTGTTGTGGCTCTTGAGCCGGCAAGCCGATGCTCTGTACCGCGAGATGACGTTGCATGGGGCGTCGCTGCAAGCCAAAACGATCGAGGAAGTCCGCCAATTCTATGCGAGCGAAGTGGTTGATCGGCTTAAGAAGCTCGACATTGAAGCCACGCACGACTACGTCAACAACGAACGGGCGGTGCCGTTGCCGGCGACGCTCACGATGGAGATTGGTGAGCGACTCGGCCGAGACCACAACGGGGTTTACATTCGGCTGTTCAGCGCGCATCCCTTTCCGAATCGACGGGAGCGAGTGCTCGACGACTTCGAGAAAGAAGCGATTCTGCGAATGCAGGTTTCGCCCGGCGAGAAGTTTTGGCGTTTCGAGACCTACCAGGGCCAGCCGTCGATTCGTTTTGCGATCGCCGACCGCATGAAAAAGAGTTGCGTGGACTGCCACAACTCGCACCCAAACAGCCCCAGGACGGATTGGAAAGTCGACGACGTGCGGGGCGTGCTGGAAATCATTCGGCCGATCGGCAAAGAGGTCGCCAGCACGCATTCGGCGTTGCTCTACACGATCAACGGCGCGGTCATGGTTTATGGCTTTGGGTTGCTCGGCGTGTTGCTGTTGTTGCAGCGCGTGCATCACACGTCACAGCGGTTGCGGCAGACAGAAGCCCGCACGCGAGCGATCGTCGGTAACGCGGCCGATGGCATCATCACCTTCGACCAGCACCTGCGGATTGAAGACTTCAACGCCGCCGCCGAAGTGATGTTCGGTGTCAGCGCCGTGATGGTCGCGCGGCAGGAAGTGCTGCAATGGATCGTCGATGCCGACCGCCGGCTCAGGGACTTCGTCTACCACAAGATCATCAAGGACGACGACAGCAGCAGCGGCATCCGACTCGCCTCGGACGTGCGCGTCAGCAGCAAGTCGCTGGTGTGCGAGGTCGCGGGCCGGCGTAAAGACGGCACGACGTTTCCGATGGCCCTGTCGGTCGGCGTCGTGCGCTGGGGCGAGCAGGTCCGCTTCACCTGCATCGTCCGCGACCTCTCCGATCAGAAGCGGATCGAAGCCGCGCTCGAACAAGAACGCTCGGTCATCCAAGAGCTGATGCTGAATCTGACCGAAGCGATCTACATCTATTTCAAGGACGAGCAAAGCCGCTTTCTGCGAATCAATGCCGCGCTGGCCAAAAAGCTGGGCGTACAGGAACCGGCCGACGCGATTGGCAAGGCGGACCAGGATTTCTTCGCGGATGATTACGCGCGGCACGCCTTCCGCGACGAGTTGGAAATCATGCGCACCGGGCGGCCCAACCTCAGCATTGAGGAGCAAGCCATCTGGCCGGACGGCTCGATGAGCTGGGTCTCGTCCACCAAAATGCCGATGCGTAACACGCGCGGGCAGATCATTGGCACGTTCGGCATCTCACGCGACATTAGCGACATGGTCAAGGCGCGAGTCGATCTGCAAAGCGCCAAGAATTCCGCCGAAGCGGCCAATCGCGCGAAGAGCGAATTCCTGGCCAATATGTCGCACGAAATCCGCACGCCGATGAACGGCATCCTCGGCATGACCGACCTCGCGCTCGACACGAATCTCTCCCCCGAGCAGCGCGACTACCTGCAAATGGTCCGCTCGTCGTCCGAGCAACTGCTGATGATCATCAACGACATTCTCGATTTCTCGAAGATTGAAGCGGGCAAGCTGGAGTTGGACCCGCACGAGTTCCTGTTGCGGGATTCCCTGGGCGAGACGTTGCGAGCGCTCGCGCACCGCGCGGACAGCAAAGGCTTGGAATTGGCGGCGCATATCGCTCCGAACGTGCCCGACGCGCTGATCGGCGATGGTGGCCGGTTGCGGCAGATCGTCGTCAATCTCGTCGGCAACGCGATCAAGTTCACCGAGCGCGGCGAGGTCATCGTCGAAGTGACGGTGGCCAATGACGTGGGGCACGTTTCCAACGTGCCCGGCTCGTCCCTAATGGATGCGATTGTCATTCGCGCTTCGGCGGAAAACGGAATCGTGCCGGCCAAGAACGGACAGGTTGACAACCTGCCCAACGAGGTGGAGCTGCACTTCGCCGTGCGTGACACCGGCATCGGGATCGCCGCGGATAAGCTCGACCGCATCTTCAACGAGTTCGAGCAAGCGGATGGCACGACCACGCGCCGCTTCGGAGGGACCGGGCTGGGCCTCGCCATTTCGCGCCGACTCGTGCGTCTGATGCACGGGCAAGTCTGGGTCGAAAGCGAAGTGGGACGCGGCAGCCGGTTTCACTTCTCGGTTCGCTTTGGAGTTCAACCGCGCCGTCACGACGTGGACGATACCATTCCGATCCTGCTGGAAAATCTGCGTGTGCTGGTCGTGGACGACAACGCCACGAACCGCCGCATCCTGGAAGAGATGCTCAAGAACTGGCGCATGCGTCCGACCGTCGTCGCGGGCGCGGAGGACGCTCTGCGCGAACTGACCGAATCGGTCGTCAGCGGCGAGCCCTATCCGCTCGTGCTGCTCGACGGGCACATGCCGGACACCGACGGCTTCATGTTGGCGGAGATGATCCGCGATCGGCCGGAGTTGCTCAGTTCGACGCTGATGATGCTGACCTCCGGCGGACAACTGGGTGACGTCGCCCGCTGCCGCTCGCTGGGGATTTCCGCGTACCTCACCAAGCCGGTGACGCAGTCCGACCTGTTCGACAAGATCGTGCATGTGCTCGACCGAGCCAACGTGATGCAGCCGAGCGTGATGGAATCCGCCGCGGCCACGGCGATGCCGCGCACCAATCTCACGCAGACGCCGATGCGTGTCTTGGTGGTCGAGGACAACATCGTCAACCAGCGTCTCGCCATTCGGCTGTTGGAGAAACGCGGCCACTCGCTCGTGTTGGCCAGTAACGGCGTCGAGGCTCTCGAAGCACTGGAGACATCCCCCTTCGATGCCGTGCTGATGGATCTGCAAATGCCGCGCATGGGAGGCCTCGAGGCCACTGCGGAAATTCGTCGCCGCGAGAACGGCACGCCGCGCCATACGCCGATCATCGCCATGACCGCTCACGCGATGAAAGGGGACCGCGAAGCCTGTCTCACCGCCGGCATGGATGCTTACCTCTCGAAGCCCATCCACGCGGACGAGCTTTACCGCACGCTCGAAGCGTTCGCTCCGAATGCTGATCCCAACCGGCGAGCGGGGGGCGTCAGCCCCCCGGTGATTACGCCGTCTTCAAACGCTTCAACCGGGGGGCTGACGCCCCCCGCTCGCCAGCAAGAATCGGCACCTCTCGTCGACTGGACCGCCGCCCTCAAGAGCGTCGCCGACGACCGCGAACTGCTTTACGAACTCATCACCTTGTTTCTGGATTCCCTGCCGCAGTGGCTGCGGGATCTTCGCGAAGCCATCGAACACCAAGACCAACCCACGGCGAAACGTCTGGCCCACACGCTCAAAGGTTCGCTGCGGCAATTCGGAGCTTCCGCGACCACGACTGCTCAACAACTGGAAAACGCCGCCGAACAGAGCCAATTCGCTGAGGCGACGACTCTGTTTTCCGAACTGCAAACCGCACTCGATCAACTGCGACCCAAGCTGCTCGAACGCCAGTGATTCGCAATTGCTTGTGTTTTTGATTGGACCGCCGTTCTACTTCTGACGACTCTGAATCCACTTTTGTCGAAAGGCTGCGCCGATGAAAAGCGTTTTGAGAATTGCCGTATTGTCGACTCTGTTTGGTTGCGTGAGCCTGGCGGCGTCAGCGCTGTTGGCCGAGGAATCGGCGGCTCCTCCGAGGGCCTTCATTGATGGGCAAGGGCAGGGTTGGCGGGACTTGGGAGAGGCGGACTTCGTCAACGTCAATTGCGATCCGGAGACGTGGACGTGGAAGGACGGACTGGCGCAATGCACGGGCAAGCCGGTCGGCGTGATTCGCTCGACCAAGGAGTTCACCAATCTGGAACTGGTCGCGCAGTGGCGGCATTTGAAGTCGGGAGGCAACTCCGGCATCTTCCTGTGGGCGACCGAAGAAGGGATGAAGGACTTGAAGCCGAACGCTCTGCCGAAGGTCGGGATCGAAGTCCAGGTCTTGGACATCGGGTACGAAACGAACTACGAAAAGTCGAAGGGCAAACCTTCGGACTGGTTCACCAGTCACGGAGATGTGTTTCCCGTCGGCGGTTCCAAGATGAAAGCCTTCACACCGCAAATCACCTACACGCGCGACGACGGTTCAACCTACGTTGTGGGCAAGCCCGACAGCAGTCGCAGCTTTCCGACCAAACGTGTCACCAAACCGGTCGGCGAATGGAACCACTACTACGTCCGCGCGATCAACGGCGAGGTGCGGTTGTGGGTCAACGGCGAAGAAGTCTCCGGCGGCGAAAACTGCGAGCCGCGTAAGGGCTTCATGTGTCTCGAATCGGAAGGCTCGCCGGTGGAGTTCAAGGGGCTGCGGATTCGCGAACTGCCGTGAGTCATTCAGGCGAGCGGGGCGGCATCAGCCCCCCCGGTGCTCATCTTGTCGCCCGGTGAGTGAGCGGCAAGGCGCTAGTGCCGCAGATCAGAAATAACCTTCCACCGGAACGATCGCTGATTGTCTTCTGATCAAATCTTGAGTTTTTAGACCGATGATCCCCACGGATGGCATGGCGATACCACGGATAAGACAACGCTTCTCGTTTTTTATCCGTGGTATTGCCATGCCATCCGTGGGGAGTTTCAGGCTCCATGACAGTTCAATTGCGATCTGTGGCACTAGCCGCCGGTTTCTCGCATGGAAAATCGACTCCACGTCACCGGTGGCTAGCGCCATTCCGCTCAAAGTCAGGACCGGGGGCTGACGCCACCCCGCTCGCCTGGCGCACGGCTAATAATCCGCGACGAAGTAAGTCTTCAGCAGGCGGAAGGTCGTCCGGGCTCGTTCTTGGAAAGTGGTGACATCGGGAGGCCAGCCGCAGGGCTTGATCCGCACTTGAAAGTAGGTTCGCTCGATGACTCCCTGCCGAGCTGGAAGGGGCACGTCCGCAGGTGGCGGGCCGAACTTGATTTCGAGATCCACCGGCTGGTGTTTTTCTTTGGATCCCCAGATCGGCAGGAATGTCGCGCCGATGCGGATCACAACATGGCCCTGCGCCGTTTTCACCAGTCGCGCTTTTTGCTCGCGGACGAAACTGCCGAACTTCAGCACGATCATGTCCGAGGTGACACACGCCAGGAAATTCCCCTCGAGCAAGTAGGTCGGCTCGGCTTCTGCTTGGACCGTTTCGGCCTTGCCGCCTAGGAACTCTCTCTTCGACAGAGCGGTCGTGCGATCGCGGCCTTTCTCTTTGGAGGTGAACAGTGCCTTGTCGGAACGGCGGAAGACGTCGTCGAGCGTGTCGCCCTGTTCAACTTCCGTCACGCCGAAGGAGACCGTGACCTTCAATTCTTTGACGGTGCTGAGCGCCGTATCGCGGATTGCTCGGCGCAGACGTTCGGCTTTCACGACGGCTTGTTTGAGGTCGGTGGACGGGCACATGACGATGAATTCTTCTCCGCCGTAGCGGCCGATGATCTCGCCGGAGTACGTCTCGCTTTGCAGGAGTTTCGCCAGACCGACAAGCACCTGGTCGCCGGTCAGATGCAGGTACGTGTCGTTGATCCGCTTGAAATTATCGACGTCGAGAAAAATCAGCGACATCGGCTCCGGTGCGGAGTTGCGATTGAAATCGGAGAGCAGCGATTCCAGTGTGCGTTCCAGTTCGCCGCGATTGAGAACCCCCGTCAGCGCGTCGCGGGTGGCTTGCTTGTGGAGGTCTTTGTCTTCGGCTCGACGGCGGCGGTCTTGCGAAAGGTCGCGAAAGATTTCCGCGACGCCTTGCAGGCTGCCGTCGTGATCGATCAGCGGCACGGACATCAATTCCACGTTGATCCAACGACCGTCCAAGTGCCGCACTTGAACGTGCGCGGTTTGGGCTTTGCCGCTCTTGATGACCTCGCGCAGCGGATGCGTCGAGTCGGCAAACGGGCGGCCTTGCTTGTCGGCGAACTCGACTTGGCGGCTCGTCCAGTTCTGATCCAGCATTTTCGAAGCGGGTTGGCCCAGCAGACGCTCCATGCCGGTGTTCCAGATGCGGAACTTCAAGTCCGACTCGACCAGATAAAACCCGTCGTACATGCTCTCCAGCGTGTGCAGATACGAAAAGATATGGCACATGGAACTGGCCTGCATCTCTTCGGCCAATTGGAAGAAGCCCGCGCCGTTGGCCGCCGGTGCCTCTTGCGGCTCGCGGCTGAACGGTTCCCCGGCGGCTTGAATCCAGCGGTTCATCACGCTGACCAGATTGCCGTCGAACCGCGTTCCCGCCGAGCCGGCCAGGATCGCCAGAATCTCGGTATGCGTTTTCGCCTCGCGGTAGACCTGCTTGTGCGACAGCGAATCGTAGGCGTCGGCGATCGCCAAAATGCGGGCACCCAGATGCAGTTCCTTGCTGCCGTGTTGACCGTTGTCGTAGTTCGGAGTCGACTGGTTGATGATGTCCAGCACTTCTTGATGGACTCGGCAGGCTTGCAGCACGTCGATGCCGACATTGTGCTGCAAGGCGAACAGCTCTTCCTCGGCCGGATTCAGTGGACCGGGCTTGAACAACACATGGTCCGGAACACCAATTTTCCCAATGTCATGCAGCAGCGAAGCGATTTCGAGCCGGCGCAGAGCGGCTCCGTCCCAGCCGATGAAGCGGGCCAAGCCGGTCGCGAATTGCGCCGCACGTCGCACATGCTGAATCGTGGCGGGATCGCGCAGCCGCAGCGCCGCCAGCAAACTCCGCAGCACCGGCCGTGCGATCACACCGTCCAGAGCATCCGATTTGGAGTCCGACGTCCTTAAGACACTGCTGTTGCGCGACAGTCGGAGCAAGTCCAACATCAATCGCGACGAGGCCGTCGGATAATGCGTGGCCGGACCACCGCCGCCAATTTCTGGCGTCATTGGGTCGAGCGTTGCCACATCGTCATTCTCGTTCCACACGTTAACCATCTCCTCAGTAGGTTTCGGCGTGTGGAACTTAGGTCACAGTTTCGCGGCGTCAAATCCGTTCTGAGTGGGAAACCTGTCGCCCATCGTCTGTCCCGCTAGAATCCCGCCCCAAACTTAAGTTCGACGCCGCCAACGAACTGGCGAGCGGGGTGGCGTCAGCCCCCCGGTAATCCGTGAAACCGTTGAGAAACCGGGGGGCTGACGCCGCCCCGCTCGCCAAGATTTAAGGAGGATGACGTGCGCTGGTCCAAGACTCTGATCCCAACCATGAAGGAAATGCCGGCGGACGCCGAAGTCCCCAGCCACCAATTGATGCTCCGAGCCGGCCTCATTCGCCAGCTTATGGCCGGCAGTTACACGTATCTGCCGCTCGGCTGGAAAGCGTTGCGAAAGGCGGAAGCGATCGTCCGCGAGGAAATGGAAGCCGCCGATGCCATCGAAATCCATATGCCTGCGCTGCAACCGATTGATCTCTTCGTCCGGACCGGACGCCGCGAGGCGTTCGGCAACGTGTTGTTCAACTGGAAGCAACGCCGCGGCAACGGCGAGTCGCACTTCGCGCTCGGTCCGACCCACGAAGAGGTCGTCACCGATCTCATCGCGAAGCACATCAGCAGCTATCGCCAACTGCCGCTGAACCTATTCCAGATTCAAACGAAATTCCGCAACGAAGAGCGGCCACGGTTCGGAATTCTCCGCACCAGCGAGTTCCTGATGAAGGATGCCTACAGCTTCCACACGAGCCTCGAATCGCTGAACGAGACTTATCAAGCGATGTATCGGGCATACTGCCGCATCTTCGCCCGCTGCGGTCTCGAATACCTGCCGGTCGAAGCCGACAGCGGCCCGATCGGCGGCGACGCTTCGCACGAATTCATGTGCCCCGCCAACAACGGCGAAGACCGTATCGTCCGCTGCCGAGCCACCGGCTACGCCGCCAACCTCGAACGCGCCGACACCGGCCGCAAGCCGCCGATCATCGCAACCTCGCCCGACGCGAAGCCGCTGACCAAGCTGCACACGCCCAATGTCGGCTCGATCGAAGCGGTTTGCAAATTCCTCAAATGCAAACCAGAAAAGATGGTCAAGACGCTGATCTTCTCCGCCGACGACAAGCCGGTTGCGGTCCTGATCCGCGGCGACCACGAAGCCAACGAAGGGAAGATCCGCCGAGCGCTCGGAGTAAAGAAGCTCGAAATGGCGACCCCCGAAGTCATCCTGCAAGTGACCGGCGCGCCGGTCGGCTTCGCTGGACCGGTCGGAATCAAATGCGAGGTCATCGCCGATCACGACGTCCCGCTCATCGTCAACGCGATCACCGGAGCGAACGAAGGGGACCACCACATCGTCAACGTGAACGTCGGCCGAGACTACTTGCTGGCGACGACTCACGACCTCCGCAACGCCATCGCTGGCGATCCGAGTCCGCGCGGCGAAGGGACGCTCGAACTCGTTCACGGCATCGAAATTGGCCACGTCTTCAAGCTCGGCACGAAGTACACGGTCGCGCTCGAAGCGAACTTCTCTGACGAGAAAGAACAGCGGCACCCGATCATCATGGGCTGCTACGGCATCGGCGTGAACCGCATCATCGCCTCGCTGGCCGAGACCAAGAACGACGCGAACGGCCTGATCTGGCCGCTCGCCATCGCACCGTATGAAGTCGTCGTCATCCCCGTGCAAGAAGAACAACCGGTCGTCGAAGCCGCCGAGTCGATCTACTCACAACTCCGGCAAGCTGGCGTCGATGTCTTGCTCGACGATCGCCCGCAGCGAGCCGGCGTGAAGTTCAAAGACGCCGACCTGATCGGCTTCCCTCTGCGAGTCGTCATCGGCGGCAAAGGTCTGCAAGAGGGCCTCATCGAACTCAAATGGCGCACCGACTCCGCCCCGACGAAAGTCCCCGTGGCGGAAGCGGTCTCCTCCGTTCTAAAACAACTCGCTGAGCGACGTGTTCACGAAGCGGCCAACGTGCCGAAATGAGACTGGCGAGCGGGGCGGCGTCAGCCCCCCGGTTCTGCGAACCTGATTTTGTTGGCTCGCGTTTCGATGAAGGGCTAGAGTGTTGCCGACAGGCTTTGAGGAGCATTGACTCGAATGGCCATTCTTCCAATCGTCTTTCCGACAGAACGCGAGCGACTACGCCGCCTCATCGAAGCCGATCAAGGCTTGTCGTTTCACCAACGAGTGCAAGCGATCGATGGATTACTGAACTTCGTCGATCAATTCGAGTTGAGCGACGACGTTCGCGCCGGCCGCGCGCGATTCGAGTTGATCGAACGCCGCGAAAAAGAAAGGGGCCTGCATGAGTTCCTCCGACAGCAAATCGCCGTTCAAGCTGAGCTTGGCCGAACGGCTGACTGAAACGGTCGAACAACTCGGCGCTCTCTTTCAGCAACGGAAGACGACCCACGCTCTCATCGGAGGGATTGCCGCCTCGGTTCGTTCACGAACGCGAACCACCAAGGACGTCGATCTGTTGCTCAGCGTTCCGCAGTTGGAACTCCCCGGCCTCTTGCAGGCGATGTTGGATCACGGCTGCCAGTTCGATCTGGTCACAGCCATCCGCGAATGGAACGCCGGAGGCATGTTAGCCCTGATCTGGTCCAACGGAGTGCGAGTGGACCTGCTGAAGCCCGTCATCCCTTCCTTTCAACATATCCTCAATCGTGCTTCCGAAGAGCGGATCGGTGGCCAGATTATCCGCGTTGCCGATGCGGAAGGACTGTTGGTGCTGAAGCTGCTCGCGTTTCGGCCGATCGACCAAGATGACATCCAGGCGATCCTGGTGACCAATTCGGGAAAGCTCGATTTAGAGTGGGTGCGCAACGAAGCGCGGCAATCAGGAACATCACTAGAACGTCTCGCTCAGTTTGAGGCGATGGTCGTCGAATTCTCCGAGCCGCCTCCCACCTGATTGCTGCGCACGGAAATGGCTGACAGAATGATTTGCGATTTTGATTCACTTTCGTCTGCTTGCAAGGGGTCATTCATGCTGCGAGTCGCCATTAGTCGTTGTCTGCTGGGAGTGTTGTCCGTCGTGCTCTCGTCGTTGACCGGATTGGCGTTCGGCGAAGAAAAGCTATTCGTCGCCGAACCGCTCACGCAGCCGAAGGAATTCACTCCCGGCATCGAAGGTCCGCAGTGCGACGCGGCTGGCAATGTCTACGCCGTAAACTTCAAGGAGCAAGGGATCATCGGCAAGGTCACGCCGCTAGGAAAGGGCGAGGTCTTCGTCACTCTGCCGAACAAGAGCGTCGGCAACGGAATCGTCTTCGATCGCGCGGGAGCGATGTTCATCGCCGATTACGTCAACCACAACGTCCTCAAGGTGGACATGACGACGAAGCAGATTTCCGTCTTCGCTCATCAAGACGGGATGAACCAGCCGAACGATCTGGCCATCGGGCCGGACGAGGTGCTGTGGGCCAGCGATCCCGATTGGGGCAAGAGCACCGGCCAACTCTGGCGCATCGACCGGCAGGGCAAAGCCACCAAGGTTGCCGCCGACATGGGGACGACCAACGGCATCGAAGTCAGCCCGGACGGCAAGTCGCTGTACGTCAACGAAAGCGTCCAACGCGGAATCTGGGCCTTCACGATCACCGCCGATGGACTCAAGGACAAGCGGCTGTTGAAGCAATTTCCCGATCATGGTTTCGACGGCATGCGCTGCGATATCGACGGCAACCTGTATGTGACGCGGCACGGCAAGGGGACCGTCGTGATCGTGTCGCCCAAGGGCGAAGTGCTGCACGAAATCGACGTGCTCGGCAAGATGCCCAGCAACTTATGCTTCGGCGGTCCCGACGGCCGCACGGTCTACGTCACCGAGGTCGAGCATACTCGGCTGGTGAAGTTCCGCGTCGAGCGGCCCGGCCTCGCGTGGCAACGCTGGCAGAAGAAGTGAGAGACAACATGCCTCGAACCACCATCACCGAAGAAGAACTGCGGGCTTATCTTGCCGAGCAGTTGCCGGCCGAGCGCATGGCAACGATCGAACGAACGCTGCGAGACTCAGAACCGCTGCGTCAGCAACTCGCCACGCTAGCGCGGGACTCCGACCAAGGGGGCGTCACCGTCGGCGAGGTCTGGCGGCGCGGACGCTTGAGCTGTCCGACTCGCAGCCAACTCGGAGCGTATCTGCTCGGCGCGCTCGAGGGGGCTCAGCACGAGTACCTCGACTTCCATCTGCAAACTGTCGGCTGCCGAGTCTGCAACGCGAATCTCGCCGACCTGCAACAAGCCCAGTCCGCCGCACCGGAGAAGCAGCGACGACGACGCAAATACTTCGAGTCCTCCGCCGGCTACTTGCGACGCGATTAGGTTCACAGAAACTCGGACAACCCCAGGGCCTGTTTCACATCGTCAAAGCTCAGCAATTCATTCGTGAGCGAATCGACTCGGCCCTGGTCGAGCAATGTGCGGCCAAGTTTGCGAACGGACGCTCCGGCCGCCAGCAGCGTCGCGACCGGATCGACCATGATCTTGAAGCCGAGCTGCTGCAACTCGTCCGCGCTGAGAATGGGAGTCGTTCCCCCCAGCAGCATGTTCGCGAGTTGTGGATATGGCACCTCGCGACCGATGCGAGCCAGTTCCTCTCGACTGCGCGGCGCTTCCACGAAGCAGACATCCGCTCCGAGTTCGCCGTAACGGCAAGCGCGTTCGATCGCGGCGTCGAGTCCCTCGACCGCTCGCGCGTCAGTTCGAGCGAAGATCACAAAGTCGGGATCGCGACGAGCATCCAGTGCGACACGCAGCTTGCCGAGCATCTCGTCCACCGGAATGACTTGCTTGCCGGCAAAGTGCCCGCAGCGTTTCGGGCTGACCTGATCTTCCAGCAAAATCCCCGCCGCACCGGCTTGTTCGAAGTCACGCACAGTGCGTGCGACGTTGTGCAGATCGCCGTGCCCCGTATCGCCATCCGCAACTAACGGGATCGAGATTCGCGAAGCCATGCGGCGCACGGCCTCGGTCATTTCGGACAGCGTGACCAAGCCCACGTCAGGCCAACCGAAGATACTGGCCGACACACCGAAGCCCCCCAGGAACAACATCTCGCAGCCCGCTTGTTCAAGCAGCCGCGCGCTAAAGACATCATGCGGCGCAAGTGTCTTAATGATTCCCGGTCGGGCGAGCAGTTCACGAAATCGGCGTGCGGTGGTCATGAGTGTTCTTTCTGTTCGGCCGACTCTAATCCGTTTTTCAATTAATCCGACTGCGCACCAAGTAGCTGAATTCGCCAGAAATCAGTTGGCGATATCGGCTGAATTCTGGCGAATTCAGCTACAAAGTGCGCAGTCGTGTTAAAAACTGCGCGGTCGCCCGATCACTTGTGGCTCGGTTGATTCATCGTTGTTTTGCCATCATCCAGGCCACAAGGGCCTGGGCGACAACGGCCGGGCCAACACGATTTCCCAGGGAAACTCCATGAAATGAAATCGGAGAGTTTTTTGTTGGCGAGTTCCGAGATAGGGTAGGCGAACCGCGACCTGCGCCGGATCTTCCTTCCTCGGTAGCGCCCTCCATGAACCCACCGCTCGATGATCCCCACCAGTTTGTTGGCGATTGCCGATCGCTGGTAGAGTTGCTGCGCCGCCGTGCGGAGCGTGTACCGGATCAACTCGCGTATCAGTTCCTGATCGACGGGCAACATGCAGGGCCGAGCTTGACCTATGGCCAATTGCACCTTGCGGCGCGAGTCATCGCGGCGCGTTTGAGCGAATCGGCTGAGCGTGGTTCGCGAGCGTTGCTGCTGTATCCCCAGGGGGTCGAGTTTCTGGTCGCCTTCTTTGGCTGTCTGCAAGCCGGAGTGATCCCCGTGCCGCTGCCGCCACCGGATGCGGCGCGGATGATGCGGGCCTTGCCACGTCTGAAGTCGGTCATCGCCGACTCGCAAGCAGCGCTGGTCCTGACCACCGGCGAGCTGCACACGACACTGCATCAGCATTTCGACGCCGAGCTGGCGAGCCTGCTCTGGCTGGCGACCGATGACTTCGTCGTGGGACACGTTTCCAACGTGCCGTTCGGAAGTGGGCACGCTGAAAACGTGCCCCACGAGGAACCAGCTCCAGGCGACGTCGCGTTCCTGCAATACACGTCCGGCTCAACCTCGACCCCGAAGGGAGTCATGGTCAGCCACGGTAACGTGCTCAACCAATGCCGGCTCTTGCAAGCGGCGGCGAGCTATTCCACTCACAGCGTCGTCGCCGGTTGGATGCCGTATCACCATGACTATGGCTTGATCGAAGGACTGCTGCTCCCTCTGTTCGTCGGCGTGCCGTGCTACTTTATGTCGCCGTTGTCGTTCATCAAGCGGCCGATTCGCTGGCTGGAAGCGATCTCGCGATATCGTGTCACGCACAGCCAGGCTCCGAATTTCGCCTACGAATTGTGCGTGCAAAAAATCACGCCGGAACAACGCGCAACGCTCGATCTTTCCTGTTGGCAAGTCGCGGCCAACGCTGCCGAACCAGTTCGCTCGGAGACACAGCGAGCGTTCTACGACGCCTTCAAAGACTGTGGCCTGAGCGAGTCGGCGCTGGCACCGGCCTACGGATTGGCCGAAGCGACATTGATGGTGTCACACGCCCGATCGGAAATCGGAAATCTCAAATCTCAAATCTCAAATCCGGTTTCGTGTGGCCGAGTGCTCGACGAGATGCAGGTCGAGATTGTGAATGCGGAAACCATGCAACGCTGCGCCGCGGGTGAAGTCGGCGAGGTCTGGGTGGCCGGTCCCTGCGTGGCCAAGGGATATTGGAATCGGCCAGAGGAAACCGCGCAGACCTTTCACGCTCGGTTGGCGGATTCCGAAGACGGGCCGTTCTTGCGAACCGGCGACTTGGGCTTCCTGCGCGACGAACAGCTTTTCATTGCGGGCCGGCTCAAGGATCTGATCATCATTCGCGGAGACAATCATTATCCGCAGGACATTGAGCTGACGGTCGAACGCAGCCATCCCGCGTTGCGAACCGGCCACGGCGCGGCGTTTTCCATCGACGTGAATGGCGAGGAAGCGCTGGTCGTCGTTTGCGAGGTGCAAGGCAAGCAACTGCGCGGCGTGAATCTCGACGACGTGCTCAGCGTGATTCGCGCGGCCGTCTTCAACGAGCACGACTTGCGACTGCATGAAGTCGTGCTGCTCAAGCCGGGCGGTGCGCTCAAGACGACCAGTGGGAAGATCCAACGTCGCGCAATGCGGGCCGCGTTTTTGAATGGCGAACTCGATGAGCTTGGACGCCAAACGGGGTCGGGAGTCTTTTTCATGCCGGCGGAAAACTCGCTCGTACACCCAGAGCCCGTTGCCGCCGACATGAAAAAGACTCCCGACCCGTTCGCGACGACTCGCACGCAGTCTGCCATCCGATCCAGGCTTGCGGCATCGTTCGGCAACGTTGCCGGCGGTGCGTCGCGATCCTTCGCCGATCTTGGTCTCGACTCGGTGAAAGCGGTCGAACTGGCTCTCGACTTAGAAACCTGGCTCGGCCGGCCCGTTCCCGCGACGGTGTTTTGGACGTATCCCAACATCAATGCGTTGGCCGAGCATCTCGTGGGGCACGTTTCCAACGTGCCCGCCAAAAACGGGCACGTTGGAAACGTGCCCCACGACGACATCGCCATCATCGGCATGGGCTGCCGATTCCCCGGAGCCGATTCGCCGGAAGCGTTCTGGCAGTTGCTTGAACGTGGCGGCGACGCGATCGGTGAGATTCCGCGCGAGCGTTGGAACGTGGACGACTACTTCGATCGCAATGCCGACGCACCGGGCAAGATGTATGTTCGGCACGGCGGCTTCGTCGAAGCGGTTGATGAGTTCGACGCCGGATTCTTTGGGATTACTCCGCGCGAAGCCGAAGAACTCGATCCGCAACAGCGTCTCTTGCTGGAGGTTGTCTGGGAGTCGCTCGAACAGGCCGGAGTCGCACCGACCAGCTTGCGCGGCAGCGAAGCCGGTGTCTTCATCGGCATGAGTTCCGACGACCACGCGACGTGGTCGCATCATGGCAATGGTCTCGCGGACCTGAACGCTTACCGAACGCTGGGAACCGCGCGGAGCATTGCCGCCGGGCGGATCGCCTATGTACTCGGCCTGCACGGACCGGTCTTGCAGATTGATACGGCCTGTTCGTCGTCGCTGGTGGCGGTCTATCAGGCGTGTCAGTCGCTGCAATCGGGCGAGTGCCATTTGGCGATGGCGGGTGGCGTGAATTTGATGTTGTCCCCCGCGACGACGATCGCGCTGTGCCGGTTGCATGCGCTCGCGCCCGACGGCCGCTGCAAGACGTTCGATGCGGCGGCCGATGGCTACGTCCGTGGTGAAGGCTGCGGCATCGTCGTGCTCAAGCGACTGGCCGATGCTCGGCGCGATGGCGATCCGATCTTGGCGTGCATCCGCGCGGCGGCGATCAATCACGACGGCGCCAGCAACGGGCTAACCGCTCCGAACGGACAAGCTCAGGAATGGCTGATCCGCAAGGCGTTGCACAAAGCTCAGCTCGACGGCCGCGACATCGACTACGCGGAAGCGCACGGCACCGGGACAGAGCTGGGTGATCCCATCGAATTGGCGGCACTCCAC
Organism: Planctomyces sp. SH-PL62; assembly: GCA_945905295.1. GTDB lineage: Bacteria > Planctomycetota > Planctomycetia > Planctomycetales > Planctomycetaceae > SXKJ01. Next base: position 25,992 of record CAMDPX010000029.1, on the reverse strand, counting down.
CGCGCGTACGGCGACGGACGAACGGTGTCGAACCGGTTGTATGTCGGCTCGGTGAAGACCAACATCGGACATCTGGAAGCGGCGGCCGGGATCGCTGGGTTGCTCAAAGTTGTGTTGATGCTGCGGCATGGTCGCATCGTGCCGCATTTGAATTTCGATAAGCCGAATCCGCACTTCGCTTGGAACGACGTGCCGTTGGTCGTGCCGACAACGTCGATCCCGTGGCCAGCGGTGGATCACCAGGCAAGACTCGCGGCGGTGAGTGCCTTCGGCTTCAGTGGCACGAACGCGCATGTGATCGTGGAGGGAGTTTCGTGGGGCACGTTTTCAACGTGCCAGTCAGCGACGGGCACGTTGAAAACGTGCCCCACGAAACCGCCGCTGCATCTCTTCACGCTGACCGCCGCATCCGATGAAGCTCTGAAATCGCTCGCTGAAAAATACTGCGGCCACATTTCAGCCCATCCGGAATTACGGCTCGAAGACTTATGCTTTTCCGCAGCGACCACCCGCGATCATTTCAAACGGCGGATCGCGGTCGTCGCAGTGTCGTGCGATGAACTTCGAACGAAGCTGCAAGCGTTTCACACGGGCAGCGATCCGACAGAGGTCATCGGTGGCATCTGCTCCAAGAATGAACCGGCGGACCATTCGAATCTCGGATTCCTCTTCACCGGCCAAGGTTCTCAGTACGTCGGCATGGGGCGCGAGCTGTATGCCACACAGCCGATCTTTCGCGTGGCGATCGACCGCTGCGAGGACTTCCTGCGGGATCGGTTGGATCGGCCGCTGACGGACGTGCTCTTCAGCGAGCAATCCGACGCCGACCGCAGGCTCGATCAGACGATCTACACGCAGCCCGCGTTGTTTGCTTTGCAGTTCGCACTGGCCGAGCTTTGGAAGTCCTGGGGCATTGAGCCCTCCGCTGTGCTTGGCCACAGCGTTGGCGAATACGCGGCGGCCTGCGCGGCGGGCGTGTTCAGCTTGGAGACCGGCCTGGAGTTGGTGACGACTCGCGGCCGATTGATTCAAGCGTTGCCGCAGACCGGCGAGATGGCGGTCGTGATGGCGACCGAGTCACAGGTGGCCGCAGCGATCCGGCCCTTCGAGGGGAAGATCTCGATCGCGGCCATCAACGGCCCGGACACGATCGTGATCTCTGGAGAGCGAGAAGCGGTTCGTCAGGTGACTGCGAGATTACACGCGGAGGGATTTGATGCTGAGCCGCTCAACACGTCGAACGCGGGGCACTCCGCCTTGATGGACCCGATCTTGCCGTCGTTCCGTGAAGCTGCCGAACGACTGGACTTTGCGCCGCCCAAGGTGGCACTCATCTCGAACGTGACGGGGCGACTCGCGGAAATGGAAACGAGTTGCGGTGAGTATTGGGTCCGGCACGTTCGATCGCCGGTGCGGTTCGCGGACGGCATCAGCGCGCTGGCCGCCACGGGCTGCCACACGTTTCTGGAGATCGGTCCCAACCCAAACTTGTTGGCGATGGGCATGGGCTGCGTGAAAGATCGTCGCAACCGCTGGTTACCCTCGTTGTCGAAAGGGCGCGGCGACTGCGACACGATGCTGCACAGTCTCGGCGAGTTGTACGTGCGCGGCGCGGAGATCGACTGGCGCGGCTTTCACGCGCCGTTCGCACGCACGCGAGTCGAACTGCCAACGTACACGTTTCAACGACAGAGGTTCGCACGGAGGATTCAGGCGAGCGGGGCGGCGTCGGTCCCCCGGTCTCGTTTGGTGAGCGGCTTGGCGCTAGCCGCCGGTCGTTCGCCGGAAATCGTCGATCCTGATTCACCGGTGGCTAGCGCCATTCCGCTCAAAGCAAGCACCGGGGGGCTGACGCCACCCCGCTCGCCAAGCCTTCCTGACCCGGATGTGATTGCCGCGCGCATTGAGCATTTGCGAGTCGGCTTGGAGGACGAGTCTCGTGACATGACGCGACAACTGGACGAAGTCGCGATCCGGTTTGTCATTGCCGCCCTCAAGCAATTGGGTTTTGACTGGCAAGTCGGCCTGGAGATTTCGCCAGCGGAAATCGACGCACGAATCCCGACGAAGAACCATCCCAAAATCACTCGCGTGCTGGGCCGGTTGGTTGAGCGTGGGTGGTTGCAAGCCAACGGGGTCGGGAGTCTTTTTCATGGCGGCGATCACACGGTTACGAACGGCACACTCAACACTCGCCGCCATGAAAAAGACTCCCGACCCCTTCGCGTGATGCTGCCTCAGCCGGAGGGAACGGCGGACGAATTGCTTGACGAGGTCGAACGCGAACAACGCTATCCCGAATGCGATTTGGTGCGTCGCGCGGGACAAGCACTGGCGGCGATCTGGTGCGGCGATGTCGATCCGCTGACGTTTCTGTTTCCGGATGGCTCGACCGAGAAGGCAGCAGAGTTCTACAGCGAGGCGCGGATGCTCGCCGGGTACAACCGGCTGGCTGGTGAAGTCGTGCGAGAGATGATCGCGACGCTTCCCGCGAGTCAAACGATCCGCGTGTTGGAAGTCGGCGCGGGAACGGGCGGCCTGACGACGCACTTGCTGCCGCAGCTTCCGGCCGAGCGGTCCGAGTACGCCTTCACCGACTTGTCGCCGCTGTTTTTACGTGCGGCCCAAGATCGCTTTAGTGACTTCCCGTTTTTACGCACACGACTATTCGATGTCAGCCGGCCGCTCGGTGAGCAAGACATGGAAGCGGGTTCGTTCGATTTGGTCGTCGCGGCCAACGTGCTGCATGCGACGCCGAGGTTGCGCGAAACGCTGACCAACGTTCGTCAGCTTCTGCGGCCGGGGGGATGGCTGCTGCTGCTCGAAGGAGCGAACCCGCCGTTGTGGGGAGACATGGTCTTCACGTTGATCGACGGTTGGTGGAGCTTCGAGGACACCGATCTGCGTCCCGATTATCCACTGATGCGCCGCGAACGTTGGTGTCAGGTGCTCGGCGAAACGGGATTTGAAAAGGTGGCGTGCCTCAATGACGCGAAGCATCGAGATGACTCGAATCACACGTTGTATCTGGCGCAGTCCGGTGCGACGGGGTCGGGAGTCTTTTTCAGGTCGGCGGAAACGCGAGTGACTGTTCCAAACGGTGTCACCGCCGACCTGAAAAAGACTCCCGACCCCTTACCGATTGCGCAACCGGAGCTGATCGAACTGGTGCGCAGCCACGCGGCGCGTGTCATGCGGATGCCGGTGGAGTCGATCGACCCGAAGCAGCCGCTATCGGAGTTGGGTTTAGATTCGCTGATGGCGATCGAATTGCGGACACAGCTTGGGCAGCATCTCAACATGGAGCTGTCGCTGAACCCGCTGCGGATGCGGCGGTCGGTCGAGGAGATCGCAACGTACTTGTACTCGGACAAAGAGCCGCCGCACGGATTCCAGGAAGTTCCCGGCAGCAAGCTGCGCAACTTGGAACTCGACGTGCCGCGCGTGCATCTCGTGCCGTTGCAGCAGGGAGGCGATCAACTGCCGCTGTTCTTCGTCCCCGCCGGTTACGGCGACCTGCTGGCGTTTCAGGACATCGCGAATGCGCTCGGCGCGGATCAGCCGGTCTACGGCTTGCAGCCGGCCAGCGCGAAGCAGGTCAAGACGATTCGTCAGATGTCGATCTATCGGCTGGTCTCGGCCTACATCTCCGAGATCAAAAAAGTGCAGCCGACGGGACCGTATTTTCTCAGCGGTTATTCGGCCGGCGGGATCATCGTGGTTGAGTTGGCTTGCGAGCTGTTGCGACAGGGTGACCAAATCGGGCTGCTGGTGATCTTCGATCCGCCGTCGCATGTCCCGTTCTGGCTCGATTGGTTCTACGCGATCAACTATCGCGTGTGCCTGCACACGCACCTGATTGGCCTGATTCGCAACGTGCGGTCGCGGCTGATTCGCCGAATGTTTCACACGGTGCTGGACGAAGGGCTGCGCACGCACACAACCGTCACCCGCGAGCATCTGGTCGCTCCGTATCCGGGCCGCATCACGCACTTCCGCGCCCGGCTGTCGCAGAGCAGCCTGGTCAGTTTGTGTCCGGTCGGTTGGTTCTGGCGGAAGACCGCGCGCGACGGCGTCGAGGTCCACTGGATTCCCGGTACGCACTACGGCATGTTGCGCGGCCCCGGTGCGGGCGTCGTTGTCGATGAATTGGCCGACTGCCTGAAACGCGCAAAGACAGCGAAGGACTGACGAATGCACCCCTAAGAAGCGAGGAGCCACGCGGCTTAGAACTCGAAGGTTGGTGACGTCGGGCAAGGCGAGGGTAGGCGACACAGGAGGACAATCATGTCACGCGGCGAAGGGGGCGCTCGGCGTCCCGCGACAAAGTTTCCACAGTTGCAGAAGAAAATCGCTCGGCAGAGCGTTCAAAAGAATCTTCAAAGTCAGCGGAGCGTCTTGCGTCCGCGACCGAAAAAAGGACTGCCATGACTTCGCCGAGAGACGAACTCAACCGAATGATCGCCGGCTTCTGGATGACACAGGCGATTCATGTGGCCGTGCGGCTGCGCGTTCCCGACCTGTTGTCGGCCGGGCCGCGAACGGCCGAAGAACTTGCGGCCGAGACTGGCACGCATGCTCGGTCGCTGTATCGTCTGCTGCGAGCGCTCTCCAGCAGTGGCGTATTTCGCGAGGACTCAGAACACCGTTTTACTTTGACGCCGTTGTCGGAATGCTTGCTCGGCAACACGGCGGGGTCACTCTCCGCACTCGCCTGGATGCGCGGCGATTGGCAATACCGAGCCTGGGGCGACTTGCTGCACAACGTGCAGACCGGCGAGACGGCGTTCGAGCATGTCTTCGGCGAGCCTCTGTTCGAGTTTCTGCGTCACACCCCGGAGAACGCCGCGATCTTCGACCAGGGGATGGTCGGAGTGCATGGCCGTGAGACCGACGCCATGCTGGCCGCATTCGACTTTTCCGACATTCGCGTCCTGGCCGACATCGGCGGTGGCAACGGCAGTGTGCTCGCGGCCGTGCTCGCCAAGCATCCGCCACTGCAAGCGATCTTGTTTGACCGTGCCGATGTCATCGACCGCGCGAAAGCCAATCTCACTCAAGCGGGCGTTGCCGAGCGTGTGCAATTCATCGCGGGGGACTTCTTTCAATCCGTCCCCAGCGGTGCGGACGCTTACTTTCTGCGGCACATCATTCACGACTGGGATGACCAGCAAGCGACCACGATCCTGAAAAACTGCCGGGCCGTGATGCCGTCCGATGGCCGGTTGCTGCTGGCGGAATTCGTCTTGCCCGACGGCCCGGAACCATTTCATGGGAAGTGGTTCGACGTCGCCATGATGGTTGTTACCGGTGGCCAAGAGCGGACGGAAACGGAATACCGCCGGTTGCTCGGCATGAGCGGCTTTGCCTGGCAACAAGTCGTGCCGACGGCCAGCGAGTTGTCGGTCATTGAAGCAATCGCGTCGCCACAGCATTGAGTGGCTATCCGCCGTAGCCTGACTCTCCGAGTCGGGAGTTTTCTCGCAAGAGTCCCGACTCGGAGAGGCTGTGGAGTTTTCGTGGAGCACGTTTTCAACGTGCTCGAAAATAGGCTGATTGGGCACGTTGAAAACGTGCCCCACGTCATTTATTCACAGACTCGGAGAGTCAGCCTACGACCGTTTCGGACAGCCACCGAGACCGGCTCTCGCGCTGGGATCACATCTCAGTTCGGCGTTTTTTGAAGCTTGGTCGACCTCGGCCGTGGATCAATGGTCATGGCCCACTAGAATCCGCCGCTTGTCACATTTCCCCCATCGAAATTCCGCCGATTGCCGGCGCTTTCATCACAAGGAGAGTTTCTCATGAAAGGTTCCCAGAAAGTCATCGACGCCCTGAACGCGGGGCTGACGATCGAATTGACCGCGATCAACCAGTACTTCATTCAAGCCAAGATGTGCAAGAATTGGGGCTTGAACCGCCTGGCCGCCAAGCACTATTCCGAGTCGATGGGCGAGATGAAGCACGCGGAAATGCTCATTGACCGCATCCTGTTCTTGGAGGGTGTGCCGGAGATCGCTCGCTACGACGTCATTCGTGCTGGCACCGACGTCGAGGACCAGTTTCAGTACGACCTCAAGCTCGAATCCAGCGGAGTCAAGACGTACAACGACGCCGTCAAGCTGTGCATTGCCGAGAACGACGGCGGCAGCCGCGACATGCTCGAAAAGATTCTGGTGGAGTCCGAAGAGCATGTCGATTGGCTGGAAACGCAGATCGACTTGATCCAGCGGCTCGGCTTGCAGAACTACCTCCTCACGCAAGTCGGCGAAGACGCGGCGGGTGGGCACTGAGCCAGGACCATGTTGCGAATCGCCTGATGACACGCCGTGCAGCCAGTCCCGGCACCGGTCATCCGCATCACGCAACGCAACGAAGGTTCGTCTGAGGTCACGATGGCCGATTCGACTTCGGCCTGAGTGACCTTCAGACAGTGGCAGATCACGTCTTCACTGCAAATGGCGTCTTCGTACATGTTTTGACGAGCGTTTCCGCCCCCGCGAGATTGAATCTCAGCAATGCGAAACATGGTAGTTCGGCCCATGTCGGTGTCAACGAACTATCCTTCGAGAGACAGTTTGGCGAGCGGTGCGGCGTCAGCCCCCCGGTGCATTCGATGCAGAACCGAGGGGCTGACTCCCAATGGCAGTCACTTTGAGGGGTTCGATGATCAGCCGGAACGCGCTAGCGTCCGGTTTGTCGCGGTCTTGATGCCCGAACCGGACGCTAGCGCGTTCCGGCTCATCAAAGTGAGTGCCATTGGGCTGACGCCGCCCCGCTCGCCTGTTTTGTTCTTAGCCGCGAGGGAGTGATGTCTGGTTTCCAGCTCGTTGCACCGTTTGAGCCAGCCGGTGATCAGCCGCAAGCGATTGACTCGCTCTGCCGAGGCATCGACGAGGGGAAGCGGAATCAGGTGTTGCTGGGCGTGACCGGCTCCGGCAAGACCTTCACGATGGCGAACGTCATCGAGCGGATGAATCGACCGACCCTCATTCTGTCGCACAACAAGACGCTGGCCGCGCAGCTCTACGGTGAGTTCAAAGAGTTCTTTCCGCACAACGCGGTGTCGTACTTCGTCAGCTACTACGACTACTACCAGCCGGAGGCGTACATCCCGGCTCGCGACATTTACATCGAGAAGGACTCGTCGATCAACGACGACATCGACCGGCTGCGACTGGCGGCGACGTCGGCGTTGGTCAGCCGGCGGGACGTGATCGTCGTCGCCAGCGTGTCGTGCATTTACGGCCTCGGTTCGCCGAAGGACTATCTGGAAATGATGGTCACGTTGCGGCCGGGCGATACCGTCGATCGCGACGAACTGCTGCTGCGACTGATCGACATTCAATACGACCGCAACGACTTCGAGCCGTCGCGAGGCAAGTTTCGGGTCCGCGGCGACGTCGTCGAAGTCTGGCCGGCCTACGAAGAGTATGCCTATCGCATTGAGTTGTGGGGGGACGAAGTCGAGCGGCTATCGATCATCAACCCGCTCTCCGGCGAGGAGGCGAAGCGGCTCGATGAAATGTACGTCTACCCGGCGAAGCATTTCGTGCTGCCTCAGGAGCGGATCGCGCACGCGGTCGAAGAGATCGAAGCGGAACTCGCGGAGCGGCTCGATCAATTTCGGCAGGAAGGGAAGCTGCTCGAAGCGCAACGGCTCTCGGCGAGAACGCGCTACGACATGGAACTGCTCCGCGAGACCGGCTTCTGTCCCGGCATCGAGAACTACTCGCGAGCACTCGCCGGCCGAAAGAAAGGCGAGCCGCCCGACACGCTGTTCGCCTTCTTCCCGAAGGATTTCTTGATCTTCATCGACGAGTCCCACGTCACGATCCCGCAAGTTCGTGGGATGCACGCGGGAGACAAGTCTCGCAAGACGACACTCGTCGAGCACGGCTTTCGGCTGCCAATGGCTCTCGACAACCGGCCGCTGCAATTCGAGGAGTTTGAAAAGATTCGTGCCCAAGCGGTGTTTGTCTCGGCCACGCCCAACGATTGGGAGCTGGAGCAATCTGGCGGCGAAGTCGTGCAACAAGTCATCCGCCCCACCGGCCTCGTCGATCCGCTGGTCCATGTGCTGCCGGCGCGCGGTCAAGTGCCGCACCTCAAGGATGAAATCCGCAAACGAGCCGAACGCAACGAACGAGTGCTCGTCACGACGCTCACCAAACGCTTGGCCGAGGATTTGACGACCTACCTGGTCGAAGAGGGGATTCGCTGCAAGTGGCTGCACTCGGAACTCGACGCCATCGAGCGTGTCGAAGTCATCCGCGAACTGCGCGAGCAAAAGTTCGACGCGATCATCGGCGTCAACCTGCTCCGCGAGGGGATCGACATCCCGGAAGTCTCGCTAGTCGCGATCTTGGACGCCGACAAAGAGGGATTCTTGCGCAGTGCGACGAGCCTGATTCAAACCATCGGCCGCAGCGCCCGTAACGTGAACGCCGAAGTCATCCTCTACGCCGACAAAGTGACCGATTCGATGCAACGGGCCATCGAAGAAACGAGTCGCCGTCGCGAACGGCAACTGGCTTACAACGCCGAGCACGGTATCACTCCTGAGACGATTAAGAAGGCGATCCGCCGCGGCATCGAAGAGGAAATTGCCGCTCAGCGAGTCGTCAGCGAATCCGCTGGACTCAGCGAGACGCAATACATCACGCAAGAATTCCTCAATGAACTCGAAGCGGAGATGCTCATCGCCGCTCAAAATTTGGAATTCGAGCGAGCGGCTCAACTCCGCGATCGCATCCTCGAACTGAAGAAGCAACTCGGCCAACCGGTTGCCGCAGACGATCCGAGCCAGTTGGCTTTCACCCTCGCGCAAAAGAAGCCCAAGCGTGGCAAAGGCCGGCGCGGCTCCAGCCCCTCGGATCGGCGAGTCCCCAAGCCAGAGCGATGAACTCGTTTTCTTTGAGGAGAAAGATCGTCCCTGAGCGAGTCCGATTCAGGCTGCGAGGACAATGATCCGACCGATCCTTCACGAATTCCAGACGCCGTGTCGACGCGCACCCATTGGCGGGTGAATTTGAAGCGAATGCTACGAAGCGCTCAACCACGTCCGCCTGACAGACGGAACGTTCCGACGGCTGCCGGACGAGATCATCACGCCGGGCGTATTGACGGCTTCGCGCACGCTCCGCACCATCAACGCTTTCACACGCCGAGCCCGAGCATGACCAACGAAAACGTCTCCGACCTCTCCTACGCCGACACTCTCTGGAAAGCCGCCGACGCTCTTCGCGGCCAGGTCGATGCCGCCGAGTACAAGCACGTCGTCCTCGGCCTGCTCTTCCTCAAGTACATCTCCGATAGCTTTCAGTCCCGGCGGGATGAGCTGCAAACCGAGTTGACCAAGGACGGCATCAAGCCCGCCCAAATCGAGCGCCTGCTCGAATCCCGCGACGAATACACCGCCGAGCGCGTCTTCTGGGGGCCGCCCGAGTCGCGCTGGCCCAATCTGCAGAACCAGGCCACCCGCCCGGACATCGCCACGCTGATCGACGACGCCATCCTCGCCGTTGAGCGCGACAACCCTAATCTCAAATCCAAACTCCCGCGCGACTACGCCCGCCGCGGCATCGACCCGGTGAAGATGGCCGGGCTCATCAATCTCATCGCTGGCATCGGCTTCAAAGGTTCGCGCGACAAGGCCCGCGACACGCTTGGCCGGGTCTACGAATATTTTCTGGGCAAGTTCGCCGCTGCCGAAGGCAAACTCAGCGGCGAGTTCTACACGCCGCGCTCCGTCGTCCGCGTACTGGTCGAGATGCTCGAACCGTACGCCGGGCGCGTCTACGACCCCGCCTGTGGCTCCGGCGGCATGTTCGTCCAGTCCGAAACATTTGCCGAAGCCCACGGCGGCAACAAGACCGACGTCTCCATCTTCGGCCAGGAGTCCAACCCCACGACGTGGCGACTGGCGCACATGAACCTCGCCATCCACGGCATCGAGGCCAACCTCGGCCCCGCCCCGCCGACACCTTCCTCCGCGACCTGCACAAAGACCTCAAGGCCGATGACGTGCTGGCCAATCCGCCGGTCAACGATTCGGACTGGCACCGCAGCGACGAAGACGTGCGGTGGAAGTACGGCCTGCCTCCCAAGGGGAACGCGAACTTCGCCTGGATGCAGCACTTCATCCACCACTTGTCGCCGAGTGGCTTCGTGCTGGCCAACGGCAGCACCAAAAGCGTCAGGTGTGCCACCCAGCCACGTTCCTCGGCTCAGTGGCAGGCCATGACCATGTGGTGAAGGCGGAGTGTTGGGGCAGTGGGACGAGAATGTGTTGAAGTTCGATGAGGCCGATTCGGGAACTCAGCGACCACTTCGAGCACCACCGCAAGCCGATTTTCAAGATTGACGAAAAATGTGTCTGCCGAACCGGAAAGCAGGTAGGCGATCATGCCGGCCTCGCCAACCAATGGAGCCGCAACACCTCCGACGAACTTGGTGTGAATCTCATTGACGTACTCGCTCAATGTTCCCGGCGTCGGCAACACCTTGGCTTCAATGGGCCATGCCCAACGGCGATGTTCGATGTGGACGAAAGCGAAATCGTAGGCGGGAGGTTTGGCCTGTGAGGACGAGAGGCTTTCCATCTCGTCCCATTCACGTTCGGGAAGCAGCGAGCAAAAACCTTCCGTTGCCGTGTGAAAAACCTGCTGGAGATCGAGGTAGTGATGGCGAGTGAGATCACGTTCCAATTGATCGAGCGGCTGGCTGAAGTCGACTCCCTGCAAGTGCTTCTCACGCAATTGGTCGAATGCCTGCCACGTCCATTCGAGAACTTGGGCTGCGACACCGCGTGCCCACTCGACTGGAAGATCAGCGTTGTCGGTGTCGGCGGCAAACGCGATATCGCTGAAGGTGCGTCGGCGGGTCATGGACGCTCGCCCTTCCAGCCGGCGGCCTTGAAGATGGCGGCGGCGAGATCATCGGCATCGCGCATCGCCAAAGATCGCGTCCAGTAGCGTCGTTCGTCGGGTTTGATGATGGTCAGGTTTCGAACTCGACCATGCTCCGCCTGATGCGAGTGGAAGAAGAAGGCAACACGCTGGAAGCCCAAGCCGGTGCCATTGGCCGTGCGCGTCCTGCGTTGCAAAGTGTCGCGATGGAACTTGGAGAGTTCGTCGAGCAGTCCATCGGCTTCGATAGGCTCGACGGTCAACGGCTTGCGGCCGGGCCAGTCGAAATGCAGCGTGACCATGCGGACTGGCAACGGTTGGCCGTCCGGCTCCTGATAGATCGTCGCAGCGATGGCCTTGTCGCTGCCGAAGGTGCTCTTGAGGACTCGGAACATTGTCTGCGCGTAAATCGATAACTCCGGTTCCGAGCCATCATGCGAGTCATCGCGTTTCGTCTTCTGCCGTCCAGGACCGGGGGTCTTGCGGATCGCGTCCGGCAACGTGAACTCCAGCAAGTCTTCGACCAGGGTCCAATCCGCTTTGGTGAGCGCGAATAGTTTGCGGGTCAACTCGTCGATCTCGTCGAATGAACTCACGCCTGCTAGATCGACGAGTGGCTTCGGCAGCGGGACGGTCATCAATTCTTGGGTCAGAGTCTCCGTGATGTAGTGGCTAATCCGGCTACTGGTCAGAGCCAGAAAATATGAGGCGAGCAAGCTGTTGTAGACTAGGCAAGCGGCGTGAATGTGCCGCGAGTCTGACGATTGGTCGCGAACCGAGAGGTACGTTTTCTTGCAGACGACGCCCCATTCGGGATCGTCAGACCGGACCAGCGCGGCGCGAAAGCGGCCGGTTTTCGCAGAGAAACTTTGCTTGATCAGAAGCTGCGGGTTCTTGAACTCTTCAAAGTGCTTGATGCCATGAAGGCTGTGAACTCGTGGCTCCTTCCAGCCAGGTACCGTTGCGGCATCGAGTTCCAAAAACACATCCTCCGGAAACTCGGTCGCATCGAAATACGGCTTGTCTCTGAGTTCGGGGAGCAACTTCTTTTCGTCACCGGGGATGACGCCCATTCGCGTCATGACTTCATTTTTCGCCTTGAGCTTCACGAGCGTTTCATACGAGGCGAGCTTGCGAATCAAATTCAAATCTCGCCGGCCTCCCATCGAAAGCACCGGCCAGACTAACGGATCGTTGGCGGCTTCGTGATGTGAAACGCGGGAGACGTCTTGCGGTTCGATCGTGAAGTCTTTGATCGGTCCCTCAGTCTTCAGTGGCTTGGGAGTGAAGTACGAGAGTGTGGAATCGGGCGCAGGTTGCTCTTTCCCGACGACGATGATGCAGGCGGGGCCAATCGCGTCGGTGAAGAGTTCGCGTCGAATCGCCGAGAGGTTCGTGACTTCATCGATAGTGCAGGTTTCAAAGAGCCGCTTCCGCAACTGCATCGCAGGTTCGGCTCGGTGATAGAGCCACGGTCCGGCAGGCTGCACCATCGCGACCTTGCCGTTGTCTCGAACGAGTTTCAGTCCCTTTGCCAAGAACAACGGGCCGATGTCATTGTTGGCGACCGGCCAATCATGCCCCCTGGCCCACGCTTCGGCATTCGTTGGCGGTTCGTCTTTCTTCTTGCGAGGGTTCGGCGAAAAAGCGGCAGCGATGTCCGATGTCTTCTTGATCGACTTGTCGCCCCACGGCGCATTGCCGATGACTAAATCGAACGTCCCGTTGTCGTCGTGCGTTTGAAATCCCGAAATCGTCTCGTCGAAGAAATCGTTCGCGATCAGCCGCTTGCCGCGCAGCGGTGGAAACACCTTTTCGCGTGTGACGTAATGCTTCGGCTCGATGGCGTCAGCCATCGCGAGGTAGAGACTGAAGCAGGCAACTCGCACCGCTTCCGGGTTGATGTCTACGCCAGTGAGATTCTTCGCCAGGATCGGCTTCAGGTCGCTTACCAGCGGTTCGCGGCGATTGGCTCGACGCCAGCGATAGATCAACCGCTGAAACGCTTTCACCAGGAAGATGCCCGAGCCGCACGACGGGTCCAAGATGCGCAAGTCCCACTCGTCGCCGTCCCATGGCAAGACCGCGTCAAGCACATAGTCCACGAGATGCGACGGTGTGTAGAAGGCTTTGGTTTGATACCGCTCTTCGTTGAGAAACTCTTCGTAGACGCTACTGATGAACTCCAACGGGATCGTGTCGAATGAGTACTGCGGCCAGAGACGGAGTTGTCGATCCGTCGTGTCGATTGTCCCGGACACCAACTCAGCCAGAAGCTGCAAATGATCGGGGCGAACGGCATCACTTTCCGCTTGCCATGCTGCCTCTCGATCTTCAGCGGATGAGTCTTCTTTGCCGGGGAAGAGGTCGCCGTTGAAACGCTCGTCGAGCCACCGAAACAACGCATACGTTGCGCCGTGATCCTGAAGGATCGATCCCAAATCGTCATGGGATGGCTTCAGTGTTCCGTCCTTCTTGAGGCGATCCAGAAGGCTCGGACTGAAGAACGCATTGCCGTCGCCGTCCCGACGGTGAAAGAGGTACTGCGTGAAGATGATTCGCGCCAGCAAGTCGTGGCAGAAATTCATCGGCAGCTCCATCGCCAAGAGGCGACCGCGAACGTACCGCAGGTTCTTCAGCAGCAACGCATCGGCTCGACCATCGACGGGAAAATGGGTCGGTCGCTGTCGCTGAATGTGGCCGGTGATGAGGCTGACCCAATGCAACAAATCGCGAACGTTGCGCTGCTCCGGTGTGCCCGTTGGCGGGAAGATCGGCGGCGTGGGGAGTTCGCAAACTCGCCGCAATTGTTCCGGCTGATTCGGATCGCAATAGCACGTCCAGGCAATGATTCGATGTGGCTCCAACGTGACGAGCAGCGAGGTCCGGGAGAAGCTCCAGGCAAGACGATGAGCTTCGTCTAACGCTTCGTCACTCGCCCCACTCGCAAACTGGCAGACCACCGCGAGCGGAGCTGTCGTATCGGCTGAATCCGAATTCAGGACGAGAACGCCCGTTTCAATTTGTAGCTGCGGAAACTTCTGCTTGAGCGAATCGTTGATCTTGCGTTTGGCGAACTCCCAAGACGCCCTCGCACCCGCACCTTGTGGATCAAGGATTCGCTCGGGCGATGGCCATCCCAGCCATTGATGTGCTTGTTCAAGAAACATTGATGTGGTTTATCACGAGCAGGAAAGAGGCTGAATGATTCGGCTCATCTTACGGGCGTCGACCTGATCCCTCCAGCCGCCGAGAGCGCACCAGCGGGCGACTCTTTACACAGCATTCGTTGGTGAGGCCCGCCGCTTGGGCTTTCGTCAGTCCCATAGTTGCAACACTTTCTGTTTCGCTCCGCTCATGAATCGCCGCTTGACTCGGTGAGTGACTTCTTCGAGGGCGGGACTCATTCCGATGGCAAGCGTCGGGACGAAGCTCAGCAATGCGCCGGGGGCGCGAGTCGGACGCAGCGACGCGAGGTCTTGTCGAAGTGATTCCGCGATTCGTTGAGCGAGCAACGGGGGGACGGCGTTGCCGATGAGTTGAGCTTTCTCGGACACGCTCCCTTGGAATTGGAAGTCTGCCGAGAACGTCTGCAAGGTCGCGCATTCGCGAAGCGTGAGCGGGCGGTCTTCGGTCGGATGAATGAACTCGCGTAAGACGCCGCCAGTGATTGCCTTTGAGGGTTCGTCGGCACGCAGCCGCCGCACATCGGCCGGAGCACCGCCGCGTCGTTCAGTGGGCGTGCCATCCATGACACGGCGAAAGGCTCGTTTGCGATAGCTCTCATGCCAGAGTTCTTCCGGCAGGTCACGCATCGTTTGCCCTTGCTCCAGCAACTTGGCTCGCCGCGAGTCTTCGTCGCTCAGTAGTTGGATGGCGTGATCGGTGAATGACTCATTGCCGTTGCAGGACGCTGGCGGCAAGTCGGCAAGCGAATCAGCCAGCGTGGGTGTCGCGCACGACCTCATGCCGTTGGCGAGGTGCGCGCCGGGTGCTCCAAACGCGGCGTGTGTTGCCTCTGGAAAAGATGGTTCCCAGCCGAGTCCGCCGATGGCGATGACTCGCTTGCGATGCTGCGGAACACCGAAGTGAGCGGCGTTGATCTTACGAAGATGGATTCGGTATCCCGCCTCGATCAACGGTTCGAGTAGTTCCAAGACGAAGTCGCCACGCGCTCCGGTCAAGAATCCTTCGACGTTCTCGAAGATGAACGCGGCAGGACGAACTCGCGCGATGAGGCGACTGAATTCGCCGACAAGCGAGTTGCGGGCATCGTTGGCTCGACGCATTCCCGCCGACGAGAAGCCTTGGCACGGCGGCCCACCGACGATCACCGTCGGACAAGAGATATCCAAGTCACGAGTGATCGCGACGCGCTGAACGTGATCGCCCAAATTGGCTCGGTAAGTCTCGACCGCAGGTTGCCAGTTGTCGAATGCGCTCACCGTCTGAAAGCCGGCACGATCGAATCCCAGCGAGAGGCCACCTGCTCCGCAGAATAAGTCGATCATCGACGGTGGCGTTGTCGTGTTCTTCACACTGCATCCATTCCCACAAAACCAAGGAGACTGTGATTGCGCGTAATTCCGAAAAATCGTGGTCTGATTGAGACGGCATTCTATCGGGTTCACAGTAATCGGTCATCGGCTTCACTGCGCGCCGATCGAAATGAACGACGCCAACACGCGGGCCGTCCTCGGCGAGTACGTCTCGGTCTACGACATCCAGCAAGCGGTCATCGACAAGGCCACGGTGCCGATCTACTACGAAAGCCGCATCGCCAAGCTGAGTCTGAACGAAGCTGAATTCCCAAGGTCGATTCCGAATTCGAGGAAATCACCGAAGGGGAAGAAGTGGATCGCCAGCAGAAGCTCAAGACCAAGTGGGCCGCGCTGGAAGCACTCGTCGGCAGCGAGACACGGATTTGCCTGATCGCGGAAGACTTGGCTCAGCACTTCGATTAGTGCTTCGTAAGCCGGGCGGGTTGATCGTGGTCCTGATCGGGTTGGCTGATCCGCTCGCCGATGCGCTGGCGATGTATGCCAACGCGACGGGCGCGCGCGACAAGCCGATCAAGGAATTGCAGGACAAGGCAATCCCGGCGATGCGGTCGGCATTCGAGCAGTTGCGCGGGTTCTTTCACGGGTACGACTACTCGGCGGCGCTCGACGCGGAACCGGTCAACGTGCTGCGGGTGTATCTGGGCGCGGTCGATCATGTGCTGGACGTCGGACAGAACGTGGGCGAGGAGACCGGATGGAAGCGGTTCCGCGGGATGGTGAAGCGATTCTCGACGGCGTTCGCGCTGGCGGTGCCGCGCGAGGAGACGAAGGACATCACTCCGTACCTGGCGTTCTTCCAGAGGATCGCGGCGATGATCCGCAAACGGCTGGCGGATGACGCCGGGCCGACGCCGGGCGGGGGCGGATCGCGAGACATCGATGCCGCCGTGCGGCAGGTCATCGGCGACGCGGTGGATGCGGGCGAAGTGATCGACCTCTTCGCGGCGGCGGGCCTGGACGCGGCTCGGCTGGACATCCTCAGCGAGGATTTTTTGAATTTTGAATCGAGTCAGCGCCTTGGAGCAAAAGAACCTGGCGATGGAGACGCTGCGGAAACTGCTCACCGACCAGATCAAGATCAGCGAGCGGACGAACCTCGTACAGGCGCAGAAGTTTCGCGAGGCGCTGGAGAAGGCGATGCTCGGCTACACCAACAAGCAGATCACCACGGCCGAGATGATCGCCAAGCTGCTGGAGCTGGCGAAGTGGGTCCGGGAGGCGAAGCAGCACGGGCAGGACCTGGGGCTGACCACGGAGGAAGTCGCGTTTTACGACGCACTGGCGGAGAACGGATCGGCGAAAGAAGTCATGCAGTCCGACCAACTTCGCCTGATGGCTCGCGAGCTGGCTGAGATGGTCAAGCAGATGCCCAAGCTCGACTGGACGCAGCGGGAATCGGTCCGGGCGGACCTCCGTCGCAAGGTGCGGCGGCTGCTCGCGATGTACGGGTATCCGCCCGACCTGTCGGAAGACGCAACGCAGCTTGTGCTCAAGCAAGCGGAACTATCGACGGAGGCGGGGGCATAATTCGGTCGAAGCGTGATGGCTACCTACACGGAAAGCGGCGGCCAAGGCTCATCCAGCGTCGACACGGCTCAATCGGCCGCGCGTTGTCGGCCCGCGCGGAGCCGCTTACAGTCTCCGCCACTATGGACTTTACCACTGGGCTGTGGCTGTTACTGGCCCTCGTGTTAGTGCTGTTGAATGGCTTTTTCGTGCTGGCGGAGTTCGCTCTCGTCAAAGTTCGCACCACGCGCATTGAAGAATTGGCTCGCCAGGGAAATCGCCGAGCCAAACTCGCTCGCGAGATGCTCAACGAACTGGACGAGTATCTGTCGGCGACGCAACTGGGGATCACGGTGGCCAGCCTCGCGCTCGGCGCGGTGGGCGAGCCGGCATTTACGAAGGTCGTCGAGTCGGTTTTCGGTCATCCCGCCTGGATGACCTCGCGAGTCAGCCATCTGCTGTCAGTGGGCGTGTCCTTTTCGGTGATCACGTTCTTGCACATTTTGCTGGGCGAACAAGCTCCCAAGATTCTGGCTATCCGTCGCGCCGAGCAAGCGACGCTGGCCATCGCCGCGCCGATGAGGTGGTGCTATCGGCTGTTTTATGTGCCGATGCTGGCGGTCAATGCCGGCTGCGATTTGATTCTCAAGATGCTCGGACTGGAAGCGGACCATCACGAGGTCGCACACACCGAACAGGAACTGCGGATGTTGTTGTTTGCCACGCAAGCAACCGGGAGCTTCTCATTCAATCAGTTGCTGATGGTCGAGAACCTGTTCGATCTCAGCAAGCAGACGGTTCGCGACGCGATGATCGCCTGGCCGCAGGTCAGAACGCTCCCGGCCGATACGCCGCTGCCGGAAGTCTTACGAACTGTGCGTGAGCATCGTTTCTCGCGCATCCCTGTGCTCGATCCGAAGTCGCGTGAGCCGGTCAAGTATCTGCTGATGAAAGACCTGCTCCTGTTGGACGAGCATGACCGCGATTGGCAGCGCATTCTGCGACCGCTGCGGATTGTTGCTCCAGGAGACAACCTGGAAGTCACGATGCAGGAACTGCAACGGGACGGAGCCAACATGGCGGTCGTGATGGATGGTTCTCTTCCGGTTGGACTCATCACGTTGGAAGACATCCTGGAAGAGATCGTCGGCAAGATCGAAGACGAGTACCCCCGGCTGCCGCGGCTCTTCCTGAAAGACGCACTCGAAGCCGGTTCGATTCAATTGAACGTCAGCGCGACGACGGCTGACGGAGCGATTCGCGAACTCATTGCCACCATTCCGGAGGGCAGTCTGCCGCCAGATGTGGACGTCGCGGCGCTGGCTCTAGCACGAGAACAGCTCCTGACGACGGACGTGGGCTTCGGCGTCGCGATCCCGCATGCTCGTTGTCCGAAGCTGGTGAAGCCGTTGCTGATCTTCGGCCGCTCGGAAGAAGGCATCCTTTTCAGCCCGACCGCGACTGAGCCGGTGCGGCTGATTTTTTTGCTGGTCACTCCGGCCGATCGACCGAACTTGCAAGTGTTCTTCTTGGCTCAGTTGGCCAACGTGGCGAAGAGCGCGTTTGTGCGCGAGAAGCTTTGCCAAGCCAAGACGGCGGAAGGGTTGCTCGACATCATCGAAGCCGCTGACCCCGCCGTGACCGGTTGATTCGGGGTCGGGAGTCTTTTTCAGGTCGGCCGCATCGGACTTCAGAATGGTCGTCAGGTTGCGGGCCGACCTGAAAAAGACTCCCGACCCCTTCGCGGTTTCACCGAGCGATTCCCGTTAGCCGTAGATCTCGTGAGCCTGCTTGTACTCCAGTCGCTTCGCGCGGATTAAGCCGTCGGCCAGCTTCTCGCCGTTTGGATCGAGGTACACGCGACCGGTCGCCTCGCCTTTGCCCGGACGGACGTTGAGCACATGAATGTTGAAGATGAATGCCGTCTCGGACTTTGCCTGAAACCAGTGGACGTTGTCCTTGTCGTCCGAGATCGACGAGGCCTCGCCGCGGTGAAACTCACGGTCGGCGGTCGGCTTGATGAGGATGTGCGACTTCTCGTCTTTGACGCGGTCGTACAGCCGGCCGTGGAAGTCCCCTTTCAGGATCAGGAACGCCGTGGCCATGTTGTCGTGCCCGTGCGGCACGACCGAGCGGCCTTTCTTCAGCGCGAAAATTTGCCGGCCAAACACGTACTCGGTTGGCAGTCCTTCGACTTTCGGAAACTTGGGACGCAGGCTGCTGGCTCCGTTGTCCACGATCTTCAAGTCCTTGGTGAGCGCATCGAAGTCGATCAACGGCAGGACGTCGGCCGGGTCGATCTTTTGAAACAGGGCCTCGATCTGCTTCTGCCACTCGACCTGCTTGAGCTTTTGATCGCGCACGTCAGCCGCCAGCGAGTTGACCTGTTTGAGCCACTCAATCGCGAGCGGCTTGACCTCATCCGCGAAGGCGTCCTGCCGGAAGATCGTTTCCAGCAGCGAATAGCCCAGCAACGATCCCAACGTGGCTTGAGTGAACTCGCGACGCGAGAGCTGTGTCATGACGCGACCTTTCGAATGGAAGGAATAGAACTTCACAAGTCTTTCGGCTCCAGCGCCGCAATGTAGGGCAGATGCCGGTAGTCGTCGTTGTAGTCCAGACCATAGCCGACCACGAACCGATCGGGAATCGGGAAGCAGTGGTAGTCGGGTTGAATGGGAACTTTGGCCTTACCGGTCTTCCACAACAGCACGGCCGAACGGACGCTGCGTGGCGAACTGCGGCGGATCGTGTCGATCAGTGCCGCCATCGTATTGCCGGTGTCGAAGATGTCGTCCACCAGCAGGACCGCGCGGTCGCGAATGTCCGGCACCAGCGAATCGTTGATCCGCAGTTCGAGCGGCAGAGTCGTCGCCCCACGATAGCTGGAGGCTTGAATCAAGCCGACTCGCAGCGGCAAGTCAATGGTTCGAATCAGGTCCGCCAGAAAGACGATGCTCCCCGTGAGCACTCCCAGCACCGTCAGAGGTTCCCCCTGATATTCGGCGGCGATCCGCCTCCCCAAGTCCGCGACCACTTTTTGAATCTCGTTGGCTTCAATCAACGTCTGCATGAATCGTGGCTCGTGAGAGACTCGTGGGGACAACACCGATCGAGGCGGCGGATTTGATTCTGGGAACATCTCCGCCACAAGGGCCGGGCCGGGACTAAGGCGAACGGCAGAAGTTGTCCCTTGGAATCAAGCGCAACTCCGCTATTCGCTCAAATAAGATTGCGCTGCGAGTGCATACATCTTCGCGGCTTGGACGATTGCCTCGACACTCACGCACTCGTTCGGTCCGTGAGCGAGATTCAACCAGCCCGGGCCGAAGCTGGGGATCGTGGGAATGCCCGCCACGCCTTGGAACTTCGAGGCGTCGGTGCCGCCGGGGAACGCGCTCAACTTCGGACGCCAGCCCAGTACTTGTTCGGCAGCGCCGAGTATCGCGGCGACCAAAGGATGCTCGGCCGACACTTCCGTCGGCGGAGTCCAGTCCAATGGAGGTTGCTCGAATTCCAGTTCGACGCGCAGCTTGGGATTGTCTCGGCGGATCGCGTCCAAGCAGCGTTCCAAATCGGCTTGGAGTTGCTGTCGCGTCATCCCCGGCAACGTGCGGATGTCCGATTGGAACTCAGCCAATCCCGGACAGACGCCGTAGCCGACGCCCCCTTCGATTCTGACACCGAGGTTGACGGTCGGTGCCGAACACAAGGCGTGCGGGACGAAAGTGAGTCGTAGTTCACGACTCATCCGCGCGAGCACCTCGGCCAGTTGAACGTTCGCGTTGATCGAAGGGAGCCGGTCCGTCAGGCTGCTGTGCATCTGCGTTCCGTGGACTCGAATCTTGAAGCACGAAATGCCGCGAGACAGCAGATGCAGAAACTCAAACTCCGGCCCGTCGATGCCAGACGGTTCGCCCAGCAGCGCCACGTCCGCGCGGAGACCGTATTCCGTCGAGAGAAACTCGGAGCCGAACCGCGTCGAGCGTTCTTCGTCCGCGTTGATCACGAGCAACACGTCTCCGATCAAAGGGGTCTCGCAGTGCTTGAGAGCGGCGGTTGCATAGATCATCGCCGCGACGGCCCCCTTCATGTCGGTCGAGCCCAGGCCGAATAACTTGCCGTCGCGGATGACTGGTTGAAATGGGTCTGTCCGCCACTGAGTCGCTTCACCCACCGGCTTCGTATCGCTGTGCCCGCACAGCATGAGCACCGGTCCCGACTGCTGGCCGGGCAACCGGAAGATCACATTCGGCCGATGTGGTTCCTTCGCAGCGATCTCGGCCCCGGCGAGCCCCAGCCGTTCCATCTCGGCCAGGATCACCGCGACGACCGCCCGCTCGTCGCCCGGCAAGTTCGGACTGGGCGCCGCGACCAACTCGCCAGCAAACCGCAACAGTTCCTCACGGCGTTGTTCAAGCCAATGCAACATCATCGACACTCGCTCCTTCACTTCGGCCAAGGTCTAAGCGATTCACAATAGCGCGGCGAGGTCACAATTTCGACGGCTCCTCCAGCCGGCGGAACGTCTGTTTGAGGTCTTTCGCTCCGCGGATCGCGACGGAGACCGACGCCAGCTTCGGAATTCCGGCACCACCATTGCCAATGCTCGTCGTCCAATGCCGGCGTTTCGGCTAAACTCGGCCCAACACGTTTTCACGAGGCCAAGACCATGAGCACGACCATCAATACGACCGCTTTCGACAAGGGAACCGATCCGCTCGCGACGACTCCACTGCCATTATGGACCGCGAGGTGATGCTTGACGCTTGGCGCGAATTGCCGATGCTATTAACGGTTAGACGTGTCACATCGTGCTTCGTCGAAAGATTGCCATTCGACATTCCTCACAGACCTCCGCACGATGCGGACTGATCCACGCCTGAATTCCTGGAGAAGTTGCCATGCAAGCCATTCGAGTTCGTCAGCGATTGAATTCCGAGACGAGAAACTGTTGAACGACGAACACGTCTCCAAACTCACCTGACCGGACACACCTTTCGGATTTCGGCCGACAAAAAATTTCTTTCGTCATTCGGGTTTCGGAATTCGTCCTTAGAAATCATCATGCCCACGATGGCTGCCAAACGTGACTACTACGAAGTGCTCGGCGTCAAAAAGGACTCGAGCTCGGATGAAATCAAGAAGGCTTACAAGAAGCTGGCCTTGGCCAATCACCCGGACCGCAATCCGGGTGACGAGTCCGCCATTGGCCGCTTCAAGGAAGCGGCCGAGGCGTTTGAAGTGCTCAGCGAGTCCGACAAGCGGGCGCGCTACGACCGCTTCGGCCACGACGGCGTCAAAGGAGCCGGCCACGCAGGCGGCGGGTTCCAAGACGTCGGCGACATCTTCGAGATGTTCGGCGATCTGTTCGAGGGCTTTGGCTTCGGCGGGGGCCGTCGGCGCGGCGGCGGGCCGCGACCGACTCAAGGAGACCACCTCAAGGCGTCATTGACGATTGATCTGCTCGAAGCGGCCAAAGGTTGCTCACGCGAGATCGAGATCAAACGCCGAGAGCTCTGCGGCACCTGCCACGGCTCCGGAGCCAAGGCGGGATCGACGGCCGCGAAGTGCGATTACTGCAACGGACAAGGCCAAGTCGTGCAGTCGCAAGGCTTCTTCCGCATCCAAACGACCTGTCCCGCCTGCCGAGGCGAAGGGAAGATCGTCCGCGACAAGTGCGCCGATTGCAGTGGCTCCGGCCGCACGCTCGAAAAGGTGCGACTGGATGCTCGCATTCCACCAGGAGTCGATACCGGCATGTCGCTCTGCCTGCGTGGCGAAGGGGAACCGGGACTCAACGGCGGACCGCGTGGAGATCTGTATGTGGAGATCAACGTCAAAGAACACAACCTCTTCGAGCGCGACGGACAAGACCTGATCTGTCATGTGCCGATCACCTACTCGCAAGCGGCGCTCGGAGCAGACATCGAAGTCCCGACGCTCGACGGGAAGCAACCGCAAGACATTCCGCCCGGTACACACTCCGGCGAAGTCTTTCGGATTCGCGGCGGAGGTATGCCCGACCCACGCGGCGGCCGGGCGGGCGACCTGCTCGTCGAGGTCCACATTGAAGTTCCCAAGAAAGTCTCCGACGAACAACGCGAGTTGTTGTTGAAGCTGGCCGAACTCGAACAAGCCAACGTCAGCCAGCATCGTTCGTCATTCTTCGATAAAGTCAAAGACTGGTTCACTGGAGAGAATGCGTAGCCCAGGCCGCGGCGGCCTGGATGATTCGTGTGGATGGATCGACCGACCCACAAGGGGCGGGCTACAAAGATGCGACATTCACGGACATCATCAAACTCAGTTTTTCCCCTCATCCTGATCCTCTCCCAAAGGGGGAGAGAACCGGACCGTCAAAACCAAAATCATGCCTGACGAAAATCAAATGCCAACGAACGCGGAATCCAATCCTGAAGACGTCGCTGCCGCCGTGGCGGAAGCAGTCGCTTCCAACGACTCGGCCGATGCCGTCTTCTCGGCCCTGCAAAACGAACGAGACCAATTCTTCGCGAGTTGGAAACGTGTCCAAGCGGAGTTCGAGAATTTCCGCAAACGCCAACAGCGCGAAGCCGAGCAGGCCGCGAAATACTCCGCACTGCCGGTGATCCGCGACATCCTGCCGGGGCTCGACAACCTGCGGCGGTCGCTGGAAGCGGCACAAAAGGGGGGCAAGCTCGAAGACCTGACCAAGGGGGTCGAGATGACGCTCAAGCAGTTCGAAGAGATCCTCGCCCGCAATGATGCGAAAGCGATTGCCAGTGTCGGCCAGCCGTTCGATCCGAACCTGCACGAAGCGATCACGCAGATGCCCAGCGCGGACCATCCGCCGATGACGGTGCTGATGGAAGTCGAACGCGGCTACGTCCTGCACGACCGCGTCGTGCGGCCGAGCAAAGTCATCGTGTCGGCACCGAGCTAAGGGGACGAGGAGAAACAACTTCGTGTTTTGTATTTCTCTGCGCTCTTCGCTCCTCTGCGGTGCAATGACTGCGATCTTGCACCGCAGAGGAGCGAAGAGCGCAGAGGTTGTCGGTGCAAAAACGCGAACTCATTTATCCTCGTCACCTAAGCGGGCACGCCGAGAGTCGACGAGCCTCTCCAAGGCTGTGAATAAATGACGTGGGGCACGTTTTCAACGTGCCCAATCTGCCTATTTTCGAGCACGTTGAAAACGTGCTCCACGAAAACTTCACAGTCTCTCCGTGACACGAACGTTCCGGTCACGGAGAGCCTGTGAAAGAATTGGTAGCTGAACTCGCCAGAGTTCAGTTTTCTCGGCGAATTCTGAAGTCTGGCGACTTCAGCTACCAAAAAGTTCACAGCCTCGGAGTGACCGGTCTACTTTGTCTCGCCGAAGCAATACAGATGACCGTTGGTCCGCAGGTAGAGCCGGTTGCCGACAATGGCTGGGGTCGCGAACGCTTTCTCGCCGAAATCGGCCGTATGCAGCGTGCGGCATTCGGGGTCGGCGCTGAGGATCGTGAGTCGGCCTTCCTCGTCAATCAGAAACAGTTTGCCGTCCGCAACCACCGGTGAGCTGTAGTAGTCGTCGGTCCCGGACGCTCGGCCTTGTTTGATGTGCTTGCCGTTCTTCAGGTCGAGACACGCGAAGATGCCACCGTCCTTAATCGTGAAGACGAAGTCCTCAACCGCGACCGGCGACGAGCAGAACGGCACGAGCTTGCGTTGCTTCCACAGCAAGTGTGTTTCGGTCGCCTCACCCTGCGCCCCCGGTTTGATCGCGACGATCGAGTTCTGCCCCTGCTCGAACAGCGTGCGGAAGTATTCGTATTCCGCTTCGGTCAGCGAGCCGTCTTTGTTGCGATCCACCTGCGGGAAGCGTTGCTTGATGTCCCCTTTGGGAAGCTCGTTCTCTTCGAGCGTGCCGTTGCCGTTCTTATCGAGGTCTTTTTTGATGACCGAGAACGGCTGCACCGAGATGCGTTCCGTCTCGTCCCCACCGGCTGCCCAGCCGCCGGTGATCAGCGTGCCCGACTCGGTCAGGAACGGACTAAGCGACACCATCCGCGAGATGCCGCGCACTGTCCACAGTTCTTTGCCGGTCTCGAAGTCGTAGCCGATGACCCGCAGCGTCGCGGCCACGACGATTTGCTTTTTGCCATTCACCGTCCAAACCAGCGGCGTGCAATAGTTGCGAGGAAACTCCGCCCGATCCGTCCGCCAGAGGACTGAGCCATTCCGCTTGTCGTACGCGGCGAGGAATGAATCGGTGTCGTGGTCCTGACACACGATGACGCGGTCGTCCACGATCTGTGGCGAGCTCCCCGCTCCGAACTCGTTCTTGAACGGTCCCATCGGGACTTTCCACAGTTCTTTCCCATCGCGGTCGTAGCAGAACAGCCCGCAACTGCCGAACAGCGCGACCACGCGCTCATCGTCCGCCGACGGACTGCACTGAGCATGACTGCCGATGCCATGCACCGCTTCGAGCTTCTCGTGCGGAGCAACCTTCTCCCACAACGTCTTGCCGGTCGCGCGGTCCAGCGCGATCGTCACCAATTGCTTGTCCTTCTCGGCGGTCACGTAAATCCGATCGCCGATGACCACCGGCGATGAATGGCCCGGAGCCAAGTCGATCTTCCAGACGACGTGCTTGTCCGGCCCGATCTCCGTCGGCAGCTTCGATCCGGCCGCCGCTCGTCCCGATCCCCCCTCGCCTCGGAACCGCGACCAGACTTCCGCGGCGTTGACTGGAGAAATTGCCGCTAAAACGAGGACCAGCAAACAGAGTCCGAACAGATTCGACCGTCTCATGAATGACCTCCGCATGGATTAGAAATCCGGGTTGGAGACGGCATGATGGGATGCCGCCACTGCGAAGAGCAAGCTCGCAAGCATCCCCTCCGGCCGAAAGCCGATCGCTGAGAGCCGTGATACCGTTTTTCAAATCTCACGATTGAAATCAAAACCGAATGGTCACTCACGAGGCTGCGCCTCAGACGCATCCCGACAATTAGCCGCGCGGCGCTAGCCCCGGTTACACCGCA